>DASPQB010000177.1:0-7582 GCA_035625205.1 Nitrospirota bacterium | reverse complement strand
TACTTCATATATTCTTAGATCCATTTTAGATAACTTTGCCGTTATTTCTGGCTCAAAGCCGAATCTGTTTTCCTCGATCGTGATGTTCTTTAACACCTCACGTCTAAATACTTTATAGCATGTTTCCATATCAGTAAGGCTAAGGTTCGTGAACATATTGGATAGGAATGTCAAAATTTTGTTTCCGATCATGTGCCAGAAATAAAGGACGCGATGAGGTTCTGATCCCATGAATCTGGAACCATAGACAACGTCCGCCTTACCGTCAACGATCGGTTTGATCAGCTTGTGGTATTCAGCAGGATCATATTCAAGGTCGGCATCCTGAACAATCACAATATCATTGGTTACATTGCAGAAACCAGTCCTCAATGCAGCGCCTTTCCCCATGTTTTTTTCATGAAAAATGACTTTCACCATATCGCCATTCATTCTGCTCAAAATATCCCTTGTCCCGTCAGTTGAAAAATCATCGACTACGACGATTTCCTTGTCAAAGGGAACAGCTTTAATGCGATCCATGATCGATTCAATGGTACTTCGTTCATTAAATACCGGGACAACTACTGATATTCTCATTTCTTTATTCTCTCACTACATTATCATTTCGCTTAAAATTATCTGTACGAAAAAAAGGAGTGCTAATCCAATAGTAATGTGCCGCCAAACCCAATCAGCGTCTGTTAGGAGTGTAAAAAATGATCATATCCGCCAGGCACAAGCGGTTTCGTGATGCCCTGCCCGTCGACAAGCACCAGCTTTCTCGTCCGTGTTATTTCGCCTATCTCAAACAAGGGCACTCCAAGGGATTTCAGTTTTTTTCCGCAGCGAGGCGATGCCGTAAAGAGAAGTTCATAATCCTCACCGCCCGACAGTGCATAGTGCATCGGAGTTTTGCCGAGTTCATTCTCTGCTGCGTGCAGCGACCGGGAACAGGGAAGGTCTTCAGAATATACTTTTGCTCCGACCCTGCTCTGCTCGCAAATGTGCGCAAGGTCAGACGATAGACCATCGCTGATGTCGATCATGGCGTGAGCACACCGCGAACGTGCGATTCTTATCCCCCATTCGACACGTGGTTTGGGTCGCAGATGCTTCTGCGTCAGTTTCCGTTCCCAAGGTCCCTGTTTCTTATGACATGCCCTTGTTCGAAGCAACTCCAATCCTGCCGCGGAATCACCTAATGTTCCCGTTACAAAGATTTTGTCTCCGGGTTCGGCACCGGCCCGCGATACGATACGCGCTTTCTCTGATTCTCCGAGCATAACGACATTGACAACAAGTTTTTCCCTGGATAAGCACGTATCGCCTCCTACCAGGAGTACGCGGTAAGATCTGAGAATGGCGCTAAATCCAAGGTAAAAATCCTTTACTTGTTCAACCGATACCGAGGACGGGATGCCGAGTGAGGTCAGACAAAACCGGGGAATACCGCCCATTGCCGCGATGTCGCTGAGATTAACTGCAGCTGATTTCCAGCCGAGAGAATAATAATCCGTATAGGAGAGGTCGAAGTGGACGTCCTCAAGCAGCATATCGGTTGTAGCAAGCAGAATAGATGAGGTAGCGATCTTTAACGCTGCTGCATCATCTCCCATGCCGATCAACACGGAAGGCGACTGCCGTGCGGCCATCTTCTGTATGGAATCAATCAGACCGAATTCTCCCAACGAAGACAGTTTCATCGATAATTCTGATAGCTCTCTTCTCTGATGCGATAATCCCCGACGTTCAATGCGTGGCCTTTGATCTACCGGGCAGTCTTTTATGCGGAATTCTTCGCACGACTTTTTTCCTAAGAGCCGTTGATATGACATCATCCATGGTCGTTGCGAAAATGAAATGCATGTCCTTCCGGAGATACTTCGGGATATCATCGAGATCCTTTTCATTCTCCTTTGGGATGATCATCGTCTTGATCCCGGCCCTTCGGGCAGCAAGGGTCTTTTCCTTGAGTCCACCGATCGGGAGCACCCTCCCCCGCAGTGTCACCTCGCCGGTCATGGCAAGGTCCTTCTTGACCGGAGCATTTGTGAATACCGAGGCTAGAGCCGTTGCCATTGTTACGCCAGCCGAGGGACCGTCCTTGGGAATTGCGCCAGCGGGTACATGGATATGAACGTCTGTTTTACCGAATACGTCCGGCTGAATGCCGAGGAGGCCGGCGCGAGACCGAACATAGGTGAGCGCCGCATGGGCCGACTCCTTCATGACGTCACCGAGATGGCCGGTTAGCGTGAGATTGCCTTTGCCCCGCATAGTCGTTGCTTCGATATACAGGATATCACCGCCCGTTTCGGTCCAGGCCAGGCCGGTCACTACGCCGATTTCATCCTTGTCCCGTTCGACTTCCGGCAGATATTTAGGCACGCCGAGATACTTGTGAAGGTTCTGGAGCGTGATCGTGAACAGCCCCGTTTCTCCTTCCGCCACTTTTCTTGCCACCTTGCGGCACAAATGACCGATCTCCCTTTCAAGATTCCGAACACCCGCCTCGCGCGTGTACTGGGATATGACCTCAAGTATGGTCTTATCGGGGATACTGATGTTTTTTTCCGTTATACCGTGCTCCGCCAACTGCCGCGGAACCAGATAGCTCTTCGCAATGCCGAGCTTCTCCTGTTCCGTGTACCCCGAAAGATGAATGATTTCCATTCTATCTTTCAGAGGGCCCGGAATCGGGTCAGTCATATTGGCGGTGGTAATGAACATTACCCGTGACAAGTCAAAAGGCAGTCCGACGTAGTGATCGCTGAACGAATTGTTCTGTTCCGGATCGAGGACTTCGAGCAGCGCAGCAGAAGGATCTCCCCGGAAATCTGCGCCGATTTTGTCGATCTCGTCGAGCATGAACACGGGGTTATTATAGCCAGCCGTCTTTATGCCCTGAATGATCCTACCGGGAAGCGCACCGACATAGGTGCGCCGATGACCGCGGATCTCCGCCTCGTCGCGCACGCCGCCAAGCGAAATTCGTACAAACTCCCTGCCGAGCGCTCTGGCAATCGATTTCCCAAGGGAGGTCTTGCCGACTCCTGGCGGTCCAACAAAACACAGGATTGGCCCTTTCATCTTTTCCTTCAGCTTGCGCACGGAAAGGTATTCGAGAATTCGTTCTTTTACTTTTTCAAGGTCGTAGTGGTCTTCTTCGAGCACCTTATAGGCAGCCTTGAGATCCAGGTTGTCTTTGGTCGCCTTGCTCCACGGTATTTCAGCAAGCCATTCTATGTACGTCCGCGTCATGGAAGCCTCTGCTGCATCCGGATGCATGCGTTCAAGCCTGCGAAGCTGCTTCTCCGCTTCCTTCGCGGCCTTATCGGGCATCTTGGCCTCTTTTATCTTGTCGCGAAGTTCGCGGATGTCCTCGGAACGGTCATCAGTCTCGCCCAATTCTCGCTGGATCGCCTTAAGCTGTTCGCGTAAAAAATACTCGCGCTGGGTCTTGTCGATCTCACCCCGGACATCAGCCTGGATCTTCTGCTGCATGGACAGAAGTTCTATTTCCTTTCCGAGCGCCTCATTGATACGCTTGATTCTCTGTACCGCATCGGTGATTTCGAGGATCTCCTGGGCTTGCTCCACCTTAAGCCCCATATTCGCAACTGCCAGGTCCGCCAGCTTTCCCGGATCGTCCACATTCTCAATGACCACCATGATGTCCGGGAGGATGACCTTTCCGAAAGACACAAGCTTCTCGATCTGCTCTTTCACATTACGCATGAGTGCTTCGGTTTCGAGATTGATTGCCGCTGCTACATCGGGATAGGTCTTGATCTCGACCTGGTAGAATGGTTCTTTCTGGAGGAACTTGGCCGTTTTTG
The DNA here is from genome assembly GCA_035625205.1 of Nitrospirota bacterium. GTDB lineage: Bacteria > Nitrospirota > UBA9217 > UBA9217 > UBA9217 > JAJYKN01. The sequence goes on along the minus strand of DASPQB010000177.1, from coordinate 3,761 downwards.
CCCGAGCAACTCCCTGAACAAGGATCTTGATGCGACCGTCCGGAAGTTTCAGCATCCGCATGATCACGCCTACCGTGCCTACGGTGTACAAATCTGACGGCGAGGGGTTCTCAACATTGATGTCCTTCTGCGACGTCAGGAAGATCATCCGGTTTCCCTCGAGCGCAACTTCGATGGCCTTGATGGACATTTCCCGTCCCACGAACAGTGGCAGTACCATGTAGGGGAAAACAACAATGTCCCTGATCGGGAGCAAGGGAATCTTCCTGGGTATTTCAATGGATTGCTGGAGATCTATATTTTTAGTCTCGGTTTTTGCCAAACTGGCCTCCTCGTATTATATGCTTCCCTTGCACAACATAGCACCTTGCGGTTTTCAGATTCTATAACTTCAGCTTCTTCAGATAGCTTCTGAACTCATCGCCGAATTCCCCATTCTTCAATCCGAACTCCACGGTGGCCTTGAGAAAACCAAGCTTGTCACCAGCGTCGTGCCGTGCTCCATGAAATTCATAGGCATAAATCGGCTGTTTGTTCATCAGGAGCCTCAGTCCGTCGGTAAGCTGGATTTCTCCGCCCTTTCCCGGTTTAGTATTCTCCAGGGAATGGAAGATTTCGGGCGTAAGTATGTAACGGCCGATGATCGCCAAGTTGGATGGCGCTTCATCGGGTGACGGCTTTTCTACAAGGTCCCGGACAAGGTAAATCCCATCCTCGATCTTTTTTCCGTCGATAATGCCGTATTGCTGCGTCTGGGACTTAGGAACCTTTTGAATGGCTAAAATTGTGGCAGGATAACGCGTGTAGACCTCCATCATCTGCTGCAGTGCCGGGACTTCGGCATCGATGATATCGTCGCCGAGAAGGACTGCAAATGGTTCATCACCGATGACGCGCTTCGCCATTAAAACCGCATGGCCGAGTCCCAATGCCTTCTTCTGGCGGATATAGCAGAAGGTCACAAGGTTGGCGATTCGCTGTACTTCCGAAAGCAATTTGTGTTTACCTTTCGCCTTAAGGTCCTCTTCGAGCTCGAAGGCAACATCGAAATGGTCCTCGATTGACCGTTTTCCACGACCGGTAATCACGACAACCTGATCGATGCCCGACGATACTGCCTCCTCAACGACATACTGGATCAGTGGTTTGTCGACAAGCGGCATCATCTCTTTCGGGGAGGCTTTTGTTGCAGGCAGGAATCGGGTCCCCAGGCCTGCTGCGGGAAAAACTGCTTTCGTGATCTGCTTATTCACGCTACGCTCCTTTGCCGTATTCTATGAAACTGTCCAGTAAATGTCAAGGTAAGACCTGCTTCAACCGTCACTTGATAGGAACGCTTCCCAGGAGATACTTCAGATCTTCATCATCAAACCGCAGACCTAGTCCGACCAAGGCCGACCTGCGCTGGCGGTTCAGGAAGTTATCATACCCTGCGTCCACGAAGAGATACTTGTTTATGCTGTAGCTTGCCGTAGCCTTCAGATGGGGATTTAAGTTACCAGGCTCTTGACTGTTGTAATTCCAGGAGTCGAGACTGAATTTGACCCGGTCGTCAAAAGCGAAATAGTCGACTGCGGCGCCGCCTGTAGATTCGATAAGTCCAAGACGAAGGGCAAGGTTTCCCCACCTCTTTGCGAATTCAATGCTGAATTTAAATGTACTTTGGTAGGTTTCCGTCGTGACTGTACCGCCAGGCGGAGTTTCTGTCGTTTGCTGCCACGTATAGTTGCCAAATGGGTCAGATGTCGCTTCTATGATATAGTACGTGTCCGGCCGCGGCTTGATTTCCAGCGTAGCGTAACTCTTGGACTGTGGAAACATATATTCAGACCGGAACCCTACGATCGTTTTCATACGTTCGATCCGTGACACATAATCGTCGAGCCCCTTGGCGGCATTGTTTATATTGGTGTACATGCTGTCATTGTTGACAAGTTTGCCGATCGTGCCTGATCCACTGTCTATCTTCTGTGCCGTATTTTCAATGGACGTCAGGGCCAGTTCAGCTTTTTTCGACGCCTCTCTCACATTTTCCATGGTCACTTTAAGATTATCGCGGTTATCGTTGACGACTCCATTAAGGCTGGCGACAAGTTCGTTCAGTCTCAGGACCAGTTCGCCGCCATCGCTCTTCAGGGTATAGGAGAATTCCTTGATGTTCTCCGTGGTCTGACGCAGATCATGGAGCATGTCTTCCATGGAGCGTTCGCCCTGTTGGGTGCCGAGAACCTGGCGCAGTGATCCTGTTATCTGCTTCACGTCATCCGATATTGCAGACAGCTGGTTGATGAGCTTATCCACATCGCTCGGTGCTTCCGTCTTCTGCACCTGTTCGCCCGGGCCGTAAAAGGAAGATTCGCCCGGCGGAGATTGCTCGGTCCTTCCGGTCTTGAGCGGGACAAACTCGACATATTTCTCACCTAGCAGCCCCAGGGTATTGATCTTGGCTTCGGTCCCGCGCGGGATGTGCACGTCCGGGGCTATCCTCATGGTCACTCTCGCATGGCTGTCATCAAGCTCTACTTTTTCCACAGTGCCGATTTTCACACCGGCCATCCGTACAGATGCCTTTAAATCGAGACCGGCTACTGAGTCAAAAACTGCCGTCAGGAGATATCCCTTCTGCTCCCCGAACTGGTACTTACCGACAGCAAAGGTCATGTAGAGCAGGATAATTGATCCTGCAATAACCAGCAAACCTACCTTTGCTTCCGCGCTCAGTTTGGCCATGCGAACTCCGTTCTACCTAGGCCTGCTGCCTTCATATTGAACTGTCGAACTTCGCAAAAAAGACCTGTAATAGTGCTCCACAACTGTACCCGCATCACTCTGCAGTTATCGGCCCTTTTGCGCTTCCTGTAATAAACTGACGAACGATCGGATTCTCCGTGTTCTTGATCTCTTCGGGCGTCCCGATTTCCAGGATTTCCCCCTTGTACAGCATGGCGATGCGGTCCGATATCTTGTATGCGCTGTGCATGTCGTGCGTGATGGACACAGATGTCACTCCGAGTTTCTGCCGGAGATCCACGATCAAATCATTGATCGCGTCTGCTGCAATCGGGTCAAGACCCGTCGTGGGCTCGTCATAGAGGATGATGGCGGCATCCATGCAAATCGCGCGCGCGAGCCCCACCCTCTTTCTCATTCCGCCTGAAAGTTCCGCCGGCATCTTGTCCTCGACATCCTTGAGCCCTACAAGCGCCAGCTTCTCGGTTGCTACCATTCTGATTTCCCTGTCCGACATTTTCGTGTGCTGTTTGAGGGAAAACCCCACATTTTCCCAGACCGCAAGTGAATCGAAGAGAGCCGCCATTTGAAACAGCATGCCGAATTTTTTTCGCAATTCGTTCAGCCTGTATTCATCGAGGTCGTTTAGTACCTGGCCATCGATAATTACTCTCCCCTTGTCTGGAAACAAGAGCCCGATGATGTGCTTCAGCAGCACGCTCTTCCCGCTGCCGCTGCCGCCGATCACCGTCATGCTCTCGCCCTTTTCCACGGCAAGGTTCACGCCGCGGAGAACCTGAAGCTCGCCGAAGCTTTTATGCACATCGATGACCTCGATCATTGCCATGGGGTCACCATAACAGGGCTGAGAGGAAATAATCCAGGATCAGGATGAGCATGCAGGAAATCACCACGGCGCCCGTCGTTGCCTTGCCCACACCCTCTGCACCGCCTTCCGTGTGGAATCCTTTGTAACATCCAATGAGTCCGACAACAGCCCCAAACACGAGCGCTTTGACCAACCCGTACCA
>DASPQB010000176.1:0-5462 GCA_035625205.1 Nitrospirota bacterium | reverse complement strand
CCATGCGGCCTGATAGCTTATTCCTTGCTTTTTTGCCCAGTCGCTGAGCTTCATATGCCTAATATTATAGCACATTATATAATATTAGACAATAAATATCTCAACTGTTTAGTACCCAACATTCGTACAGAGGCCTAGCATTGGCTTCTGGAACAAAACGAGCAAGAGCCTCGTCAAATAGGAATTTCAGACGATGGTATAATGCTGCGAAGCGCTAGCTACATGGAAATGAAGGAGCAGATCCCTGGAAATAAGAACACGGGGACATCATGTCCGCACCTGTGCACGTTTTAACAGGCTGGACGACAGGCCTCAATTCTGTATCTCTATAGCAGGAATTTCACTTGATTATCAAGGCAGATGCACTGGAAAAGTAATGATCGCAATCAATACATGGGGTTGCATCAGTATCTTTGCCAAATCTTTTGACGACATTTCTCACGAAAGCGACAATCTCATTGCGGCTTGGGGTGTACAGGAAGCAGACCAAGAACCACAACATCAAGATCAACAACGTAACGTCGTGCGAGAATAGGATAGTTAAAATACTTTGATTTATCATGAATCGGAACGCGATCACTCTTGATGCGGCCTCTTCCCGGACAAATCAGGTCTTTTCTGCCTAAAGTGGAGACTTAATCCCACAAACTAGACATACCTCTCCTCCCTCAGACAACTTATATCAGTATCAACGTTACGGACACTCCAGGGTGACTTCATTTGATGTTATCTATGGGAAAGTCAGAAGAATCAAAAATAATTGTTTATACCATCAATGTAAGAGAGCCTTGATCTGTGATAATTTCTCCATTGTAGCCTTTCTACCTCGCCGGAGGAGTTCTTTCGCTTTGGAAAGGTCATAAATCGCGATGCCTTTTGCATTCACGTCAATAGTAACATCAGCAAGTTTTTCCTCTTCTTGGGCATTCTTCGCTGCCCAGAGTGCCGATAAGTGGGTGGCGATATTTAGCATGTTGTCGTAATGATCAGATTCCATTGCCTTGAAGTTTACATTTACCGCTATGGCGTACTTGGCTCCTAATTCCTCGCGGACTGCCCGGACCGGTATTTGACTCGACACACCGCCATCAACCAGGATTTTTTTATTTTGCTTTGTCGGGGTAAAAAGGACGGGAACGCTGCAGCTGGCTTGTACCGCCTTGGCAATGGAGCCGCGCGTTATGACAACCTTCTCGGCGGTTTTGAGGTCAGTAGCGACAACAGCCAGGGGAATTTGTAGAGAGGAGAATTCCTTGATCGGCAGGATGTCCTCCAGAAAGCGGAGAATTCCCTCGCTCGAGATAAACCCTTGTTTCGGTATTGTAAACCTTAGGATATCGGTCCATTTGGCATGAACAAGGATGTGTTCTATTTGAGAAAGGGGCATACCGGCGCAGTACAGGGATCCGACGACGCTGCCGGCACTGGTGCCTGCAATGGCATGAATGTGTATGCCTTCTTCATTCAGAGTTTTCAGAACGGCAATATGTGCAAGACCACGCGCAGCACCGCCCGACAAGGCCAGCCCAATTATTGGTTTCCGTGATTGAGGCATGAACGACCCTTATCGAATGGCACGATAGTCAGATCAATAGACTGCTCATAACGATGTGCACATGAAAAGGCACGCAATGTGAACTGGCTAGTGAGACTCAGATTACTTTCCGGTCAGTTTCTTGACGGTGTTCTTAATGTGTTCTCCCATATCGCCGAAGGCATAAAGGATGCTTAGATAGTTCGATGAAGACTTAGGCGAACACTCGCCAGTAACGAGCCTTTCCTCATGGGCGGTTGCAAAGTCATTGGCCATGCGTTCGAGCGAATCCGTTTCGGCCACCACAGTATTGATAGTGGTGGCGGCGTTGGTTACGACCGCTTCCCCAGCTTTTTTGAGGATGTCCTTGGCCACTGTAAACAGTTTGCCGGTCTCGATAACTGCCTTGTCGCTGAACAAAAGTCCGTCTTTAATCCGTTCGCGGCTATTATCGCCGATACGATGGATGTTAATCGCTATTTTTTCGATCGAAGCGGGGACAGATAATATCAACCGCGCTTCGCTATTTGTCGCAGCTAGTTTGGCGAAGGAAGAGGTGAGTGAATCCTCTTTAGCGTGGATTTCACCTGCAACCTCGTCTGCTTGGTCCAGAGAAGAAACCTTGCTTTTCATGAATCCCTCTTCCGTGAGTTCAAGCATGGACTGAGCTTTATGAATTACCAAGTAGATTTCTTTTTTTAGTTCTTTGAGGGTCTGTTCTGCCATACAAGGCGTTCTCCTTTCACTGCGTTCCGCGTTTCCGATGACCGTTCAAGTGACATTTTTCGAAAGACTATAGCAGAAAATGAGGGCAGTGACCAGCGAAATTTATTTTCATCATCTTTTTTTCTGAAGACGAGTATGGTTCGTAGCATTTTAATGGCGAATCGTTTTCGTTTCCCTGTTTCGTGTTTCTAGTAGCTATTGTAGCACACTTTGAACGCTCTTAGCCTGTTTTTTCTTGACTTCATTCGTAGCCGCTGGTATAACCTAAACCATCTCACTTATCCCATGCTGGGGGCTATCGTGCCTTTTTTTGCCGGTGAAATATTTGTTAGCGAGGTCTCGCGGAAACCTGTGCTCGATCAAACAGGCGAGGAAATCGGCAAGCTCAAAGATATCATCATCATAAGGGGGGAACCTTTTCCGGCGGTTAGCGCACTGGTCGTCGGTTCGGGTAAAGATACATTTCTCCTTCCGTGGGACACAGTCAACCTCTTCAATAAACGGGTCATATCGGTCAATGTTCTTGTGAAGAACCTTGGCCCAGCTTCTGTTGCGCCGACCGATATCCTCATATACCGCGATCTCCTTGATAAGCAGATTGTAGACATCAACGGCGCGAAACTCGTGAGGGTTAACGATCTCGAACTTTGTGACGTAAAGGGCACACTCTGCCTTGTTGCAGCAGACATTGGCCTTCGCGGAATCCTGCGCAGACTCGGAGTTGAAGGGCGCGGAGAAAAACTATTTAGCCTGCTGCACTATAAACTCCAACACCGGCTGATCGGCTGGCACTATCTTCAAACCATCGAACCGAAGCTATCGCGTCTGACACTTACCGTATCCCGTCAGAAGGTTGCCAACCTCCATCCCGCTGATCTGGCAGAGATCATGAGTGACGTATCTCAACGCGAGAGGACGGCGATTTTCGGCACCCTGGACGTAGACACTGCTGCCGAAGCGCTCCACGAACTTGAACCGCGTGTCCAGGTTGATATTATCGATGACATGTCCAAAGAAAGGGCATCGGACATTCTTGAGCGGATGCCTCCTGACGAGGCTGCAGATGTATTGGGCGATCTTCCTGAAGCACAAGCACAGGAACTGATTAACCTCATGGATAAGGAAGAGGCAGAGGACGTCCAAGAACTACTGGAACACGAGGAGGACACGGCAGGCGGTCTCATGACCACAGAGTATCTCGCCTTTCCACCGGATATGACTGTGGAAGAGTCTATTAAGGAATTGCGGCTCGAAGCTCCCGATGTTGAGACCATTTATTACCTCTATATCCTCGATAGCAATGAGAGAATCGTCGGCGTCATATCGCTTAAAAATCTTATTTTGGCCCTGCCGCAGACGCTTCTCAGCGACATTATGATAACTCCTGTAAAAACCTTACCACTCGAGGCGGGACAAAAGGATGTAGCTGAGTTTATATCCAAATACAACCTGTTAGCCGCGCCCGTGGTCGATGAGAACAACGTCCTTCGAGGCATCGTAACGGTCGATGATGTTGTCGACTTCCTTCTGCCTCCTGCATCCAGGAAAAAGCGGAGAAAACGGTAAATGGTAGATTTTCCGCTGGCCGACATCTGCCATTCTGGGGAGATGGCATAGTATATATTAATTCTCGCCATAGGTAGCGAACGGGAAGGCAGAACCTCGGATATTTGTATTCGATGCTATTTCCTGTCAGGGCCGTCCGGAAAAGGTCTAATTCTACATGAATAAAAGGAAAATACTCGTATTTCTCTCTGTACTAGGGCCAGGGATAATCACCGCGAATGTGGATAATGATGCAGGCGGCATTGCCACGTACTCGGTGGCTGGGGCCCAATTCGGCTATTCTCTACTCTGGACACTGATCCCTATTACGGTTGCGCTCATCGTGGTACAGGAAATGGTCGCTCGGATGGGCGTCGTGACCGGCAAGACGCTGGCGGATCTGATTCGGGAAAATTTTGGAGTCAGGACGACTTTTTTTCTCATGTTGAGCCTACTGCTCGCGGATATGGGCAATACCGTGGCCGAATTCGCCGGATGGGCGTCGGCCATGGAGATCTTCGGAGTAAGCAAGTATTTAGCGGTGCCGATCGGAGCCTTTGCGGTCTGGCTGCTCGTGGTAAAAGGGACCTATCGGGCCGTGGAAAAAATATTTCTGATCGCCTGTACTATATATTTGACCTATGCATTTTCGGCCTACTTCGTACATCCACCGTGGGGCAGGATCATGCTCGATACAGTTAAGCCATCCTTCGATCTCAAACCATCCTATCTAACGATGCTCATCGGCGTCGTTGGCACTACCATTGCTCCTTGGATGCAGTTTTATCTTCAATCTGCAGTTGTTGAAAAAAATGTTAAGATCGAGAATTATAAGGCTTCGCGCATGGATGTGATCGTCGGCTGTATCATGACGGATGTGGTAGCGTTCTTTATTATCGTGGCCTGTGCGGCAACACTCTTTGTGAACAGCATCAAGATAAACGATGCCAAGGATGCAGCTGTCTCGCTCGCGCCGCTTGCCGGGTCGTACGCTTCGATACTTTTTGCGATCGGCCTTGCAAATGCTTCCCTTTTTTCTGCATCAATCCTCCCGTTGGCGACGGCATATTATGTGTGCGAAGGAATGGGTTGGGAATCCGGCGTGGACAAGAGCTTCAAAACTGCACCCCAGTTCATGTGGCTCTATACCGGTATCATTGTTGTCGGTGCACTCATTATTCTCATTCCGAATGCACCACTCATTGCGATTATGCTCATCTCCCAGGTGGTGAACGGTATTATGCTACCGTTCGTCCTCATTTTTATGCTTTTATTGATAAACAACAAAGATCTTATGGGTGAATTTACAAACTCTCGCTCTTTTGATATCATTGCCTGGGCTACCGTCGTCATCATGATCGTACTAACTCTTGCACTAGTAGTTACCTCATTTCTGTAAATCCGCCACACCGATTGACACTCCCGGATAACTCACCTCAGTATCAGGAAACAAAATATACTTGAGGGAAAGAACATGTCGTCGTACAATAGTGCATTGATTCAGGCTCAGGGATGGTTGAATTTTTAAAAAGAGTGCAGCATCAAATGACCAAATTAGCGACACCACTTGAAATATTTAAACTGTTACCGAGAACCAATTGCGGCCAATGCCTGGTCTCAACGTGTTTGGCGTTTGCTGCAGCGGTAATGAAAGAAG
>DASPQB010000175.1:0-8980 GCA_035625205.1 Nitrospirota bacterium | reverse complement strand
CAATCCGGTTTTCCGGTGTAGGATATCTGCGCTGCCCACGTTCATCTCTCTTCCGGCGACGGGGCCAGATATTCTATCTGATCGATACCCGTGCCGAAAGTATCGCTGAAGCACTACAGCCGGGGCATCGGCTCCGACAGCGTCCCGCCAAGATTGAACTGGTAATACCCTTCCGCATCCCTGTTTTTCAGTAACGACAAAATTCCCGCTTGCTCATGGGCAAGGCGTTCCGACGGTTTGAGTTTAACGACAAGGTTAATCGTACCGCGTTCGCGGAGCACCATATCTCCCAGACCGCGGATCTTGAGCTCCTTGCCATTCATCTCCAGTTTTCTGATCGTCAGCCGGTCGCCTTTAAGGTCGGCTTCGAGCCAGCCTTCCTCGAAATCCATGTCCGGGATTGGAAAACCTTTGATCTTCAGCTCGCGGAAGGCCAGACTTTTTAGCCAGATCCTCCCCTTACCCGTGTCGTTGGTCACCTCGAAATTTCCACCGAGCTTCCCGGTAAGCTTCAGCCCAAAATTTTTCAAAAGCTGGTAAGAACCGATATCCAGACCATTTGCATCGCACTGGAGGTACTGACGGCCAGGGCCCTGCTGAAACTTCACGAGCAAATCGCCGCCATACGCTTTAGCTTTCAGGTCTGCCGCAAGGTTGCCGCGTAGCAGCCCAAAAAGCGAGACTGTCGTCCTAACCCTGGGGCTTTCGAAGAGAACCTTTCCTGCTTGATCAGAAACGATGACATCGGACAGGATATAGCTGTTGAAGAACCGCGGTGAGATCCGGGAGACATTCAGCTCCACGGGGGTGCGTCGGCGCACTTCCGACTCCAGCTTTGCCTTGACCTGGTCAAACGGGAATAAGAGGAGAAGGAAGACGAGAAAGGCTGCCGTGAAGTAGGCAACGAACGAAGCGCGTCTGATGAGCAGTTGTTTATCGATCATGTCCTATCCGGCGCTCGAAATGAGCATCGTCGCATTGATTAGTTTTGGATTGTCAAAGCGGGGCTTGAACTGGAGTTTCCTGATCCGCAGCGTGTCCTTTTCCAGCAGATAGACGTAGTTCACGATATCGTAGAGCGTTATGTTCTCCAGTTTGATCTCAACGACGCTTTCCTTAAATCCCTCGATCTGTGCGCCCGCCTGCGGCTTGAGAGACACGATCTTGCTGCTCAGATTCGCCTGTTTCGTGATGCTCTCGATTTCGGTGAGGATGGGACCACGCTTTGCAGCCTCTGCCTGGGCCTGCTGCAGTTGCTTCTGAATTTCCGTGTACTCCGTCCGAAGCGCCTTCATTTCCACGAGGTCTTGTTCCTTTCTCGGGATCAATTCACGCTTCCGGGACAGGTCTGCCGTGAGAGGAGACAACACGAACGCATAGAGCAGGATCGCGGCAGCCGCTGAGCCACCGAAGATAAGGACTTTTTTATCTCGTTCTTCTAATTTCAAGACGAACTCCCCACGGCACTGGTCATCCGCGATTTAGACCGCCTGCTTCAATTTGAGGTCGAAGCGGAATTTTACCTTGTTGTCCACTCCCATTCTTGTGTCCAGGACCTGTACCTCGGCAAAAGCGCCGGCCTTTTGCAATTCCGCTTTCATTTTATCGATGGACTCAAAGGATGCGGCCTCGCCCTGGAGCTTCAGATGGTCACCTTCGAGAAGGAAATCCTGGAATGTCACGCGGACCTCCTTGGGTATGCCATCGGTCACTGCCTTCATCACGTCGAGCGCGGACGTTCCCGACCCGAGCGCGCCGAACTTCTTCTTCGCTTCATCAAGTTTCGCATGGAGCTGCCGCACGGGGTCGGCGGCTGATTTGGACTCAGGGGCCGTTTGACGATAGATTTCCTTAATCTCACGGTCAAGCTTGGCGAACCTGGATTCGATCAGATAATATTTCACACCGATGTTTGCCGCAACCAAGACAACCGCAAACGCTCCGGCGATGATGAGCGTAAGCCGTTTCTTGCGCGCACCCACATCGGCGAGACGGTACGCGAACTCACCTTTGCGGAAGTTGATGTGCTCAGAGAGCGCAATCCCCAGGCTTGCGGGATCTGCCGGCTTCTTTCCTGCAAAGTCCGGTGCTATCTTCTCGGTTGCGATCCCCAGCTCCGCAAGGTCGGCGTACAACCCGTTATTTTCAGACAGGAGGTATGCCTTTTCGATAGGAGTTCCCTGTTCCGTCTCGAAGGCTTTTATCGTGTGTCTGATTCCACCTGTTGACTGCGATGAGGAAAAGCTCCTGCACGCGATCACGCTGTTCGCGATCTTGAGGCAGATATCGTTGCCGTCGATGAGGACTGCTGCTCCCTCGACGGGGATCATTTTCGCAACGCGAAAAAGACCGATATAGGATGGGATAATGACCTGCGGATCCAATCCCATCGAGCCGAGCACGTCCAGGTGCTGCCGCAGGATTGCCTTCGGGAGCACGATCCCGAGCACTGCCGAATCTTTCTTTTTATCGCCCCCCGTTTCGGCCCGCTCCAGCACAATGTGGTCCAGTTCCACGTCGTCAATGGGAAACGGGATGACATCTTCCATTTCGAACGGCAGGGCCTGTTCCACGCGCTTGCGATCGCTGAAGGGGAACATCAAGGTCCGTTGACTGAACTTGTTGCCGGGAATGGACGAAATAATGCGCGCGTCGGTCCAGTCACGCGATTTTGTTCGCAGAATGTCGGCGAGTTCGGTGTCTGTTGCAAAGGGAATGCTGTAGGATTCCGTGAGCTCAGTCTGACGCAGGCCCTTCTCAATAACCGACACGGCAAGCTTCCCTTTCTCGATTTTCAGACCAACGATTTTCACAAAGCTCTCCAGTAGTTTACGGTATAGCCGGTGGCCGACCGGGTGATGACGGCGTCGATCTGCTTCGTATATCCGCCTACCGTTGCAAAAGAATCCACCTTAACCACATTGCTCGTGGTCGTCAGTTGGCCCGCCGCCATCGTGTTCGTAGGCCCGAGGAAATCCGCCACGCTTCCTGCATCCTTGAAAGGTTCACTGTCCCTCCGCGACACGATCATCGCGGCCAGGTTGGCGTTTATGCCGATGCTCTCCAGCACATCGACGGGTGCCGTATTGATGTTGATCTGCGTTACAGGAGCCAGCGTCAAAAAATCCTCCACCTTTCTGAAATCTTTATCACTTAAAAACTGGTGCAGCTCTGTAAGCAGATAGAAACTCCTGCGTTCCTCGATCATCCACGTGCTTATCTGATCAAGAATATTCTGGTCAATGCCTTGATTGGTGAACAGGATGACCAGCCGATTGTACGTAGTGTTTCCCTTGACGATATTGCTGATATTGATTTTCCCGCCCTCATCCTCCCACCGGACCTTGAGCTCGGTGTCGTCGCTGCCCGCCGTAGGGAGCTCGGTGTCGTTGCTGCTTGTCATCAGTGACGTAAGAGGGACGACCTGCCAGTCCCGCTGCTCAATATTGGCCTGCGGGTTACCCAGCTTGAGATTATAGCTCAACAGCAGACCGGCAAACTTCACGCCCGAGCGGGCGAGGTAATAGGCGCGCTCGCTGTTACGAAAATTAACGGCCGACCGCAGACTGATTCTCGTACCGTAGGCGAATTCGAAAATCAGGGCGATGAGAAGCGCCGTTACCAAGATCACGATGATCAGCGCAACACCGCGGTTATTTTTCCCCCGCTCCGGGCTTCTCCTGCAAATCTGCTCTCGTAATGCTGATATCCGCACAGGTCACCGCCCCACGTCCACTTTCGTGGTATAGGCTGAACCATCATCAAGCAGAAGCGAAATCTGCACGGCGGTCGGCAACGTTGTTCCGCTAGGCCATGCGTTAGACCAAATGGTCCCGTTATAGTACTCGAATTGAAGGCTTTTCACCCGGTCGGTCAACTCGTACTCGACGCCGCCCTCGAGCGCAGGTACCTCTACGCTCAGTTGGCGCTTTTCCCTCCGCATCAAGACATATCCTGAACCGTCCGTTTTTTGCTTGAAATAGTAGCCGACTTCACAGAGGTCCGTCTCCGGCGTATTCGGCCTGCGCCAGTTCGTCAGGGTGGTCAGGTAGAGTTCATCGTACCGTAATGCGTTGCCGTTGGCATCGCTTTCCGTCTCGGACTGGACCATATTGCCGTAAAAAACGGTCAAGGGGTTCATCCCCGTATTCACATAGGCATTCGCGATGTCGCTGGACAGCTTGGCTACCAGCGTGCGAACGAGATCCGACTCATCCCGGATTTTCTCGGCCTGTTCGACGTTCCGGCTCGCCGTGAAAAAGCTCGAGTAAATCACCGACACGATCCCTGCCATGATCGCCGTCGCAATGAGCACCTCGAGGAGCGTAAAACCCTTCCGATTTCCAAGTTCCGAGTTCAAATTCCGAATTTTATCCGTGTGTAATCCCAAATTCTCAATCACCACTGTTCACTGCTATTCAAAGCTCACCAGCTCGACCGACTCCTGCCGCGTGCCCTCTTTCCACAGCACGATAACATGCACTTCCATGATTGTGGCGATGGATGTGGGATCGATAACCTTTTTCCAGGTGTAGTCCTTAAATTCCTCTTCGGGAAACGTGCCCTCCAATGCCAACATCTGGCCGGGTTTGGCCTCAGTTGTCGTCTCGACCATCGCGCGTTTTGCCAGCATCGTGGCTGTGGTCATGTGCTGCATCAGCATTACGTTCTGCATGCTGCTGTTTTTCAGCCCTAGCAGAGTGACCAGCACCATGGCCATGATCGTCACGGCGACCATTACTTCAAGAAGGGTAAAGCCTCTTGCGTTCAGGGTTCGTACTGAACCATTCCGGTGGGCAATTCTCCACTTCGCGCTTGCCGCTTTGGCACGCATCGCATCACCGTATCTCAACTCCGCAAACTTCATAGACTCTTTGTACGCATGCGGCTAGCTTTGGCTCTCCTCAATATAACCTTCGCGGAGTTCTGTATTTCCCGCGAGCGGGTTCACGAGGAGCGTAAAATCCTTGTTATCTCCGTTCCGCAAATGGATGGCAGCGTTCTCCACCCAACCGTCGGGCGTGAACTGGATAAAGGGATCGTCAGGATGGCTTGCGACTTGGACATCACGAAATGTCGTCTGGCCGGACAGGCTCCCCTCTGCCCCCATCGCCGATTGCCACGGCACGAATTCGACAGTCGGAGTCTGCTCACTTGTCAAGGTCATGACCTCGGCCCAATAGCGACCGCCCTGGACATCGAACCGAAGCCGGTATACTGCTTTCCGCGACTCGGATTCATCCCGCAGGAAACGGATCATGCCGGTGAGGTGCCTGGCGCTCCGCTTCATATTCGCATCACCAAGCTCGCCGAGACGGGGAACGACCAGGGAGGCCATGACGCCCAAGATCACGATCACGATCATCATTTCAATGAGCGTGAAGCCATCTTTTTTCTGCAATGCCAATGCCGCGCTCCTTAAATCGTGCCTCCAACTACATCTTCCAGCTCTCGATGTCCGCGTTGTTGCCTTCACCGCCGGGCTCGCCATCTGCGCCGTACGAAACAATCTCATACTCCCTGTTTTCGTTTCCCGGGGAAGTGTAGACATAATCATGGCCCCATGGGTCCTTCGGTATCCTGGCCGGTTTGAGGTAACCGCCTGGGCGCCACTTGTCAGGGATGCGCCCAGTCGTGGGCATATTGATCAAGGCATCGAGGCCCTGGTCCGTGGTCGGGTAAAAGCCATTGTCGAGCTTAAACGCATCAAGCGCGCCCTCCAGGGCGCGGATCTGGGTCTTGGCGATCTCGATCTTCGCCTTCTCTTCCTGCCCCAGAAATTTGGGAAGCACTAGCCCAGCGAGCAGTCCAAGAATGATGATGACCACCATGATCTCGATCAGCGTAAAACCTTTTTGATTCGTCATAAAAAACCTCCTCACCTCATTTGAATCCACCGATAAGCACGCCTGCGGCCTTGCCGCACACGCCATGCGGTATCAGGGCGTAAGCCCCAGTTCTGCATTTGTCCGTGACGCGAGGCCCCGCCGGACGATTCTCCTCGTGTCCCCCCTGGATGGCAATCTGTTAATCCGAGCATGACCGT
Source organism: Nitrospirota bacterium (assembly GCA_035625205.1). Lineage (GTDB taxonomy): Bacteria > Nitrospirota > UBA9217 > UBA9217 > UBA9217 > JAJYKN01. Next base: position 2,934 of record DASPQB010000175.1, on the reverse strand, counting down.
TTCACGACGGTTATTGAACGCCCGAACTCATCTGGAGCATGGGCAGCATGATGGCGATCACGACAAACCCGATGATCAGTCCCATCGCGAGGATGATGATGGGCTCCATGAGCGCCATGAGCCCCGTAAGGCGCGTCTCGACGGTGCGGTCGAACGAGTCGGAGATCTTGAGCAGCATTTTTTCCAGCTCCCCGCTGTGTTCGCCTACAGCGACCATCTGCACGACGACCGGCGGAAACAGCCCGCTCCTGCGAAGCGGATCGGCGATGGGCTCGCCTTCGCGCACGTTCTCCCGCGCCTTCTGAATGGCATTCGCGAGCACCGTGTTTCCAACCACGCTCTTCACGATATCCAGCGCGGTGAGCGTGGGCACGCCGCTCTGAAGCAGAGTCCCGAGCGTACGTGTGAACCTCGATACCGCGATCATCCTGATGAGAGTACCGAATACCGGCAGCCGGAGAAGCCGGGCATCGATATTTTCCCTTCCCGCCGGCGTCCGCGCGTAGCGCCTAAAGTAGTACACCCCGCTGCCAAGCGCAATGAGGAGCGCCCACCAGAACGACGACAGAAACCTCACGGTCCCCAGCAATATCAGCGTGATGAGGGGCAACTGCTGCTTCATATCCTGGAACATGCCCACCACGCGGGGCATCACAAAGCTGAAGATGAAAAAAAGCATGCCAATGCCGATCACCGTCATGAAGGCCGGGTAGGCCAGCGAGGCAGAAACCCTGCCTCGGAACCTCACCTGTTCGTCGAGAAAATCTGCAAGCCGGTCAAGGGTAATTTCCAGCGTTCCGCTTGCCTCGCCTGCGGATACCATGTTGATGAAGAGCGGTGAAAAGGCTTTTGGCTTGTTTTTGAGCGCATCGGCCAGGGAAGCGCCTTCTCGCACGCTGTCGCGCACTGAAGACAGCGCACCCTTCAAGGCTGCGTTCTCTTCCTGTTCCACGAGCACGGACAGTGCGTCCATCAGAGGAAGCCCGGAAGACAGGAGCGTGGCAAGCTGGCGTGTGGCATTCGCGAGATCGCCAAGCCTCACCCTGCCACCGAAGGAAAACGAAATGTTCCCGCGCCGTGCGGCGCTCGCGGCCGAACCTTCACGGATCTCGAGGACGATGATTCCGTCTTTTTTCAATTTTGCCTTGACTGCCTTCAGGCCCTCGCCGTCCTGGACGCCGGCGAGCTTTTTCCCTGCAGCAGTAACGCCTTTATATTCGAATACGGGCATTTGAGATTTTTTTTAACACAGATGTATACGGTTTAGGACCAAAGAGAGGGAAAACAACCATGTTTTGATTTTACCTTGAATCCCCGCTTATCCATGTTTATCCGTGGTTACCTGAATTATGATTCCTTCTGCGTCACCCGTACGACTTCATCAATTGATGTAAGGCCATCGAGCACGCGGGCTGCGCCGTCCTGCCGGAGCGTGCGCATGCCTTTCTCCATGGCCAGTGCTTTGATCGTGGTCGCATCGGTATTTTTCATTATAAGCTGCCGAACGTCATCGTCGACAGTAAGAAGTTCGTAGATTGCGCTTCTGCCGAGGTATCCGGTGTGAAAGCAGGCATCGCAGCCTTTTGCCCGGTAGACGGTGGCGCCTTCTGCACTGGAATCGAACTCAAGCTCGGCAACCTCCGCCGGTGTTATCGGGTAGGGCTCCCGGCACTCCTTGCAGAGCACGCGCACCAGCCGCTGGGCGAGGATGGCGATGACCGAGGAGGAAATCAAAAAAGGCTCGATCTTCATGTCCAGCAGCCTCGAAACAGCGCCTGCGGCATCATTCGTGTGGAGCGTCGAGAACACCAGGTGCCCCGTGAGAGCTGCCTGGATCGCGATCTCCGCGGTCTCCGAGTCCCGGATCTCGCCCACGAGGATCACGTCCGGGTCCTGGCGGAGAACGGAGCGAAGCCCCGCCGCGAACGTCAACTGGATCTTGGCGTTTACCTGGATCTGGCCGATGCCCTTGAGCTGGTATTCGATAGGGTCCTCGATCGTGATGATGTTCTTGTCCGGGGAATTGATCTTCGAGAGCGATGCATAGAGCGTCGTGGTCTTGCCGCTGCCTGTGGGGCCTGTCACCAGGATGATCCCGTGGGGCCGCTCGATCATTGCGTTGAACCGGGTCAGCGTATCGCCCGAAAAACCGATCTGGTCGAGCGGAAGCAGGGCGCTTTCGCGGTAGAGGAGACGCAGCACGATGCGCTCGCCGAAGGCCGTGGGAACAATGGAAACACGGATGTCCACATCTCTTCCGCCGATCTTGATGCGCATGCCGCCGTCCTGCGGTAGCCGCTTCTCGGCGATGTTGAGACCGGCCATGATCTTGACACGCGACGCGATGCTCGCCTGAAACCGCTTTTGGATCGTCAAGATGTTGTAGAGGATGCCGTCTATGCGGAAGCGGGCGATCATTTCTTTCTCGAACGGTTCTATGTGAATGTCACTGGCTCGCTCGCGGATCGCCTGCGACAGGAGCGAGTTCACGAGCCGGATGATCGGCGCGTCATCAGTGACCTCGAGCAGATCAGTAGGCTCGTCGAGTTCAGCCGCGAGGAACGAAAGGTCTTCCTCCTCCATCTCCTGCACCGTGTCCTCGGCCTTGTTCATGTCCTCACTGTGCAGCCGGTTCAAGGTATCGAGGATCTTTTCCGTGGGTGCAAGGCAGAGCGCTACGTCGACGCCGAGCAGGACGGAGAGATCGTCGAGGGCCGAAAGGTTCAGCGGTTCGGACGTGGCAGCGAGGACCGTTCCGTTATCCCGTCGAAGTGGCAGGACCACGGCTTTTTTGGCGTACGTGATCGGCAATTTGAGCGCGAGTTCCCTGTCGATATCGCCGAGGTCGGATTGATAGGGCAGGCCAAGCTGCTGACCGAGCGCCTTCAGCACCTCTTCTTCGGTCACAAAGTTGAGGCGCACGAGAAGCGTGCC
>DASPQB010000174.1:0-10379 GCA_035625205.1 Nitrospirota bacterium | reverse complement strand
TGAATATGGAGCACTTCCACTCCCGCTTCATAAAATGGACAACTTATTCTTTAACATTAATCGCGCTTATGCCGTGTTGTGAGTACGAGTCGAAGTTTTAGCTTTCGATCGTCGAGAAATCGATGGTTGTACAACTGCTTCAGTCTCCGGCATTGACGTCCATCCCGTGATGATGCCCGTGGTGACCTGCGTCTGCCGTGAAAGCCTAACGAAATCATGCTGGAGTTGGGTCATTGCCTGGTTCCATGCATTGTTCAAGGATGTTAATATGACCGATGCCTCTGGGCTATCCGTTTTCCCGTAAGTCTGAACGACATTCTGAGCATTTTTGGTATTTAATGCCTAGCGTATTTTTTTATGGATCATGTGAGTTATTACGGACAGGATCTATTAACATAATCTTCAGCTCCTTCTCCCACCATAAGTTTAAAATGATGCCAGTTTTAAGGCACTGTATAAACCATAGGCAATAAAACCAATTTACTCGTAGAAGGCGCTAAAAAACAGGCGCTTAAAAAAAACGGCCGGCAATGCCTGGTAATTGTCAATGCTGTAGTATATTCCCGCTTAGATCTTCAGTGGAATAATTTTTCCGGACCAACTGAGTTCTCATGGGAAATGAACGCTGATTAAACCCTGTCGAAACTTTTGTGTCAAAACATTGTTAATTTATAGAATCCAGTATATTCGTGTCAACGAGGTGGGATTTTCGACGGTAGAAGCAAACCTCCTTAGAAGATTCTATTGAAAGAGGAGGCGTTAGTTCCCTCTATATTTGTAATCGTAGAACCGCAGGCTCTGTGTGCATTCCGAAAGACAGGAAGGTTTCACGTGAATATTTGCCCTCACCCGACGGATTTCAACATCCCCGTCAGGATATATCTATAGGCGCTGGCATCGTAAAATGCTTCATCGGTGATGATCGTGCATTTCCTAATAGACTTCATCCTGTGATTGATGGTAACATTCAACAGACTCATGAATTAAAAAAAAGCGAGTGTGATGTCTGTAAAGAATTATACACAGCTGGATTATTGTTTTTCAGGGTTCACCAGATTATTTTGGTTTTACCAGGCTGATGAAGCAGCGCTTTTCAATCCGATCGATGCGCTCAGGTATAATACAAAGGAGACATAATTAGATTAGGGTCTGATGAGAGTAAACAGATGGAAGCTTATAATTGTGGAATGTCTCATGGGTGGGAATGCGGTCTTACGTTGATATCGGTCCCTGCCACAACCTATTATGCACTCAGGTCATGCCCAACAACAATCTGTCCTTGCCACTCCAGCCAATCTATAGGTCTCGATTGCTTGTTATGCATCATTGAGTGAAAATCTCGTCGTGTAGTAACCATTTGCAATAAACTTTAAGGAGGCCACGAGTTATGAAAAGTCTTAAATTTATGATAACCATTATCCCATCGTTCTTGATTTCCATGATAATCTTCGCCGCCTGCGGACCTACTGCACCAAATCTTATTTACATTGCCGTAACTCCAAGCAATCCGAGCATTGCTCAGGGGTCGACTCTGCAGTTTGATGCGATTGGAAATTATCAGGGGAATGATCAGAACGATATTACGACGTCAGTGACATGGAGCTCAACGAATCCTCTTGTTTCAACGATAAGCAATACGGCGGGCTTACAGGGCCTTGCTACGGCAATCTCCGCAGGCACAACAACCATAACGGCAACTGATCCCTCAACAAATATTACAGGCTATACGTTATTGACTGTAAATCCATAGCGACAGGCGCCAAATCGGGTATGCAATGATCTTTTAATTTCTGATGAAGTAAATTGACATTGCTCGTTATAACTTACAGGCACGGGACGTCGCAGGAGGGCAAGCGATGCTAAGTGTTTTTTGGATCATAAGGATGAGATTCTCATAGGAGATTACGAAGTATAACCGCCTTGACAAATACTTCTCGTCTATCTCGGACTGCATATTTACGTTGATATGCAGAATTTCAGGATCGACGAAGGTGATAGGGTGGAGATTACTGGGCAAAGGTTTCGCTCGATGGCTGTCCAGCACTTCTTGCGGGCGAGTTAACAATGGAAGACGAGGTGCTGAAGCTTCGTGATGAGAAAGGCGTTCCACTTTGGGCCGGAAAGAGCCAAAGCGGGAATTTTAATTAAGGGCCGGTGGTCTCTAATCATACATATCGGCGTTTCCGTTCGAGATCATACAGTGGCTCTTGACTGAAAAGGGCAATTCCTGTTGCCTGCTCTTCGCCGTAAATTACTCTGTTATCTTAGCAAAATAGAAAATGTGGCGTCTTTCACTACGACACCTCCCCATCCCGTACAATTCGCTACGGATGCTCGTTGCCGCTCTGCTTTAAATATTCCTGTTCATGAGAAAACAACTTTTGAATCAAAGACATCACTCAAATCTGAGTGCCTGAATCGGATCCTGTTGGGCAGCCTTGCTTGCAGGATACACACCGAAAAAGATCCCCACTGCTCCGGAGAAAGTGAACGCCATTGCAATTGACCAGAAAGAAACACTCGTCGGCAAAACATCGATGAATAACGGGATGAGCAGTGCAAGGCCGACGCCAATGAATATGCCGAGTACGCCGCCTGCGCCGGAAAGCGTCACAGCTTCGATCATGAATTGCGCCATGATGTCACTATTACGCGCACCTAAGGCCTTGCGGATGCCGATTTCTCGTGTGCGTTCCCGGACGGAGACCAGCATGATGTTCATGATGCCGATACCGCCGACCAGGAGCGATATGCCGGCAATCCCTCCTAATACTGCGGTCAATACCCCCAGGATTGTGTTCATTGTATCCAGCATCGCACCCTGTGTCTGGATCGTGAAGTCCTCTCTATGGGCATGGCGTTTGATAAGGATATCCTTAATTTGAGCAATGGCGCGGTCAGTGTCTTCGGCATGGGGCGTTGATGCGATGATCTCGAAAAGGGCATCCGTATCAAAAAGCTCTTGACCACTCGTAACCGGGACGTATACGACGTCATCCACATCCATACCGAGACTTGTGCCTTTTTTTCGCATCACACCAACGACACGGTACCGGACGTCGGAAAGCATAACAACCTTTCCGAGCGCGTTCTGATCACCGAAGAGTTCCTCCTTGACCTTTGTTCCGAGAACGACGACTTTAAACTTGGAATCCACGTCTCCTTGTGTGACATAGCTTCCGGAATCGACGAACAGATTTCTGACCCGCTGGAATTCAGGCGTGACGCCTATTATCATAACATCGCGGCCGAGATTCGTGTACTTGATCCTTCCTGTCCCGAGCACAATCGGCACCGCATCGGTCAATAGCCAGACGCGGCGTTTGAGTGCAAGGGAGTCGTCGTAGGTGAGCTTACGCACTGTGCCGGCAGAAGGTGGATGAAAACCGCCGCTTGCACTGGTCTTTCCCGGTGTAATGATGAGAAGGTTCGTGCCGAGGCCGGTGAGTTCTTTTGTGATATAGACACGTGCGCCCTCGCCGATGGACACGAGGAGGATCACGGCCATAACGCCAATAATGACGCCGAGCATGGTGAGCCCGGCGCGAACCTTATTCGACAGGATCGCTTCAAAAGAGACCTGGAATGTTTCAAGGAAATTCATGTGACCACCTGATCTTCCAAGATCTGACCATCCTTTAAATGAATCTTCCGTTTGCACCGGCCTGCCACGTTCTGATCGTGGGTGACGATGATGATGGTGACCCCTTGTTGATTAAGTCCCGTCAGTATATTCAAGATCTCCTCACCGGAACGGCTATCCAGATTACCTGTAGGTTCATCAGCGAGGAGGAGCGCAGGGTTATTCACGAGCGCGCGGGCAATGGCAACCCTCTGCTGCTGACCGCCTGAAAGCTCTGTGGGCTTGTGATACATGCGTTCGGCGAGCCCAACCCGCTCAAGCATCGGCATGGCCCGCTCTTTCCTGACACGAGCTGGCACTCCGCTGTAAATAAGAGGTACCTCGACGTTTTTCAGCGCGGTGAGCCTCGGAAGCAGATTAAAGGTTTGGAATACAAATCCGATTTTGACGTTTCGGACTGATGCAAGCTCATCGTCGGACAAAGTGCTGATTTCGCGGTTTTCGAAACGATAGACCCCGCTGGTCGGCCTGTCGAGGCAGCCGACGATGTGCATGAGCGTGGATTTTCCCGAACCTGATGGCCCCATTATCGCGATGAGTTCACCCTGCTTGATGTTCAGGGTTATGCCGGCCAGGACGGTGATAGCCACCTCCCCCATATGGTAAGTTTTTGTGATATTAGAGAGGTCTATCATGCGTGCAGTGAAAGAAGTTCAAAAAGTGTTCAGACGCTATTCTGCAGTACCTGCTATTCTTCTATTTTTATCTTGGCTCCGTCTTTCAGTCCAACTGCTTCCGGCGTCGTGATGACGAAATCACGCGGCTTAAGACCTCCGGTTATCTGTGTAAAGCTCCAGTTGGTCTCGCCTATTTCAACGGGCCGAAGCTTCGCAATGGCATGCGAGCCCGGTTTTAATGATCTTCCGTCGGCAACGAAGACCTGTTTCTTCCCTTCCCGCTCGATGACTGCCTGAGAAGGGGCAGAAAGTACATTATGGAGGGTCGCTACAAGGATTTCAACATCCGCCGACATCCCCGGTTTGATCCTCGGCTGTTTCTCATTGAAGTATATCCACACGTCCGCGGTTCGGGTCTCGAGTTTACCACCGCTCACAATTGGGGAAATGCGTTTGATGGTTCCCTGGAATTGTTCTCCGGGAAAAGCATCGACGGTGATCGTTACAGGTTGCGAAATACGGAGCCTTCCTACGTCAACCTCATCTATCGTCGCGAGAACGTAAATAAGACGGGGATTAACGATCGTAACGATTTGCTTTCCCGGCATCAAGAGCTCGCCTACTTCAGTATATTTTTTTGAAATAACTCCGTCGAAGGGCGCACTAATGACGGAATAATCCTTCTTTACCTGGTCGTCCTCCTGAGCTGCTTCGTACTGCGTCTTCGCGACCTCGAAAGCCCGCCTCACAGCATCAAGGTCTTGCTGAGCAATCATTCCTTTGTCGAATAATCCCTGCATGCGCCTCAGATTCTTATCCGCTTCCTGGTACGTGGCTTTGCTTTGGCCAAGCACGCTTTCGGACTGCACGGATTCCTCAGTGAGGTCGAGCTGCGCTATCAAAGACCCTGCTTTGACCGTGTCTCCTTCTTTTACCGGAAGCTTTACAATCCTACCTGTCCGTTGTGCAGAAAGAGTGACCTCAGTTTCCGATTTTACCGTGGATGTTGTCGTTGCGTTCACGATGACGCGGAGTTCGCCTGTCTTGATTTCAGCTATCCTGACCATGATCGGCTTGGTACCGGCTATAACGATGAAAGCGGTAACCATTACAACAGCTGTGATGGCCCAGGTTATTTTACTTTTGAGAAGCGTGGAAACTGACGCCATATCAAGATCCCTTCGATTCGCCATCCGCCTTGTATTCAAGCCGCTCTTTGATATTTTTCATGAAAGCCCTCGTCACCTCGCCCAATTTTTCCGCAACGATAATTTCCTGCAGAAAACCCAAACGCCCCGTTACATGCCCTTCAAGACGGTACGTTATTTCGGTTTCGTCATCGGATATCTTGCGGAAAGTCGTGACTCCTGAGGTGAGTAGATGTTCATGTGTTGCGGTCCATGCCAGCCTTTGGTTTTCTAACATCTCCGTGGTGTGGGCATGCATCTCAATGGTCCGTGTAAAAGGTCCTAGCGACATTTTGATCATCCATATAGAATCAAGATCATTCAGAATCTTGACGCCTTTGCACCCCGGGAACAAACAGCCCACCTCGGGGCGATCATTCATAAATGACCAGACGCTGCTTATCGGCAGCTTAATAGTAAACACGACTTCCTTTGCAGGCATGGCACACCTCGCTTAACCAAGGCGTTCTAAAACAACCATATGAAAAGTAAAATCTGTTGAACCAAGTATTAGCCCTTAGGTACTGATACACTGAAGCGAATTATCGCTCCAAGCCTTTTCCCATTGCCTTTGCAAGCTTTGCAGCCGCGAGCTGGTAGTCATAGAGGGCTTGCACATAATCAGTTTCCGCTTTCACATCGGCCACACGCGCGTCCGTAACCTCGATCGAAGGACCGACACCTTCCCGGTACCTGCCTTCAGCAAGTTCCAGACTCTCTTGTGCACTTTTGAGAGAACTATCCATCACTGCGATCCTGGCTGCTGCGCTTTCCAGATCAGCGTATGCTTGGTTTACTTCGAGAAGAATCGATTGCCTGAGCTTGTCCCGCTGCGCTTCGATTGAATGTTTGTTTGCTCGTGCCTCGCTCACACGGCCGTTGGTGAGTCCGCCTTCAAAAAGAGGCATTGAAAGCATCACACCCGCGTTCCAGCTATCCTGAATTTCGCCTACGAGAGGGATTCCTTCAAAAGATCCCGCTTGCACATTGCCATGCGTCCAGTTGTAGGCACCGTTTGCTGAAAGAGTCGGCAGATAGTTTGATTGTTCGGATTTTATATGGGACTGTGCTTGCTGAATATCAAATTCTGCTTTCTGCATTTCGGGACGGTTTTTCAGCGCTGCAGCTTGTGCCTCATCGAGAGAAGGAAGTGCTGTCGGCTGCGAAAGGACGTCCTCAATCTCGACATCACGGATAGGATCGAGTCCCATTGCATTGTAGAGGGAGATAGTGTTCAAACGAACGGTATTCTCCGCATGGATCAAACCGAGCTTTGCGCTGTTTACATCGACCTCGGCACGGGTCACATCGTACCTCGGTTTGGAGCCCGCCCGAAAAAAGGCTTCGGCTTGCTTCAGATGGCTTTCGGTCTGCATGAGCGATTGCTGCGCAACGTTCACCAGTTTTTTGGCCTGGAGCAAAGCATAATAGGCCTGTTTGACGTTGAGCACTACTTCCTGCACAACGCGGTCGATATCCTTTTCAGCTGATTGAGTTCCAAATCGTGCCGCGTCAAGAGCATTGCCGGTTTTGCCGAAATCGTACAGTACTTGGTTTACCGACAGGGTAGTCGTGTATGTCTTCGTGATAGTTTCTCCGAAAGCGCCTCCCAGAGCGTGGCTATCAGAGTAGCCCGTGCTCGCGGTAACCTGGGGCAGATAAGGTGATGCTGCTTGTGTGACTCTTCCCTGGCCTGCGTTTAAGGATTCCTGCGCAGCCCGGATGTCAGGATGGTTGGCAAGTGCATTTTCGATGCAGTCATGGAGCGTAAGCATTGTCCCGGCCAATGCAGGATCACACATACTTGTCAACAGCAGGCCCATGACGGCAAGAAAGCGCATAACTGATCGTTTTATTTCTAGCATACCGTCGGCCATCGGAGTTTTAACTGGGAAGCCGTTTCGCATCGTGTCAATTGGCCAACGTGCTGGCAAATGCCATAACCGCGCCGGACAAGACTGGGATTAATAGATTATCGTTCAGAGAAAGCGGTAGCAGTTCGATACAGGCGGCAGTCAGAGCGCCGAGAATTACTACCCATGATGCTAGCTTTAATCCGACGACGGGTAAGAGAAATCCGACTAAAAGCGAAGCAGCAATGAATGCTGCAGTACCTTCGAGACTTTTTCCTCCGATCTTTGTCCTACCAAAACGCTCACCAATCGTCGTAGCAGCGACATCGCCAAAAGTGAGAAAACAGATTGCAGCTGTGGCCACGGGTGTTGCATAGGCGTAGAGTGATAAACCGACGCCCAGTATATAGGGCACCGTGCCGGTCATTTTCTGCTCTTCATTTGCACGAATAACGCCGCCTAAATGGGCATAGATATAATTGTTCCAAACGGGAAATTTGAGCCGGACTATCTCGAGCATAAGGGCAAAGACGATAAGTACACCGTAAACAGCAAAGGCTGTGGTTCTGTTAAAGATAAAATAGAGGGACAAAAGTCCCATGCCGCCAAGAATATGATAGATCTTACGCCCTAAATGTTTCATCGGTCCTTTGATCAATATAAGTGAATTCCCCCGTAGCAGAACGACGGGGCATCAACATCGATAGAACTTAAAACAAATCAGATCATTATCCTGACTTCGTCAGGATTGTCATTGTCATCCCCGCAAGAGAACTGCTGGGTATCCAGGAAAAAAACACTGTATTACTGTTCTTTCCTCGCATCCGTCGGAAGGTTACACACAGGGCTAATTCCGCACCGATCGCATTCCAGCTGGATGGTGCTATGGAGTATGTTGAATTTTTTCGATAACAGTTCCCGAATCTCATCAACAATATTCCTGCATCCGCTGATTAGTTGGTCGTCGATTAGCACGTGTGCGCTCATGGAATAAACACCGGAGGTTATGGCCCAGATGTGGATATGGTATGCTTCGCGGACACCTTTTACTTGTGCTATTTCGGCGGTTACTGTATCGATGTCGATATGGGACGGCACCGACTCCAGAAGAATATTGACCGACTCCTTGACTAGTGACCAGGATCCATAAATGATGATCATGGAAATAAGGATACTAAGGATCGGATCGATCAGGTACCAATCGGCGTAGATAATGATGATTCCGCCGATCACGACGCCGATCGATGATAGAGCGTCGCCCACGATATGCAGGTATGCTCCCCTGATATTCAGACTGGCATGGCTGTGTTTGAACAGGATAAACGCTCCCGCCACGTTTGCAACCAGGCCTATGATCGCTACGATCAGCATCAGTTGCCCTTCTACCGGCTGCGGATGAATCATTCTCAAGTAGGCCTGGTAGATGATGTATAGCGAGATAAGGACGAGCACAATACCATTCAGCAACGCAGCGAGAATTTCGAGCCGATAAAAACCAAAGGTCTTTTTTTCTGTCGCCGGTCGAGTGGCGAACTTCATAGCAAAAAAAGAAAGCAGCAATGCGAGGTTGTCGGTAAACATATGGCCGGCGTCGGATAAAAGTGCAAGGCTATTTGATAAAAGACCGCCGACGATCTCGGCTATCATCATGAGAATCGTGATCGATAAAGCGATCAGGAGGTCCCGCTGTCCGCCTGTGGTTACCCGGAGATTCTCATGGCCATGTGCATGCTCGCGGTCATGATTATCTCCATGATTGTGTGAGGATGAATGAATGTGTGAAACTGACATGAGAGTATCTACTTGAGCTCCTTTCAATCCCGCGTCCAGAAACGAAGATCCTTCTCTTGCTCGATTGCCCCGAGCTCCGCTGCATAGCCATAATATGTCAACAAACCCTTTTTCTCCTCTTCGCCGAACCTATAGCTGAATAGATTCCAATACTTTAAGAGTACATCAGCCGGGATATTGAAACGCCCTGAGTTCGTTTCGGCAAGCTCCTTGAGATTGGCCAGTCCATAGGCTCTTGATTCCATAATAATATCATACAACCTCATAAGCTCATTGTATATTTTTTTTCGGTCGTTTACCTGCCAAAGGGCAAATACAAATGGCAGACCTGTGAATTTGTGCCAGAGTTCGCCCAAGTCATAGCAATGGGGATAGTTTGATGCCGCAGCCCTCTGAATGGCCAAGTCGCCGATTGTTAGCATTGCGTCAGCCTCTTGTGAAGGGTCTTCGGCGCCCTGCTCATAGAGTATATATCTCGGGTTTACACCATGCTGTATTTCAAGCAGAATGCGAAGTAGCACGACCGATGTAGCAGACGCCGTGGTCAACGCGACAACCTTGTTTGCGAGCTCCTCAAGGGGGACTTTGCTCTCCAGGAGGATGCTCATGACGTTATTTTTTGAGGTAATCGAAAGATCCGGCAGCAGAATATAGCGTCCCTTGTTTACAGCATATTCTATGGAAGATGACGGCGACACATCAATCGTACCTTCGGAAAGCATACGGTTCAATTGTGTCGGAATGCCTTCCACCAATCTGAAGGGGAAAACGACCTTTTTTAGGACGATTCCGGCATGAGGAGGGAAACAGTTTGAGTAGAGGATATGGCCGAGTTTAAGCATAATGAGATATCACCGAGCGTGATCACCGACGTCAAGGATAAGGATCAAAATAAATTTTATTATTATAAAATGGAAAGCCTTTTTTTATAAAATCACATTCGTCGTCTCCCTGCTCTCGTGCCCTATTCGTTCTAAAAAAAACTCTCAAGGTTATCTTTATCCACGGTGTTATACATGCCAATGATAACCAGCAAAGTCTAGAGCAGCTAGGCCATCAAGCGACTGATCACGGTAATGGTCAGCAGTGCCATGTTTTTCCCACCTTTGCCGGCGTGCTCTCTGCATTTGCAGTAAACCGGAAGCCATGGCAACGGTGATCACAGCGACCGGGCGAATCACATCATGCAGACCGTGCCCCTGGCTTATGCGGGGTCGGCTGGTCCGGCACACGTCAGCATGGAGATGCATAAGCTCAAACGGGCTCATGGTTGAGAAACATCATGACA
>DASPQB010000173.1:0-6231 GCA_035625205.1 Nitrospirota bacterium | reverse complement strand
GAACAAGCCGGAAGACGTTATTATTAGGAATCGCTAGCGACGGTGCAGTACTGGCATAGCCAACAAGAACCATGTTGTTCTCAAACGCGTAGTGCCATGTCGCGTTTAAATTCTCGGAGGTTGCGGGCCCGATTACAACCTGGATGCCTTGCGCGTGCAACGCTTTCAGGCCGTCGAACGCTGTCGCAGGGTTGGTACGCGTGTCGAGGGGCACGAAGCATATGCGCGTATCGGAGTTGATGGTTGCAAGGTAGGTATTGATGTCATCGTTTGCTACCGCAAGTGCGGCTTGCGCGCTGCGGCCGATTCCGCTAGCGTCTCCTGAGAGTGGCATGAGCGCACCAATGCGGAATTCATTTGTCGCCTGCGTGTTTGTGCTCGAGGGTGCGGTGGTTGCGTTCGTGGTCGTAGTGCATCCAGTGAACACCGTCGCCAACAAAATAGTAGCCATCAATATGATTAACAATTGTTTTTTCATAGCCATCCCTTCTTTGGGAGGAATTTTTTCCCCAGTTAGAGGTTATTCTCAAAAATAAAGCTTTGCACGACTTAAAGCGTTTTTTTATACGAGCACGCGGTGAGGGGAAGCACATCGACCGACCCTTCCGGGAGATCAACTGGCGAAATGTTGACGAGTATCAGCAGAGGGGGTATCGTGGTCGGCCGTTTCGTTTCAAGTGTGATTGAATGGATATTCCCTACAACACGCTGCGTGCGGCAAAGGGGCGGAGAGCTGAGAGAAGACTGAAAAGTGTAAGACAAGTTAGGACGATCTATCCATTCGACACATTTTCATGCCTCGCTTATTTTGATTGTCTTGTGTGCGATTACCTGTCAGTTACACTTTCAATGGACATTACGCGGTGTAAATCTATTCCGACATCGCTGTTGTTGTTGGGTTTATTCTAATTAGAGTAGTAGGTCTACTCCTAACGTTTTATTTCGTCAAGGAGGACGTGAACTATATACATATATATCGGGTAAGGGGCATCAATGGGACTATGACTGCAATGAAGGACTATGATAATTTCTTCATTCCGGCGACTGACCTAAAAAAAGCCAAAAAATTTTATCACGATGTGCTCGAACTTCCAGTGAAATTCGACTTCTCGGAAAAAGGCATGATCGCATTTCAAGTAGGAAATCAAGAACCTGCGATTATTGTGAAGGATACAGGCAAATTTCCCGCTGCACTGCACGCGATCTGGTTTGTAGTCGACGATGTGGAGAGAGTATACCAAGAGCTGCGGGGGAAAGGGGTAGTATTCTTGTCCGAACCGTTTCAAATCCAAACAGGGCGGGCCGTTGAACTGGAAGATCCGTTTGGCAACAGATTGGGCCTGACTGATTATTCAAATTCAAGAGATATGGTGTAACATTTAATATGACGGTCAATATGCTCCTGTTATTGTAACACGGTTGCGTTGACTGTAACTAACGTAGCCAGTTCACAAGACGCAGTTTTCGTAAGATGGATATCGGGCAAAGGAAGCATAGTGGCCAGCGGTTTCACGGTGATGGAATGGACATCCCATATAACACGCTGCGTGCGGCGAAGGCTCGGAGTGCGGGAGAAGAGTTCTGTAAGTTCATCTAGATGTATCATCCATCCCACATTTTTACCCCTTCTCTGCGTGGAACAATATATACGGCCCGTAAGTATCATACGTAAACCCTTTGAACCCTGTCTGTGAGAGGTAATTGTCAAGTTCCTCTACATCAAAAAAATGTAGTGCCCCCTCACCGACGCGTAATGCCTCCAGTGCTTCTTCACCGAAAGGGCTACTGTTTCCCACACGCCACTCGAAAATCGTCTTCATAGTAGACAGGCCTTGCTTCAAAATCGTATTCACTGCCAACCGAGCACCCCTCTTCATGACTCTCGCCATCTCACTCAATGCCTCTACGGTGTCCGGAAACAGGTGTAGAGCCCCGATGCAGGTAACCTCGTCAAATGTGGCATCTCGGAAAGGAAGTCGCTCCACATTCGCGCGGGCAAAACAGATGTTTCGTATCCCCTTCGCCCCTGCGTATTCGGTCGCCTTCTCCAGCATATCTATAGAGATGTCGATGCCATAAACGGAGCGCATCTTCTGTGCTAATGGTCTGGTGACGAATCCCGTTCCGCAGGCCACATCCAATCCTGCGCCGTTCTCAGCATCCACGATCTCCGTCATCATCGTTGCCATCTCTTCAATCGATGGGAGGCCTAACTCAGCGTGTATCATATCCAACGCACCGTACCACGATGGTCCCTCATAGATTCTAGCCACGTCACCAAATTTATCGACCGATCTCAAAAAGGGACTTGTGCCCTCCGTGAGATCCTCTGTGACAAAGTCCACAATTCCGTTTTTAACAGGGTATTCGACCCCGTCTCGCTGGCAGCATAACTCATTTGTTGCAGGAGTTAGCGGCTGCTTACAAATTGGACAGACATAGAAACTGTCCTGTGATTCTTCTTTGCCTTTGCTCATTGTAATGACCTTCACTCATTATTTGTTTAATTTCAAGTTACTCCTGTTCTCGACTGTCGTTATTTCAGTCTCAACACATACATTCTATCGAGCAAGAGGGGGATTAAGATTGTGGCGACAACCGTCGCTGTTTATTAGAAACACACTTATAGATACCCGTGCAATGTCCCCCTATGCGCAGACTTATCGTGGAGGTTTCCAGCAAAGCCTTCTGGAAATTATTTCCAGAACGGCCGATACAAAAGATACGATCAATGGAAGTCCTGCACTTTCTCAGGCTCGATTACAAGGAAGCTGCCATGATACTAAGAGTAGAGTTCAGCGAGCCGAATGTCAGCATCGAAGAAGTATTTCCTGGTGACTTGGCTGAAGTACAGCTTCTCGAGCGCGAAAAAGGAAAAGAGAGAGGAAAAGAGAGCGAATTTTACACCTATTTCATAAAGACTCTCCGTCCAAGACCTGATCTCACAGCAGTGGGAGGGTACGTCTCTTTACCATATGAGATACGAGGTGGTAAGGTAAGGGTTACGTTCCTCGGAAGTGCCAAGCAGGTGAGAGATTTTATTAAACTGTTTGAGGATGCAGGTGTCCGCACCCGGATAATCTCACACACGGATGCACAATTCTCGCCTTATTCGCCGCTGAACCGTCTGACGGAAAAGCAGCGGCGAGTCTTCATCACGGCCCATAAACTCGGCTACTACGATGTACCGAGGAAGATACGCCTTGAGCAGCTTGCCGAACGGCTTGACCTTGCGCATTCCACTTTGGGTGTGCAGCTGAGGAGAGCAGAGCGACGGTTGCTGAATCATATAATGACTGAGTCATGACGTCTTCAGAAAAACTATATTTTTGGGGGATATCAGGCTCAATTAATTCATATGTACAGTAAATTCTCATCGGGTATCTGCTCTTCTTCTTTCTACTCCATCAAGATGTTGTTGCTCAAGGGATCCCCAACAGGCAGAAAGTTGTATCCGGCCTCTCTCTGGAAGAACGTGGTCGCCATCTAGTGCGTGGCATAGTAGTCAGCGACTGCCATAAACGACTCTTTTGGTTCCCACGGCATGTCCGGATAGGTGGTGCCGTGCTTGTCATCCTGCTTTGTCGGGGTCTTAAACGAGGTTATCATATCATGCAGCTTATCTTTCTGGTCTTGTGGGGCTTTATCCCACCAGCCCTTTAAGGCTTCAGCCCACGCCCCGTAGTCGTAGCTTTTTACTAGGCTAAAACTGGCCATGTCGAAGTCATAGCGAGGATCCTCATTATATGCGAGGATAGGAGAGACGAAGGTGAACACAAAAGCGCCGTCGACACCTGCACCGTCGAGTACCCCGAGCTGATCAGTAAGCTCACGCGCCTGCAAGCCCTCATCACGCATATAGGTGCCGTTAAATAGTGGCAGATTTGCATCGGGGGTGATAATATTCCATCCCCAGCCTCCCGCATCCTCGGCACCTTGATAGGTGCAACAGCCGAACTCACCTATGATGACTGGCTTGTTGTGGGCGAAGTACGGTTTAAGCAGTTCGACGTACTGTTCTTTAATGCGTGTTTCTCTAAAAAAATCAAAACATACGAAGTCAAAGGGGCTCCAGTTCACCGTTTCAAGCGGGGCTGAAGCATACGTCACTTTACCATGAAAGACTTGCCTGACAGATTCGTTCGCCTTGGCCAAAAACGCATTGAGAGGTTTAATGTGCTTCCCGGTTTTGATGTTCTCCCAGAATGAAGGGTTGCCCATCCGTTCGAGGAGAGTATTGCCCTCAACTATGCCCTGCATGAAGATTGTCAACTCGCACCCGAGGTAAACACCAGCTGTGGCCACTGCCGGCGCAACGTTTCGGCTGCTTCGGCGCATTCCACCGTATAATCAAATGTCTCTTGCTCGCTTTTTTCGAACATCCGCGGGACAAGCCAGACCTCCAGCCCTTGTTGAAGGGCGTCCTCGGCCGCAACCGTCAGCCGGTCGATATCAACGCCGCAGATCCTGACGGCGTTGCAGTGCAGATCATTCTTGATGATCTCAAGTTCACGGTGCACAACGTCCGCATCAAATGTGGGACGCATGAGCGAACCTTCAAGCACATCTCCCACGTCGTAGTTAATCCCTTTACGTTTCATCGGTTTACTCCTTCCTTTTATTATTCCCATTCTGATACTGATCTTGACATGGCTTGAGCATCCGAAGGATGATTTTGGCATCAGGAAAATATCTTTGAAACCGCTCTGGCTTGATAGCCGCCAACCTGATCAGCCCATCAAGAGATGTCTGGATTGCTGTCACCAGTTGGTCTGGATCCCCTGCTGCGATCTCTCCAGCGGCCTGCCCTTCGACAATCAGGCGCCTCAACAAGTCTTGAGAAGCTTGGTCGTGCCTGACCGCGAGTTCGTGGAGATCGGGCGGCGTCGCCTCATCGCTCAGCACCTGATAGAACAGTTGAAAAAGCTCAGGACGTTCTCGTCGGGCTTCGATCAATCGTGAGAGGAGCGACTCAAGGCGCTCCCATGGAGCCTCCTGTACCTCCTCGAAGCGCCGAAAAGCCGCATCACTTGATTGCAAGATCTGTTCTATCAGTGCACGAAAAAGTGCCTCTTTGCTCGTAAAGTAATGGTAGGCAAGCCCGTAACTGACATTGGCAGCCATAGCAACGTCAGCCATGGTAACTGCACGGCCCTTCTGAGCAAAGACTTTCCAAGCAGCTTCTAAAATCCTCTCACGCTGCGCTTCACGAATTCGTTGGTTAGCTTCTTCCGTTCGGGGCATTTCTAGTCCTTTGGTTTTTAATTGATGTAATCAGTCGTTTATGTCTCTAGATTATATATCAGTTTTGATTGATCTAATCAGTCATTAATAAAGTCAGTAGCTGATCGGTTCATTGTTGTGAAGCTACAACACGCTGCGTGCGGCAAAGGCGCGAAGAGAAGGAAAGGAGGATTAAAAGTTTAAGACGGTTTAGTAAGATCTACGTTGCTCCATCACATTATAACAAAATCCGCAATCTTCTCATGCACATCTGCCAGTGCCTCACAGATACCGTGCATATGCATGCGTAACTTGGTGTGTGTAATTTGGTTACGGCAGCTCTCTGATTGCAACTGTAATTGTACCGATTCAAGCGCGTCGAGCAAGTCGTCATATTCGGCATATAGTTCAACTATCTGGGCTGTCGGTGTTATCATGAATTGTGTTGCATTTGTTTCAGGCATTTTTTTCACTTCCAATTTCACTTTTGCGAAATTTGTTATTTGGGTTGTTACATGAGCTTCATTATGTCCCATAAAAAAGACTCTGGGACATAGGTTTCTGAGTACATTTAATCGAGGTAATATCGATACTATAAATCGAACGTACGCACAGCTGAATTATTACTCGACCCTAAAGCGCTTTCCATCGGATTTACAGATGCGTTTGATCAAGTTCCTGCCGCTTACGGCGGCGTTCGCAAGGCCGAAATCGCCCGCCCACTGTCCGATCATATAGAAGTTTTTAAGCCCTGGCAACGTTCTACACCACCCCTTTCCCCGTAAGAAGTTCAAAAAATCGCTAAATCCCTCAATAGGAGCCTGTGCTTGGAACCCCTGCCACGCTCCCGTATACCGCTCAAACGTCATCGGAGTCGCGACGTCCACCACTTCAACCTGCTCCTTGAACCTTGGAAACCGCTTCTCCAATGCATCAGCGAGTGTCTCCGCCACGCGCTGCTTCTCTGCCTCATATGCCTCATAGGTCGGATAGAGGCTCTTCCAATAC
>DASPQB010000172.1:0-3582 GCA_035625205.1 Nitrospirota bacterium | reverse complement strand
CAGACAGCCTGGGGGCATCATGGGCTGGCTCGAAGCAGGCTACCCGGTAGAGAAGTGACATTAGTCCGTCATCGCTGGAGTTGATGGTTTCCACGCGTAATCACTGAATCTCAGAATCGTTCCAGGCCGTGATTTGCAGGTGTACTGGATAATCAAGATGTGATTTGACAATGTCTGTCAGATCAAGTACCGTTCAAGACAGCTGTGAAAGTTAGGATTTGACTTTGCAGACACCGTCAAGTGTGATCGTGACTTCTTCCTAAAAACTCTGATTGAAACTTTTAATTACTAACAATGCCTCATTATCCTTGACGACTTAGGAGCGACCATTTAACATATCAAAACACTGAACATAATTTTAGAGGCATGTTACAAAGACGTGCATGAGAAACTTTTCCTTTGATATATGATGCTTAGAATCCGATGGATTGGGGAAGCTTTTTGACGAAGCGGCTTCTTATTTCCAAGTGCGATAATCGCCGTCTGAATGAAACCATAAACACGCAGGAGGAACCCTGATATGCACGATCAGACAAGAATAGTCCTTCCGGCAATATGCTGTAGCCATATTTCCTGCAGGATAGGGAACAAAACGATTCTGCATAGTATTGACCTCGATATTGCACAAAACAGTATTGCAGGACTTCTGGGGCCAAACGGCGCAGGAAAGACAACGCTCCTCTCGCTCGTCACTGGGCTGAGGAATAAAACGTCGGGAGAGATTACTGTATTCGGAGTGCCTCAAGGGAATAGAGAAATCAGGCAACATTTTGGTGTGGTTCTTCAGGAAACGGCCTTATACGAAGAATTAACGACATACGAAAATCTGGACTTTGCTGCCTCACTCTATAATGTCCAAAATCCCAAACGAAAGATCCATGAAATCATCGAACTGCTTGGATTATCGGATAGAACTAACGACAGCGTCAAAATTCTCTCAGGCGGACTGCGGCGGCGCGTAGCTATTGGGCGTGCCTTAGTTCACGATCCGCAACTCTTGATTATCGATGAGCCGACCCTGGGAGTTGATGTGGAAGCACGGCATGCAATCTGGTCGCATCTTCGTCTATTGAAGGCACAGGGAAGAACAATTCTGGTCGCGACAAATTACCTCGATGAAGCACAGGCGCTCTGTGATACAGTCTCTGTTTTACGAGCAGGGGAGCTCCTGATCACGACGACTCCGGAAGCGCTTTTGACGCGGACAGGATTTTGTCTCGATATCCAATCAGCGCAAAGCGCAATAAAATCTATTACTCACTTACTCGGGAACCACCAGGGAGTCCTGCGGATTGACCGGACGCCAAGCGGTCTTTCCGTATTCCTCAGTGGAGAGACGATTCCGGATGACATAGTCCGCCTTGTTGTCCAGACAGCCCGTATCGAAGGCTTCCGCGTCAGACCTCCTGATCTTGCGGAAGTCTTCAAAACACTGGAGGAAAGAATATGAATGTGTCCCTCTCGGCATTCATCGGGGCTTTCAGGGCTGGTCTCCTTCAATTAAAAAGATCGCCGTTTCTCGTCACTTTGACGGTTGTTCAAGCCATTACCTTTATCTTTCTGGTCCATTTTTTTGGCATGACTGGAGCCTTTGCGCCGACTGCGCTTATCGACAATGACAAGGGATATTATGCCAAGGCATTTATCAAAAGCCTAGAAAATGCCCATCATTCGTTTAATCTTCAATTTATGGATGAAACCGCGGCGATGAAAGCGGTAGAGCAAGGAAAACTTGTCGCTGTGATAACAATTCCGAAAGGATTTTCTGAGAACATTGCCAATGGTAATACTGTGCCACTGAAGGTGATTGTCGATAACATTGATACCGATATGACAGCAGATATTCAACGGGCACTTCCCTCCGCAATTACGACCTTTGCAAAGGAGTTTCATTCGTCTGACATCCGTGTTCAGACGGAAGAATTTGATCTTATTAATCATGACACAGGCTTCATTCCATACCTTGTGACCAGTGCACTTGCCTTGAGTGCACTTATTATTTCTGGGATTCTAGGCGGGGTTACCGTTGCGCGGGAATTTGAATCAAGAACTGTAGACCTGCTTACAGTATCGTCAGTCCACCCCCTTATTCCTCTTATGGGTCGTGCATTTGCGACAAATGTCGTTTCTGTCTTCGCGATGCTTATTGCGGTTGGTATTGTCATCTTGGGTCATGGGGTGATACCTGTTCACCCAGTTGAGATGGCAAGCGTGCTTCTCGTTTCTATAATCATTTTCGGCTTTATTGGCGCATGTGTTGGTGCAGCAATGAAACGGACCCTTCCTGTCGCTTCATTCATGTTGGGAATCTCTTTACCCCTGTATCTATTCTCAGGAACCTATGAACCGGAACGGTTTGATGGAAATACTATTTGGACAATCGCCCATTTTACCCCTCTGTATTATGCAGTCGGCATTCTAGAGCATGCCACATTAGATTTAAGAGTTACCCCCGAATCTGTTTCTATTAATTTTATTGCACTTTTTGGATGGGCAGCCCTCTCCCTTGCAGCCATGTCATATTTTGTTAGGAGAGGTACAACATGATAGGCAGTATGTGGAAAATCGCGAAGCATGATTTACTTATGTGGCGGCGAATGCCGTCGGCGATCGCATGCGCACTCATCCCTCCAATTGGAATGACGCTTATCCTGGTGGCGCTAAGTCTTGCTGTCCTCAAACAACCTGTTGCACTTGTTGTAGAGGGTCATGGGCCACATTCACAACATATGCAACAAATTATCGAGTCCGATACGGATTCCTATGTAAATTATGATTTTTCAAAAAAGTTACAAGCAACTGACGCAAAAACTGCCCAGCAGTTACTGGAAAATCAACAAATAGCGGCAATTATTAAGATCCCTCCAGATTTTGATCAAAACGTACAAAAAAGTATGGGGAAGGTGCATCTCATTCTGAATAACGTTGATATTGATTTTGCAGATGATATAAGACGCAGCGTTGATCGCTCCGTTGCACACTTTGATGCGCCAATATTAAGCCCAAAAGATGCAGAGGATGCTGATAAAAAATTTGAGCTTGATAAACCAAATCCATATCGGATTCTTATTGATGAACATGATCTGCGGGAGACAAATGTTGAATGGCTTCGTTACCAAGTAATTCCGGCTCTTGTCCTTTTAGTCTTGAGTGTTGGACTTATGGGAACAGCACTCCTTTGCGCGCAAGACATCGAACGAAAAACCGCTCGATACCTCTTATTGACTCCACAACACAATTGGATATTAGTTGGTGGGCGCTTACTCGGAGGAGTTATCGCCTCACTTATCGCTCTTGTTCCCGCAGTAGCTCTGTGCATGTGTTTTGGTATTATTGTGCCACCTCTCAATCACTGGCCAGCATTTGCCGCAATTTTTATAGGAACTGCAGTCTGTGCATCTGGTCTTGGCGCTATTGTGGGGGCGCTCCTCTCGGGATCAAGAACAATTGCAATGGCCTCATCAGTTGTGGCTACCTACATGTTCTTCTTAGGTGGAGGATTCACGACGATTGCTTTTCTTCCAGCATGGTTACAGACAGTCAGCTCATTTATTCCCATGCGGTATGCAATAGATGGGATGA
>DASPQB010000171.1:0-20707 GCA_035625205.1 Nitrospirota bacterium | reverse complement strand
GATCAGCCGGGATGTCGTTGTCAGCTCCATGAAGCGGCTGGAAGTCGATGAGAAGGGGTTCGATCATATGGACCGCAAACTTCTCCTCACTATCATCGACAAATTCGAGGGCGGGCCGGTTGGGCTCGATACGTTAGCCGCAGCACTTAATGAGGAACGAGACACTCTTGAAGATGTTTATGAACCTTTTTTGATCCAAGAAGGCTTTCTTGACAGGACCGCGCGCGGCAGGCAGGCGACGCGCCGAACTTATGAATATTTCGGCAAAGTAAGACCCGCATCAGCCCAGGAGAGGCTCCTGTAATTTGTCGGATAGGCATTTGTACCACTGCTTCGCCTTCGTCATTTAGGAAGCACGGCCGTATCAAGTATATGCAGTCCCGCTTCAGTCGTTGACCAGTGAGGCGGGGACTGAATAACAAGGAATACACTGGTCCCCTTGGGGAGTTATATCGTGGAAATGCTTTTTCATATATGCTGTGCACCGTGCGCTCTCTATCCCTATTACCGACTGAAGGAAGAAGGGCACGATCCTACGGGTTATTTTTATAATCCCAATATCCATCCCTATCAAGAGTACAAAAAAAGACTTGATACGGTCAAGGATTTTGCAGGCCGCGTAGGGCTCGAAATCATTTACCGAAATGGATATGATCTCGATCAATTTCTCCTGCGCGTTGTTGAGAAGGGCGCCCTGAGGTGCGAACATTGTTATCGGATGAGGCTCGATGCAGTGGGAGCAGCGGCAAAAGAAAAGGGTTTTCGCTTTTTTACGACATCTCTCTTGTACAGTAAGTACCAGAAACACGATGTGATTGTGGGCGTCGGAAGGGAAATGGCTTCAACTTACGGAGTAGAGTTCTACTATGAGGATTTTCGGCGGGGGTGGCGTGAAGGTATTGTAGAATCTAGAGCCATGGGGCTCTATCGCCAGCAGTACTGTGGTTGCATATACAGCGAGCATGACCGATATCGCAAAAATCCGGACCTATCTTGAGGTCCACGAGGGGACATTTCTCGCCAGTATGCGTGTAATAACTATTTTCTTTATCACCGGTTTGTTCAGTATCCCTGCCGTGACGCTTGGTTCCGAATCCATCCGCGTTGCCATCGCGGACAACCAGAAAACGGTGTCCCTCCAATCATCATCGGGACTGATCGCCGCCGGTCAATCATCGAGCCACAGTAAAAAAAAGTTTTTCTACAGCGCGGCTTCCATCGGATTGCGTCCTGTGCGACTCAGGTCCTCCGGCGAGGTAATACAGGTGAACGGCAAAGGATACCGTGGCTGGGTGGAAATCAGAAAAAAGAAAAACGGTCTGCTTCTTGTCATCAATGAACTAGATATCGAGGCGTACCTCAAGGGGGTGGTGGCTGCCGAGGTACCTCCTGACTGGGAATTCGAAGCGCTGAAAGCCCAGGCTGTGGCATCACGTACGTATGCTCTCTATCAAAAGCAGTCAGCCGGGAACAAGCCGTATCATGTCTTAGCCACTGAAGACAGCCAGGTTTATTCAGGGAACAGAGGAGAGCATCCGCAAACGGTTCGTGCAGTTAGAGAGACGAGGGGTATCGTCATTACGTACCATGGCGAGGTCATCCCCGCGTTCTATCATTCGAGTTGCGGTGGGCACACGGAAAATGCAGCTGAGCTTTGGGGTATTGATGAACCTTACCTCAAAGGCGTGGATTGCGAGTGCCAGGAGATATCGAAATACGGACTCTGGGAGAAACGGGTGCCCCTTTCTCAGGTTATGAACGCTCTTGCGAAACAGGGATACCGACTGCAAGAAATTCGTGATTTGGGCATAGGAGACATCACTCCCGCGGGGCGTGTCAAGGAAGTTAGCATATTGCATGAGGGCGGCAAACTTATGGTCCCTGCGGAAGATCTCAGGGCCGCTCTCGGAAATACTCAGATCCCAAGTGTTTTTTTCGAGCTGGAGCTTTCTGACGGTGAGGCTGTTTTCTCCGGGAGAGGGAAGGGACATGGCGTGGGATTGTGCCAGTGGGGCGCCGAAGAAATGGCGCTCCGGGGATATGATTATAAAGCCATACTGAGCCACTATTATCCAGGCACGGTACTCACGAAAATTAAGTAGAACGTCAGAGAGAGAATACCGGTAAATCATTTTTCTTGACAGGGAATCATTCTTGACGATACAATGGAGCGTATGAAAAAATCGAAAAAGCAGAACAAAGCAAACAGAATAATAAAAACGATCGTGGCAATCGCACCACCCTCGAACGGTCCATTCGTTCTCATTACTATGGTGTTGTCTCTCATTCTTGTCGGAACTTTTGCTGCTGCAACTTACGCGAGAAACAGCATCTATCACAGTCACGTTACGCTTTGGGCCGAAGTCGTCAAAAAGGCGCCGTTCAAGCGGAGAGCCCATGAAAATTACGGCCAGGCGCTTTCCTCTGAGGGGTATTATAAGGAAGCATATAAGGAATTCCAGACCGTCATGTCTCTGCCGGATGATGGCAGTGTTCCCCTCCGCGATTTGTACCGGGAGATCGGAGTCGTTGATTTCAGGATTGGAATGTTCAATGACGCCATTCTAGCATGGCAAACAGGTCTGCGCTTTGCGCCGAATGATCCCAGCCTTTTGAATAACCTTTCAATCGTCTTTATGCAGACAGGCCGTTTTGACGAGGCAGCGGCTGCTGCTCAAACGGCTCTTGCCGGTGATCCTTCGATGCCCCAGGCGTTGAATACTATGGGGCAGATTTATCTCGTAAAAAAGGATTATGACAAGGCTGTCGAGTATTTTCTTAAGGCTGCGTTCCGTGAGCCAGACGTTCCGGCGCGGTATTGGAATGTAGCCCTGGCATTTGAGCAAGCAAAGAATATTGACAAAGCCTATGAATACGCCCAGAAGTATGCTGCCATAGAAACCGACCCTGCAGGTAGGCAGAGGGCATACGCATATCTCGAGCATCTCAAACAGATGTTACACTCATAAGATCATCCGGCCGACCCCGTATGCTTGACGTTAAAGTACCGTTTGGCAGGTGATCAATTAGCTGGTGAATTTGAAGAATTTAAAAATCCCGCCTTTCATCAGCTTCAGCACAAGGTTTGCCCCTTGCAGCCGCGTTTACCGATTTTTTCAAGGAAACCCATCCAGTTAATTCACTACTCTCATTTCCTTGCAATTTTCGCCATGATAACATAGAATTAAAGTGAGCAGCAGAAGCGCTTACCGTTAATTCTATGGAAAATGAACTCCTCGAAAAATTCATCAATTTTCTGGCCGTGGAGAAAGGACTCGCTCGCAACACGCTCGATTCCTACGAGCGAGACCTGCGAAAGTATCTTGATTTCATGAAAACGAAGAGGCCGGATGACATTTCCGCGTCGGATGTTAAATCATTTTTAACGTGGCTATCGTCTTCGGGAATCGCCGCACCTTCTATCGCACGGTACCTGGCCGCATTACGGGGCTTCCATAAATACCTTGTGACAGACGGATTCAGCATAAGGGACCCGACGGTAAACCTCGAAACACCGCGTGGATGGAAGCGTCTTCCCAAAACTCTTTCTGGCACTGATGTTGAAGCGCTGCTCAAACAACCTGATCCAGTGACTCCTATCGGGCTTCGGGATAAAGCCATGCTGGAGTTGCTCTATGCTACAGGTCTTCGGGTAAGCGAGTTGGTCGGCCTCAAACTAAACGATATCAATCTTGAGCGTGGTTTCCTCATCGTGATCGGGAAGGGATCGAAGGAACGAGCTGTTCCCTTGGGCGAAGAAGCAGTTTACTTTGTGCAAAGCTATCTGGACCATGGGCGATCCCGTCTCCTCAAAGGGAATGATTCTGACCATTTGTTCATCAGTTCGAGACATCGGAGGATTACCAGACAGATGTTTTGGGAGCGGATCAAGCACTATACGCGGATGGCTGGTATCGATCGGGTTGTCTCTCCGCACACGCTGCGTCATTCCTTCGCAACGCACCTGCTCGATAACGGGGCAGACCTGCGCGCAGTACAGGCCATGCTCGGCCATTCTGATATTTCCACAACGCAGATTTATACCCACGTGTCAAGGGAACGCCTTAAGAAAATACATGAGAAGTACCATCCGAGGGGTTGAGAGGACAGTCGGGGGAGAAGCATGGAGCAGATTAGGAGGAGGGGTTCGCTGAATGCCGAGGTTCGTTTTACGTTTGGTTAACCTCCCTGGTCCTCGCAGGCTTCGCTTACGTTATGGAAATTATTACCAGCCATACGAACGCAGATTTCGACGCGCTGGCCTCCATGGTTGCAGCGAAGAAGCTCTATCCTGATGCGAAACTGGTGTTTCCCGGTTCCCAGGAAAAGAGCATGAGGGACTTTTTTCTCGAGTCCGCGTTTTATGCGCTTGAGGTGGAGCGTTTAAAGGATATTGATGTGGGCAACGTCTCGCGGCTCATCGTTGTCGATAACCGCAATCCTGCGCGACTCGGCAAGCTTGCCATCGCGCTGTCGCATCCCGGCATATCAGTGCATATTTACGACCATCATCCGCAGGCGGAAGGTGACATCAAGGGCGATAAAGAGGTAGTCGAGCAGGTGGGTGCCACGACCACTATCATGGTTGAGCTGCTCAGACAGAGAGCAGTGCCGATCAGTCCGCTCGATGCAACGATATTCGCGCTCGGGATCTACGAGGAGACGGGCTCGCTTACCTTCGTATCGACAACGGAACGGGATGCGAAGGCCGTGGCATATCTTATCTCGCAGGGCGCTCAACTGAATATTATTGCTGACTTTATATCTCGAGAGCTTACCTCAGAGCAGATTGCGGTCCTGAATAATCTCTTAGAGGCGGCGAAAAGCTATGACATCAACGGCGTCCGTGTCGTCATTTCGGCGATATCAATACCACACTTCCTCCCGGACCTTGCCAACTTGGCACATAAAATTAGGGAACTGGAAAGCCTTGACGTGCTCTTCCTCATCGTCCAGATGGGTGACAAAACGCATGTTATCGGCCGTTGCAGGATCCCGCAAGTCAACACCGGAGCCGTGCTCGAAGAACTGGGCGGAGGCGGGCACGCCACTGCTGCGTCGGCCGTGGTCAAGGACATGACCTACCTACAAACCCGGGAGCGTCTCATTGACCTATTGAAGCAGCACATCAAGCCAGGCCCTACGACAAGCGAGATCATGACTTCACCTGTAAAGACCATCTCGAACAACAGCACGATCGCCGATGCTGAAGAGGCCATGACGCGGTTCAGCATTAATGCAATGCCGGTTTTGCGGAACGAAGTATACCAAGGGATCATCACGCGCGAAATTGTGCAGAAGGCCCTTTTTCATGGGTTGGGCAAGCAACTGGTCGAGGAGTTCATGATCACCGGCGGCCCTGTTGCAAGCCCGGTTATGCCCATGAACCAGGTAGAGCGCATCATGATCGAGGAGAACCAGCGCTTCATTCCCGTCCTCGACGAGGGCGGTGCGCTCGTTGGTGCGATAACTCGCACGGATCTCCTTCGCTCCCTGCATGAGGAGCGGCTTGCGGACATCCACGAGCCCGAAGAAGGAGCACCCCGCGCCATAAGGCACGTTAAGGGGATGATCGAAGAGCGCGTTCCGTCTGAGGTTCGCGATGCTCTCCAACTCGTCGGTGAGGTGGCCGATACGAGCGGTTTTCCGGTTTATCTCGTCGGAGGCATCGTACGGGATCTGTTTCTCCGTGTCCAGAACCTCGATGTCGACATTGTGGTCGAAGGCGATGGCATTACGTTCGCGGGTATGCTCGTAAAACGCGCTGGCGGCCGCATGAAGACCCATCAGAAATTTGGGACTGCGGTGGTGGTACTCCCCAACGGACTCAAGATCGACATAGCCACGGCGCGACTCGAGTATTACGAATCGCCGGCAGCATTGCCCACGGTGGAGCTTTCGTCCATCAAAAAGGATCTTTTCAGGCGCGATTTTACCATTAACACGCTTGCGGTGCGGCTCAACAGCATGCGGTACGGCGAACTGATCGATTTTTTCGGTGGCCTGCGAGATATCAAGGACAAAACTATTCGCGTGCTGCACAGCCTATCCTTCGTCGAGGATCCTACCCGCGTGCTGAGGGCCATTCGGTTCGAGCAGCGATTTGATTTTCATCTGAACAAACACACCCAGAATCTTATCAAGACCGCTGTGAAAATGAAGCTGTTCAACCGGCTGTCAGGCGAGCGGATCTATACGGAACTCATACTGATGTTCTCTGAGGCCGAGCCGCTGAAAGTCCTGAAGCGCATGCAGGACTTCGACCTCTTGAAGTTTATTCACCCGGGTTTGAAAGGAACGGTGGAACTCGAAAGGCTCTTCGAAAACATTAGCGAGACTCTCACATGGTTTAAACTGCTCTATATCGATTTGAAGGCAGAAAAATGGTTTGTTTATTTTCTCGGCCTTTTTGACCGCATGAAGGACCCTGCGGCAGAGGAGGCGCTTGAGCGGCTTTCGGTCCCCATCAGGATCAAAAGCCGTATGCTCCAGGCACGAGTGCGCTGCCGCGACGTTCTCTACGTGTTCTACAGGGAAGAGGACCTCCCCTCGAGCCGCATTTACGATCTGCTGTCACCGTTGGACGTTGAGTCTATTCTCCTCATGATGGCAAAGGCAAAGAGGGAGACGGCAAGGAAGTATATCTCTCTTTATCTTACCCACCTTCGTACCGTCAAGGTGATGCTGACCGGAAATGACCTCAAACAGTTGGACATCACGCCAGGGCCGAAGTACAAAAAGATCCTGGCGGAACTTCTTGATGCGAAACTGGACGGAACAGTAAAGAACCGTGAGGAAGAAATGGAGTACGTAAAACGTAAAGCGAAAAAATAACAATCCCGCAAAAAACAAGTGAACATGCTGGCGCGGATAAAAGCGCTTCAACACGAGGAACGCCCGCCAAGAATTTTCTCGTTTATGGTTTTTTAGGTAATTTCG
Organism: Nitrospirota bacterium; assembly: GCA_035625205.1. Classification (GTDB taxonomy): domain Bacteria; phylum Nitrospirota; class UBA9217; order UBA9217; family UBA9217; genus JAJYKN01. Next base: position 13,768 of record DASPQB010000171.1, on the reverse strand, counting down.
TTAGTGGACAGGACTTGTCGGTAGAAAGAAGGGAGGGTGCTTATAACCTCTGAACACATCTTCCCTAAGCAGATGTCTGTAGCTTGGTACGATCAGGATAGGGGCTGTAAGACCGTCTGTTCGAGGGAGTAGGTAAGACTGGGAGGGTGCGGTGGTTCTCTCTTCAATGCAAAATATTTTTTAAATATGCCATGCAACGGTCGATAGAATTTTCTAAGGACTCCGCTCCCGTATCAATTACAAGACGATCAACAGTAATCGGATCGGCCTTTTCCTTTAATTCTAAATATAATTCATATGTTCTATTGCCCGCCGGATGTGCACCCGTCTGTTGACCGTCATCAAGCCTCTGTTTGGCAATGCTATCAGCACAGATGCATTCAATGATGACGGGTTTCACTTGTAGCAAGTCGGCACGTGCTAGCAGTTGTTCTATCTGGTACGATTTAGAAAAAGTTCTCCCGTCAACAATGATTGTTTGTTCTGAATTCGCTTTTAGGATGTACTCCGATATGATAAAAATGGCCTTCATGCACAGATCGTCCTGCTCACGGGAAAAATCAAGGGCCTCCTTGGTAAATAATTCTGAGCGAATAATATCCTTGTTGAGGACCAGTGCATTAAGGTGTTTTTCAAGGTGTTGTGCAATGGTACTCTTACCGGTACCAGGCAGTCCAGCCATGGCAATAAACAAGGCTCTCTGTGCTAATAATAGATTTCCCATACATCTCTTTTCGTGACTCGCGACCCCCCTTTCCCCATTCGTCTAGGATCCATAAATGCTACTACACCCGCGGCTTGATCATCGTAACAGCCCTGTCGCGCTTGGGGGGCATGCGGAGCCGGACGGGAACACAATTTGATGCATTATTTGTGAAAAAAAGACCGCGGGTCATCTCGATGTGAGCGAGCATTTCAACGAGTTTTGCGAAAATGTAGAATCCAGAGGGGAGTTTGTACCTGCCCCTCCGCCGAAGTTCATATAGCGGTGTTTTGTTCAGCACCATTGATGTGCGAGCGTCTCTCCGGGATTGGCCGTACTGTCAGCCTGTCGAAATGGTCCCACGGGGAGAAAACACGATGGTTTTCAGAAAAGCAAGTGGCATAGGTGGCCCTTGGCCAAGCACTATATTCCACGCCGTGCCCTCTCTATTCGTGCGCCCCGGCCTCGGAGGGCTTGACGTCGATTTCGAGACGTTCCTGAACTCGGAGAACGGATACTTTGACCGGCGTGTCGATTGGCCAATCTGAAAGGAATTTTTGAAGCATGTCCACCGTTGTGATATCGGTCCCGTTCATAGCGACAATAAGGTCGCCTTTCCGAATGCCACCCTGAGCAGCAGGGCCGCCCTGCGTCACCGAGAGAACTTCTACGACAGACGCCTGCGTAAGGTTGAAAAATCGGGACATCCTCCGGCTGAGGGGACGCTGCTGCGCGGCGATGCCCAAATAACCCCGGCGCACCCTGCCGAGCGTGAGGAGCTGGGATACGACCCATTTTGCAGTATCTGAAGGGATGGAGAAGCCGATTCCTTGTGCGCCCATGATGATTGCAGTATTTAGTCCCACGATCCTGCCCCGCGAATCGACCAGCGGGCCTCCTGAATTACCAGGATTGAGCGGGGCGGTGTGCTGAATAATGTTCTCGATGAGCCTTCCTTCTCTGCTCCGCAGCGCCCTGCCGAGCGCGCTTACCACGCCGGTTGATACGGTGGATTGGAACCCAAAGGGATTGCCAATGGCGATCACGAGTTGCCCGACATGAAGCGATGCAGAGTCGCCCAGTGTTGCAAAGGGAACGTTCGCGGAGTCGGCGCGGATTACGGCAAGATCGGTGGCAGGGTCCGTACCCACAAGGGCTGCAGCATGTGTCGTACCATTTGTCAGCGATACGGCGAGGGATTTCGAGCCGTGTACGACATGATCGTTCGTCAGGATATACCCATCTGGCGCGATGATGACGCCTGATCCCGCACCGCCGGTTTCAGACTCAGCATTCTTCGGCCGCGTTCCCGTTGCGATGCTCACGACAGCTGGACCGACGGCCTCCACCACGGTTATGACCGCACGGGAGTAAGCATCCAGCAGCTCAACGTTGGATTTCTCTGCAGTGCCTACTTCGCAGGGCCCAGGAGAATTTTGTTCTCCGGTGGCATTATTGATCACATTGAGCGTTCTTCGAGTTATGTCGTCCATATCTTCGTATTCCCTAGCAGGCTCACCAACAATATGCTTCTGATTAAACTCTACCATAACATCGTCCTAAAGTCCAAAACCTCACAGGGGGGTTGGAGAAAGCGGAGTGTCCGGCCAAGTGTTCGTTGAGAATCACTACTCCATAAGCAGGTTTTTAATAAAGTTCTTCTTAACAATAAAAGGAAAAGGCAAGACACCTTAGAATGTAAAGAGGAGGTTCTACGATGCCTTTAAGCCGATGTATTTAAATCCTGGATCATTTCAAGGGTGAAGGAGGTTCTAAAAGCGGTTGGTGCTGATGAAGCTAGGCATAACTATTGATATGTATGTCAGTCTGGGTACCACTATCCAAACCTAAGGGACCGCCATCTGCACTATCGTTCCGTGTATAAGCTTATAGCCCTGGCAGGTCAATTCTCTCCCCGTTCTTAAAGTGCCTGATCATGACCTGTCCTTTCACAAATGAGTAAATATGGACCTGTGCTTTCCTGCGGGAGCTTATGCAGGTTGCCCCGGAATCATCGTAGTGGATGGCTGCAAAGTTATCGCAAGCGATCCCCATCATTTTTTCCCGCGCAACCATTTTTTTGAATGATATATGCCGCTTCTCCGAGTCCAGATGCGGGCAATATAACCCGCGGCACAAACCGAGTGATCGGACTTTTATATACGACCAGTTCTTTTTGCCCGAATACGCCCTTGAGTCTGAATGGCCCCATGAGTGCCAGCAGATCGCACCCGCGCTCAAACCCGCAAGCACCGTTCCCTGCTTTCCGGCTTTGATCAGCAGTTTGTCGATTCCGAGACGACGCCACATCCTCATCATGCGAAGAGTATTGCCACCGCCGACATAGATTAAATCGGCCGAGCTTATCTTCTTGTATGCGGAGGCCCGGTCCCCGGCTCTTCTGTAAAGGAGGAGGTGGTCAGTTCTGCACCCGAGCAAATTCCCATAGATGCGGTCAAACGCCTCACAGTAGTCCTGCCGGTCGATGCTTGCCGTAGGAATAAAGAGAGCCCGGGGATGCTTCATGCTTATGAGTCTGACGATAAAGCTGTCGATAGGAAGTGTCTGTTTCTTTTTTAAACTGCCGCCGCCGATGGCAATAACGTTCATATGTTCCTTATATAGCGCCACCAAACATTTCTATAACTTTCTTTACAAAAGCAGGCAGCGAGGGGTCCCGCGCCCCCATGATAAGAACGCATTCTTCTGGCTTCACCTCTGCTCGTAATCGGGCCAATAACTCCTCTCGGTCTTTCACTGAATGTGCATGAAACGATGCAGGCCCAATGCCATGAATGATATCATCTGATGAAATATTCTTTTGCGCTGTGCCTCCGGCATAGTAGATCGGCAAGAGATAGAGGGAATCCTTTGGGCGGAGGGCCGTTCGAAAGGTTGCGATGTATTCATCTTTCAAGAATCGTGTCGGGCCAAACCCGTGCGGCTGGTATACGGCAACGATGCGGCTGGAATTGCCTTGGGCTGTTCGCACAACAGCCGCTATCTTCGCAGGATTATGCGCAAAGTCGTCGACCACCTGGATGTTCTGCCTTGTCTTGGTCACGGAAAAACGCCGGGCAACACCCTCATACATTGTTACCGCATCGGCAAGCCTTGATTGTTCGCAGCCGAAATGCTCACAAACGCAAAGTGCTGCGCATAAATTTTCAAGATTGTGATCACCCGGAAGCGGCAGATGATATAGAGCACCGCCGCGAAAAAGTTTGACCGAGGTAGGCAAGAGCTGTTCCCGGTCGGGTCGCCACGAGCCAGAACCATTACGGCCGAAACGCACGGTTGCTGGAAGGGAAGCTAGGAGTGGGTCATCGGCATTGGAAGCTGTCCAGAGAGATTGTGCAATCAGCGTTCCAAAAAGTTGTTTAATTTCGGAAGTGGTCTTGTGGTCCTTGGAAACATTCAGGATGACGGCGGCCTCCGGAAAATATTTCACCAGCGTTCCGTCGCTTTCGTCCGCTTCAACGACCAGAAGATCGGAACTGCCACTATATGCGTTGCCGATAAGCCCCTGCTTTTCAAGCCTGCGTAGGCACGCGCCGCTTATGAGGGAGGGCGATTTTCCGCATGCGGTCATAAATTCAAATATCATTGCGGTCACCGTCGACTTGCCGCTGGTGCCGGCGACCGCTATGGTTTTTTTTGTAGCGATGATCGTGGCAAGCAGATCAGAGCGATGGATGATTGGAATACCGCGGTTACGTGCAGCAACGATATCAGGATTTGATTCTTCTATTGCACTAGAAACGCAGACCACATCGGTATCCACACCTACCCCCGATCCGTCCTGCTGAACGATAGAACACCCTAGCCCTTCAAGCGATTGCCTGATGGAAACGGTATCCTCACTCGCATGGAAACGATCGGAACCAGAGACCGCGATCCCCTGAAAGCGCAAATATTGCGCGAGCGCGCTCATTCCGCTACCGAAGATACCCGTGAAATGAACGCTTCGGCAACGGTTTTCCTTGATAACGATGGGCTGAGGATCAATGTAGACGACCGTGCCTTCCTTGACCGTTTCAAACAAACGAATGATATCAAGATTGCGCATGCACACGCATCCGTGCGACAGGGGTGTGCCGATAAGGTCCTCCCGCCCCGTGCCGTGGATATAAATATAACGCTCGTAGGAATCCACGCCAGCGCCCTTATTGATTCCTTCCTCAAGGCCTTCGAGCCGCAGAATGCGGGTCAGAATCAGATTGTCACCATTCAGGCCGTGATCCCAATCATCGCCGGTATCCTCACGGTCTATGAAAATACGGCCCGCTGGCGCGCCGGCACCAAATTTCCCCCTGATCCTATGAACACCGAGGGGCGTTTTCAGCGAGTTCTCTCGATTGCCGTTACCAAAACGTGAGGTAGAGATCTCGTACCGCTCAACGATAGTGTCGTTGTTGCAAACGAAAAGCGTTTGCATTTCGATAGACACCACGAGAAATGGTTCATTCGAGTCGTTTAAAAACCTGTGTAATTTATTGTAAATACGCATTAATTGAGTCGTTTCCATACGAGGGAGGCTGCCTTCATGAGTTGCATGTCATTGTTTATGCCAACATCATAATAATGTCAGCTACAGCGCATGTCAAGATGATACGTTCATCCGGGGACCGTTTGGTTCAGGTTATGCGGGACTGTTGCCACTTGACCAAGGATCGAGAGAAACTTGGTATTTACTGCCAGATGGGGTACAATATTGTCAAAGGAGAATAGAATGATAACCCGTTATCAAAACACCCGGGACCTAAGCGGCCCTGAGAACGAGAAGAAAAATGAAAAAAAACAGGCGGATGCAGTTAATGATGACGGTTGCAGATGTAAAGAAATCGCGAACATGACGCCCCGACAACTTCTCGGGCTCATGATAAATGATCTGGCTTTTTGGAAAAATATAAAAAAAAGGTGAGCCATGGCTCTCGTTGCGACGTTCAAACAGCATGCCGGAAAATATGTTCTGCAAGGAGAAAATAACCGATGGGAGATAAACAGGTATTTCAGCCCCTTACCAGAGAAGATAAGATAACAGTTGTGCTTTACCGTATCGGTATAGTGATTTGTACTATCATCATGAGCGGTCTGGCTGGTCTCCTAGTGATGGGATCCGCAAATTCTAGTGGGGTACGTGTCGGCCCGTCAGCGGATATCCTGATCTACGGTCTTTATGCATCCATTGGCATCAGTGTATTCTTTATTCACCTTTATATTGGCAAGATCAAAGGGTACCTGAAAAACCTGTACTTCGTCAGCCTTGGCTGTCTTGTTGTGCTGCTCTTCATGGGAAAGGGATCCCTCGCCGGAGTGCTCGTGCACGAACCTTACAGCCCGCTGCTCTTGCTGCCGCTCTCTGGATGCTTAGGGGTCGTGACTGCGAAGGAGGCTTTTTGCTTCAAGCTCTTCGAGGGCTATTTTCTTGCTATAATCATGCCGGTCTATCTGCTGCTGGTTTCGGGCAATATACTCGCCGGCCAAAGTGCGTCCTATGGCCTCGTCATGATAGCCGTCATGCTTGTCATCTTTACGCTGCGAAAAGTATTCATGCCCATCGCCTACGATATCGGCGATAAATCCGCCTATCACTAAAAAAGGTTGTTGACCGCGAATGATCGCACATAGAGGAACTACTTCCTGCTTGAGGCCCGTTCGAAGACTGTGCAGCAGCATGTGAGCTGTTCAGGGAAATAGCTGATGACCTTAGCTAGGAAAAGGGTAGTCTGGATAAAGCAGTTTCTCGTTGACGAATACCAATAAAACCGGCATAGTACTTCCATGATCATGATCAGTCTTTTCGGCGGGATTCTTCTCCTCCTCTATGGCATTAAGCTCCTGAACGACGGTCTCCAGAACGCGGCCGGCTCCAAGATTCGGTCGCTTCTTCGCTCCCTCACCAGTAACCGTTTTGCGGCTGTGGGCGGCGGTGCCTTCCTGACAGGCCTCATCCAATCAAGTAGTGCAACCTCGGTCATGCTTGTGGGATTCGTCAGTGCAGGTCTCATGAACTTCCGCCAGACCCTTGCCGTGATCCTTGGCGCGGATATCGGCGCCACGGTCACGGTACAGCTCATCGCGTTCCATGTATATGACTACGCCTTACTCTTGATCGGCATAGGTCTCGTCTTTGCGCTTTTCGCAAAAAAAACGTTCTATCGAAATGTGGGACAGGGCGTGCTGGGCTTTGGTTTCGTGTTCCTGTCGCTGAAGTTGATGATCGATGGCATGGCGCCACTCCAGGGCAACGAATTGTTCCGGCAGGTATTCATCGCACTTTCAAACATGCCGATCGTAGGGATTTTGCTTTCTGCAGGGCTGACCGCACTGATCCATAGCAGCGCAGCCACCATGGGTATCGCTCTCGTACTTGCAAAAAGCGGCATGATCCCGCTCGATGCTGCCATCCATATCATTCTGGGCGCCAATATCGGCACGTGTGCCACGGCACTTATTGCCAGCATGCGATCTCCCGTTGAAGCTCGGCGAGTGGCCTGGGCGCATGTTTTCTTCAAGCTCTTCGGCGTGCTTCTCTTCCTGCCCTTTCTCGGCACATTTCAATCCCTCGTCTCTGAGACAACACCCGATTTTACACGCCAAATTGCAAATGCGAATTCGCTGTTTAATATCATCATTGCGCTGTTGTTCCTTCCGATCATTGGGCCGTTCGCAAAATTGATCACCAAGCTGGTCCCGGGGGACGAAGAAGAAAAGCAGTTCGGTCCGCTGTATCTTGACGAGCATGTTCTCAAAACACCTTCTCTTGCCCTTGGCCAGGCTACGCGGGAAGTGCTCCGTGCTTCCGACATCGTCCGGGATATGCTCATTGACGTTGTCAAGGTTTTTCAGAGCGATGACCAAGCGCCGATTGCAGCCATCAAGAACAAGGACAATCTGATAGACCTGCTAGACCGGCACATCAGGCTCTACCTGACCCGCCTGTCGTTATTTCCTCTTACCGAGTCCCAGTCCCGCCGCAATGTGGCCGTGCTTGAAACATCGCGCAACCTGGAGAACATCGGCGATATTATCGACCGGAATCTCATGCCCCTGGCTCTGAAACGGATAAACAAGGGAATCACGTTTTCCAAAGAAGGACTGGAAGAGATCAGTTTGTACCACAAGCGTATCCTTGAAAACTTTGACATGGCGATTTCCGCCTTTACGAGCCATGACCGTGACCTCGCCAAACGGGTGATCAGGAACAAGGAGGAACTCGGCATCATGGAGCGGGAACTGGTGCAGGCCCACCTCGACCGGCTCCGGAAGGGTTTAAGGGAATCCATCGAGACGAGCCACGTACATCTGGACATTATCAGTAACCTGGCGCGCATTGATTCTCTTATCACCCACATCATCTATCCTATCGCTGAAGAAAAGCGCGGCAGAGGACGGGAAGACGTAGGTATTGAAAGTTAACGGATCGGGGAAGTGGCCTGTGGCAAGGGGCAGGCGCTTCTGGAGTCTTGCCCCGTGATTCTTGACTCGCTCATTGAGGAGGATTTATTATGATCAAACAACTCAGGGTGAAGACGAATGCAAGGACCGAACTTATGGACATTACCCAGGGTGTGCAGCGGCTTGTCGCCGAGAGCGGCGTCCGTTCTGGAGTCTGCTATATCACCGTACCGCACACGACCGCTGGAGTCACGATTAACGAGAATTCAGACCCCAATGTTGGGCGCGATATCCTGAAAGAGTTGAATAGGATTATTCCCTTTGACGATAATTACGGCCACAACGAGGGTAACTCCGCCGCTCATATCAAGTCGAGCATAATCGGCATTTCCAAAGTTGTGATGGTGGAGGAAGGACGGCTCGCACTCGGCACCTGGCAGGCAGTGTTCTTTTGCGAATTCGACGGACCCCGTGACCGCAGGGTGATGGTGAAAGTGATGAAGGACTAACTTTCCTATGAGGAGTTCGAGCAGGAGTGAAAACGTTCGCTGGAATACCATAAGCTATGTTGGCCATGAAGGGACGCGGAAATTCACTGGGGAAATCAAAAGGACAAGCGACGGCTAGGAGGGGCTGTATGGAGAAATACGCACGGAGCTGAATCCTTCGGTCCCTTCCTATCCTCTGCGGTAGACAACGTCTTTTCTCTTTATACCCGCCCGCCGATATGGTAATATCCCAGCATGACTTCAACAGTTGCCGAGGAACTCAGACTTTCCGATTTTGAATATCATCTCCCTAAGGCTCTAATCGCCCAGGAACCTTCTCCTGTTCGGGACCAATCACGTCTTATGGTAATGGACCGCAAGACGGGTGCAATCGTGCACCATATCTTCTGCAATCTCGATGAACAGCTCATTCCTGGCGACCTCATTGTCCTGAACGACACGAAAGTGTTCCCCTGCAGGCTCATGGCGAGGAAGAACGGAGGCGGTAACGCCGAAATATTTCTCATTAGCGAAAGGGGACGCAATCTGTGGGACGCTCTCGTGAAAGGGGGGGGGACTGTAGGCAAGAAGCTGCACGTTGCAGACGGCATCGAAGCGGAGATTATCGGCGTGGGGGAGGACAGCCTCAGGACCGTTCGTTTTCATGGGGTCAACGATATCAGGCAAATGCTATCGGACATTGCCGAGACTCCGCTCCCTCCTTATATCAAGCGCGAAGCTACTACAGCCGACCGGGAACGATATCAGACAGTGTATGCCTCCCATGAAGGGGCAGTCGCAGCGCCGACTGCAGGACTGCACTTTACTCCCGAGTTGTTGCAGAGACTGAGTACAAAGGGCATCGAAGTCGCGACAATCACACTTCATGTGGGGCCGGGTACGTTTCAGCCGGTCAAAGTCGAGAATATTATAGACCATCGGATGCGTGCCGAACGCTATTGCATATCCCATGAGACGGCAACAAGGATTAATAGCGCTCATGCGGAAGGCAGACGTGTAATAGCCGTAGGGACAACAAGCCTGCGCGCGATCGAAACTGCGGCTTCCCGTAGGGGAGTTATCACTCCTGGACAAGGATTTTCGACCTTGTTCATTTATCCAGGATACCATTTCAAGGCTGCTCACGGGATCATTACAAATTTTCATCTTCCCAAATCAACGCTTCTCATGCTCGTGTGCGCTTTTGCTGGGCGGGAGAATATTCTCTCGGCATATCGCGTAGCGGTGGCTGAGCATTACCGGTTCTACAGTTATGGGGATGCGATGTTGATTTTTTGATGCAGGGGGAAATGATGGCTTGAAGGTGGAAAATCTAAAACAAAGAAGCGGGTGTTTGATCGATACCGTCGTTTCAACATGCAATATGCAATTCCCGGTTGGGAATATCTTCTGAGAACGGAGTTCGGAATGAACAACGAACGCGGTGGCATCATATCAAGTCTTTTTATCATACCCGTAGGTGTGGCACTCCTGATCGGTGTTTTCCTCCTCGGGTACTATGTGGGCAGATATCACAACAAAATAGGCGGCCAAGGAGAGAACCTGGTCCCGCTGCCCGATGTGGCCTCGGAGAAACTTCCTAAACCCGAGGATTTCACATTCTTCAAATCGCTCACCGAGAAGGAAAACAAGACGGTATCTATCGACCTCAAGCCAAAGTCTTCACCTGATGAAAGCGCACCGGACAAAAAACAAGCAGGTGCGAATGCCCCGAAGGAGAGTGCCGGCCAGACCGCCTCAAAAACCAAAGACCTGGATATAAAGATTGAGAAAAAATCGTCAGACGCGGATACTATTCAGCAGAAGGCATACAACCATCAGGAACCACACGAGAAAAAAAAGGATAAATCGCTGAAGAAAACGGCCCCCTCAAAATTGCACTATACGGTCCAGGTGGCATCTTACCCGGAAATACAACTAGCCAATGATGAAGCGAAAAAAATGAGAAGCCGCGGTTACGCTGCGTTCATCGTCCCGTCAGAGGTGCCAGGAAAGGGGACGTGGTACCGTGTGCGGCTCGGTAGCTTTACAAAAAAGGACTCGGCAGAGAAACTCGCAAAAGAAATTCAAGCGAAAGTGGGGATTTCTTCAATCATCACGCTGGAGTAATGCGGTTCAGAGAAGTTAATGGATTATCTGATCTTTGACGATCTGCAGAACAATGGGGGTCATACCCACCCGTTCGCCGTCGAGTAATGTTTCGATCCAATAAGTGCCGGGAACTTTAAAGGTGGTGTTGTGACGGACCGAGATGTCACGGTGCCGCTGGGTTTCATTGAAAAGGGTCAGTTTCGATTCGGATTCCGAAATTACCTGAGACTGGTCCGGAGAGAGAAGCCTGATCTTCACGGTAAACTCCCCTTTTCCTCCCATCCATTCGTTCATAATTGCGAAACGGTGATGGAGGGCGGGGAATGAATGGGATGAAATGCTTTCGAACAGGCCCATCAAGCTGAATTTGCCCCCCGTCTCCTGTCGTACATCGTCGCAGAGGAGCGTATAAATTAATCGTGGTTTGATCGTTGTGCCTGCCATGGAAGCACCATAACATACAATTCCGACGCCCGTCAATCTGTTTTTGCTTGACAAATATTTTCAATCAACGTAATCTTATCCGCATCTTATGAGCGTTCCGGATCTGCATAAACTCCTTGAAAGCCTTCATCCGCTCGAAAGCAAGATGCTCCTGTGTTTTGCTTCCCGATTGACCCTCTCTACCCCAGATATTCTGTCTCTCTCAGGTCTTGACGAGTCCCGCCTGGATATGGCCTCGGGCTGGCTTCAGACAAAAGGATTGCTCGAAGTAAAGGATGAATCAGTCCTAGCGCTCGTGAGTCTCACGGATACGGGCCGCGAGTATCTTAAAAAGGGCACACCGGAAATGAGGATCATCCGTGGATTGAGCGAAAATTTGCGATTCACGGTCAAGGACATCATCCAGAATTGGGACGTAGAGCCAACAGACGTTAGTTCATCCGTTGGTGCACTGAAGGAGGCAGGCGTCATCCGCATAGGGCAGGGTGGAGTCCTGGAACTGGTAGCGAGCGCCGATATCGCAGCCTATGAATTCCTTGCTGCGCTAATCGAGGAAGTGGGGGAAAAGGACCAGTCAGAACTCGCTGCATTCACAAAAGCGCAGCAGACCGCGATCCATTCGAACTTCCATAAGCGTGGAAAATCCAAGGGTATTTTCCGCATTACCGAAAAGAAGAGCCGTTCTTACAAACTATCCGCCGAAGGACGGGAACTGCTTCGTATGCTCCTGGAACGGGGAGAAGGCGTCGAGGAATATTCCATTCTGACTCCCGAGATGCTGAAACTGGGGACCTGGAAGAACAAGAAGTTCCGCGCATACAACATAGCACTCAACCCACCACGACAGAGCATAGGCAGGAAGCATCCCTATAGGGAGTTCCTCGACTTCGTTAAATATAAGTTCATAGGCATGGGTTTTGAAGAGATGCGCGGTCCGCTCGTGGAGAACGAGTTCTGGGACATGGACGCACTATTCATGCCGCAATTCCATCCTGCCCGAAATATCCATGATGTGTACTTCGTGAAGGAGCCCAGCTCCGCAAAAGAGCTTGAACATCCGTTCGCGAAACAGGTTGCCGCAGTTCACAAGGATGGAGGAAAAACGGGTTCTACAGGATGGCGCTATCCATTTGACTTGGAGCGTGCCAAACGATTGATCCTTCGGAGTCAGGGTACAGCAGTTTCGGCGAGAACGCTTGCATCAGGCCCCAGGGTTCCGGGGAAGTATTTTTCTATTGCACGCTGTTTCCGTTACGATGCTGTGGATGCCACGCATGCCCCTGACTTTTACCAGGTCGAAGGCATTGTGTTGGGGGAAGATATCAATTTCAAGACACTGCTCGGCCTTCTGAAGCTATTTGGCCAAGAGATCGCAAAGGCCCGCGAATTTCAATTCAGGCCCGCTTATTTCCCCTTTACTGAACCGTCTGTTGAACTGCATGTAAAGCATCCGGAGCTGGGGTGGATGGAGCTCGGCGGGGCAGGAATGTTCCGTCTTGAAGTCACGAAACCGCTGGGCGTTGACGTACCCGTGATTGCTTGGGGACTGGGACTTGACCGCATGGCCATGGTGGCCTTGGGTATTCAGGATATCCGTGATCTTTTTTCACGGGACTTGGACTTCATTAGAATGAAAAAAATACAGCTAGGATAAAAAGGGCTAAAATCACTCAGCAGCCGTGCAAAAGGATACTTGAATCTTCCTGATACATGAATCCTGACGAATGAACACGGAACACCGTTTAATATGCCAACAATCGATATCAAGAAAAAAGACCTCGACTCACTCATTGGTAAGAGACTCCCGATCCCTACGATCGAAAAGTACCTCATGCTAGCAAAAGCGGAGCTGAAGGAATATCTTGCCGAAACTGATGACCTCAAGGTGGAATTATCGGACAGCAACCGGCCAGACCTCTGGTCCGCCGAAGGCATCGCGCGCCAAATCCGTATCGCGCTCTCCGGGAAAGCCGAGATCTATCCATTTTTCGATCACGGCAGGAAAGCGATGCGCGAGATCAGGGTCGCACGTGCCTTGAAAACAATCCGTCCCTTTATCGCGGCCTGCACGGCGAGTGGCGTGCGCATGAACGAGGACATCCTGGCGCAGATGATCCAGAGCCAGGACAAGCTTGCTGAAATATTCGGTCGAAAGCGCACGACAGTGTCGATCGGCATCTATGAACTCGACCGCATCGTGTTTCCTGTGGAGTATAAACTGGTAGATCCCTCTGTGATGTCTTTCACACCCCTTGGCATGGAAGAAAAACTCACTCTCGCCGAGATCCTTGAGCGTCACCCGAAAGGTATCGCCTACGGCAACATTGTAAAGCCCTTTCCCCAGTATCCCGTATTGAGCGACAGCATGGGTCGGGTGTTGTCATTTCCGCCCATTATCAACAGCAGGGAGATCGGTGAAGTGAAACCGCAGACAAGGAACGTGCTTATCGAGGTGACGGGGACTGATATACGGATGACTGTACTCACCCTGAACATACTTGCTGCGAATTTTTACGATCGAGGAGCCGAAATCGAGCCCATAAAGGTCATCTATCCATACGAAACCGAGTTCGGTAAGCAGGTGATTTCCCCTGTTGACACCGGAGGGAAACTTAAGGTC
>DASPQB010000170.1:0-51538 GCA_035625205.1 Nitrospirota bacterium | reverse complement strand
AGGAAGTATCGAATTCAGAAGTGTCTGTAATAGTTTTTGTATCTTGGTTTTGGTCGGTTCGCGGTAGAAAGGAAATTTCATGAAACTCTGTTTTCCGGTGCAGCACGATGAAGGTATCGAGAGCAAGGTCCATAACCATTTCGGGTCGGCACTCTTGTTCATGGTCGTTGACAATGAAACGAATTCCATGGAAATGATCCGGAACGGCGACCTGCACCATGTCCACGGCGCCTGCAACCCCCTCAAGGCAATCGATAATATCAAGATAGACGTCGTTATTGCGAGTGGCATCGGCGCGGGAGCGCTATCACGGCTGAATCAACTTGGCATACGGGTGTACCGCGCATCGCAACCAACAATTAAAGAGAATATAGCGCTCTTTAACACCACTCAGCTCTCCGAATATGCGCTGAAGAGTTGTTGTGGAGGACATGGCCTCGGCGGTACGTGCTCGCACTAATGCGCGACTGCTTTGCAATCCGATCCGTGTCTTGGCCCGCCTTCTCTTTCATAATTTGGTGAGGCAGTTTACGTCTGGATACTTCGTTCATCCACTGTTCGATATGGTATACTTACTCTAAAGATGTTTCCAATTGAAGGTATACCTTGTCCGTTCTAGCGCAGTGTTCAAAAAGACAGCTCATTTCAGGGAATAGTTACGAGGGAGGACCAGATGGATACTCTTGACGTGGCAATGAAGATGGAAAGTGACGCAATAGCATTCTATACCGAGGCAGCACGAAAAACGAAGTATCCCGCAGGGAAAAAGATGTTCCAGACGATCACGGAGGACGAAAAACGCCATCTCGAAATGATCTCCCAGTTCATCAAAGGGATGAACATAACGCACAAGGACGTTAGTCCGATGAAGAACGTGAAAACAGTTTTCGAGTCGTTGAAGGACGAAATGATGAAAAAAGTGGAAGTCACGGCCGACGAATTGGAAGCGTTCAAGATCGCCATGCAAATGGAGAAGGAAGGCATGGCTTTCTATGAAAAGACGCTCGCGCAGGCCAAGACCGATAAGGAAAAGGCCTTGCTGCAAAGGCTCATCCAGGAAGAAAAGCAGCATTACGAAATTTTTGCGAACACCCAACATTACCTGGCAGATACGGGCAACTGGTTCATGTGGGAGGAACGGGGAATCGTTGAAGGGTGATAACGTCATGTGTAACGGACACGTCGAAGTCCGGGTAGGAACTCATCAAAACCGGGCTCTCCCCTTAAATTTCATAATCTTAGTAGACAAACGAAAAGCTCGGTACGGGGGGTACCGAGCTTTCTCTTTTTTTTGACGCCTGAACAACTAGATGATTTTTAACACGAGCTTTTACACTTGCAGGTCAAAGCCAACTTTTTTGACACCTTTTTGATCGTCATCGACGGCCTCCTTTCCTGAAGGGTAATGTCTGGGAAGCAGAGAGCAGCGTTCACGACTTATTTGAGAACTTTGTGCAAATCCAGAATAGTACTATTTTAGTATACCATACAGATTGCATCGGTAAGAATCTTTTCCGCTTCTGCCATTGAGAAGTCCCGCTCGGTACCGGCACCCGCCGCGGCATACCTCAATATAGTCACAATTGCACGAGAGCTCGTTGAGCTGAACAGGTTTAATCTTTTTCCATGCTTCCCGCAGCCCGTCGTGAATCGTGCCCACCGACTGATCCCGGTAGAACGTGCATTTTGCGATTTTACCGTCGGCCA
This sequence comes from Nitrospirota bacterium, assembly GCA_035625205.1. Classification (GTDB taxonomy): domain Bacteria; phylum Nitrospirota; class UBA9217; order UBA9217; family UBA9217; genus JAJYKN01. Next base: position 49,831 of record DASPQB010000170.1, on the reverse strand, counting down.
TCACGGACATAAGATGATAGCCGCATCCATATCCCTGGGCCGTAGCGTGCAAGCCATTTCCGTAACCATAGCCCAGAAATCTCCCCGCTTCCTCAGGACCGACCTGCAAGTCGGCATTCTCCTTGAGCCGTCCAGTCGCGCAAGGTACATCCACCGTCCAATCCTTTATTCCCATGCTGTGAAACAGCTGCTCCATCTCGTCGAAGTCGCCAAAATTGGCCCGGTGCACCATGGTTGAGATCGACACCGCAAAACCAGCGTCGAGCGCCAGCTTTACCGCGTCCATGGAACGTTTATATGTTCCTCTGCCGCGTACCGCATCGTGAGCACGCTCCAGTCCATCTATGCTCACCTGGATCTCGTCAACCTTTAAGGTCTTGAGAGTGCCCTGCGTCAGAAGGATACCATTCGTGAACAGGACTTTGCGGAGAAGAAAATCCGGGAGTAGTTCGTTTATTTCATCGAAGTGCGGGTGGATCAACGGCTCTCCTCCGGTGATTAGCACACGAAGGCCCTGCATCTCCACAAATTCCCTTAACACGTCTTGAATCCGTTCAGGGGGAAGTTCGTGGTGTCTCGTTGAATCGATATAGCAATGCCTGCAACGAAGATTACAAGCATCTGTTATTAGGAGCTCAAGGTATCTGAGCGAGGGGACCGGAGACTGTGTGAGGCAAGGACGCTGTACCTTAGTTGTCTCAGTCGTCAAAAGGCCTTCGTCCAAACAATAATCGGTAAAACCGCTGTCCTTGGACGCACAACCCTCTGACGAGGCGCAGTTTTTTAAAAAACGAAAAGATTCGTCGTCCAGCTCGTACAGTTCATCTTTCGCGATTTGGTAAATGAACGGAGTTTCCAGCAACTTGAGAACGGCCCGGCGAGTCAGAAAATAATTCATAGACGTATTATAGCACCGTCGATTAAACTTTGTTATAATCTCACCAATGAAAAAAAATCAAACACTGGTTCACAAACTGTGTAGCCCATACTGTCATTACTATAAACCTGGCAGGAACGAGGGGTTATTGTGTCGGGGTGCCATTGTTGTCAAGAGACGGATGCAGGAAGGTAGGTCGATCACTCCTGAGAAGCCTGGAGCACAGCCTGACGCCGCGACAATTGAATTGATCGTAAAAAAAATGTGCCTTGCCTGTGACTTTCATGAACACGATTGCGATTTTATGGAAAACCGCCATGTCCCTGCCTGCGGTGGTTTCGTGCTCCTGTCGAAACTCATCATGTCCGGACAAATTGTGATTGGTGATATTACCTAGTCCCTCTATTGCCCTCCTAGCCTATGTGAATAATGCAACGAAAGTATTTCCATTGACGCTGACTCATCTTCCCGTCTTACCCGAATCCAAATCGGTTTGCTCATTTTGACGGATAGAGATTCGCAGACATGGCGGCGAAACTCTGTGGTAATTGACCACGTCGGCGGACCATACCTCCAAATAAGCTCCGTCATTTAACGTTCCATTTTGGAGCAGTTGAAAATAAGGGCTGTCGGGAGCATCGGACCGCATGAGCGCCGACGATATCATGACGAATAGAGACAGTAGCATAAGTCTGCCGAATCTTCTGTTCATTTTCGGGCTGTCCTTCGCGAGAGGATAAACTAAGTGCCGTAATTTCGTCATCGGATTCAAGGGCTCTGCGAAAGAGTGAGCGGCACGCTCTCGAAGACCGACGTTGCATAGTTGGGGAATGAGCCAGTAGGGAAACTGCTGAAATAAACACGCGGCATCTGGCCCCCGATCGTCGGATCTCCTGTTTCGCCTATGAGAGTCGGGTAGTACAGCGTACGGCCTGCCTCGCTATAGGGGGTACCGATGGGCTCAGACCAGTGGATCAGGTCGTTTGAAGCTCGCACCTTTATACTCCCCCCTGACTGGTAGACGGCCAGGTAAACATTAAAGGAGCTGTCATAGATCACTTCAGGCTGGCCTCCTCCCTCATCAGTCCAGAGAGGCGCGTATGATCCGGCGGTCCCCGTTTCGTCGGACGTATCGCTTGTAGCGGGCTGCGTCCAGGGGTCCGGCGAGGTGCCGTCGTACTTGTGGAACACCGTCGCGACCTGGTCCGGGTTACCGGAGAGCGCGGCTGCTACGACATCGCTATAGAGGGCGCGCGCGACGCCTATGCAAGCATTGGTACTACACACGCCTGGAAGTCCGGGCAGGAGGTCGGTGTAGAAGAGATAAAAGTATGCAGTGGTGGGATCCGCAGGCGGATTATCGAGGTGATTGCCGTTCGCGTCAGCGATGACCAGTGATCCGTACCCGACGTTCATGTTCTTGCCACCGCCGGTGAAGACAGATATCGGCTGGCTCGGCTGAAAAATTTGTCCTACGACCTTGAAGGTCTTTCCATCGTCAATCGACACCGCCAGCCCGATGGCCCCATAGAAACAGGGCACTTCGGAGCCGGCGTTGCCGGATACGAAGCACTTGCCATCTGCGGTCGCGGGATTGATCCAGTGGTACTCGCCATGAAAGGGAATGAGCCATCCGTTCGTCGTACCGCTCGCGAAGCTCACGACTTGGCCGCCGCCCGCATAATCCCTGTCGAAGATCCAGCCAGCCGGGCCGTCCCCGGGACCAAACAGCCTTGTGCAATTGCTTGCCGTAACCTGAGCGAGCGAGCCGATGAAAGAGAATTCTCCGTTGACGCTCGGGCTACCTGCGCACGAGGCGGTGGAGCCGGCGCTGCCATAGAACGTGTATGTCATGCCGCTTGCGGGGATCGCTCCGAATTGACCGTCCGAGGGGCCGAAGGAAAAGCCATAGCCTGCGAGCTGGGTATGCGTTGCGAAGGTGAGGGGTGATCCAAAACTCATGCTAATGTTGGGGATTCCGGGAGTCGTTGCACCGCCTCCCCCACCTCCTCCACCACATTTAACGAGGCCCAGAGACAGCACGAAAATGAAAAATAAAGACAGCATGAATAACCTGCTGAGCTCTTTGCTTCTCTTCAACATGTCCTCCTAGATGTCCCCCTCGCCAAGGTTATTCTCTTGATCCACGTCATTCTCGAATCCGCGGACTTCCCAGTCGGGGGCTGGCGGGTGAAACTCTACATAAACACGAAATTAAATCTCTTTTCCTCCCTTAATGCTTTTCTGTTCAACAAAATCGAAGGTGTCTCGTTTTTTTATTTTTTTAGCCATCGCTGTTTTCGGTCGCCGAATCCTTCCCTTTCCGTTCCCTCCTCACAGCCGGTTTGGCTTTGTAGCTCAATATCATAATGAAGACTTTATTTATCTTGTTTTAAGCTAATCGTAGCTCTGGTCCTCACTGTTGTCAAGGCAAACTGCAGGGCACCAATCCATCGACCGCAGAGCATTCGCCGTCTGTTTCTATCAGCTCAGGGAAAATATAGTCTCAACTCCGGCATCCGGGTGGCTGAAACCACTGCCATCAAACCTTTTTTGCTAGTTTTTTTTAGATCTGAATATTACGAGGAATGCGTGAAAAGATTAAGCTTGCATTGCCGTCTCATATAGTATTTATTATAACTATGTATTATAAGGGGTAGCCATAAAAAAACTAAAATTATCGGGAACGACCAAAGCCGGGCTGTCCGCCGGTCCCAGAAGTTCCGATTTGAAGATGACCCTGTATTGTCAAGAAGTCCGCCAACATTGACGTCCTCATTCTCCCCGAAGGTTCATGGACTGGTCAGCAGTCTCGGCGATCAGAAGAGGGCGGTCGTGTTCATGGATGCTTTCGATAATTTGGGAGGCACGGTGAGCGAGGCCGGAGCCAGCCTCCTGTATATCTCGAAGCTCTCCGTCAAGACTTCTGCAATGCTGCGGTTTGCATCCATACGATAAACGCAGTTTTATTCAAGGTATGTAAAAACTGATTATAATCGCTCTTAGGACGGTCATACATAGTGATCTAGAATCAATGGAGGTACAAGATGGCGAAGAAAACAACAATTACCTGTTCAGTATGCAACGGAAAAGGTTTCGTACCGTGTCCTGTCTGCCGCGGACAGGGTAGACGGTCCAGTACGAATGCCGCTCAACGTCCTTGTCCGAATTGTCACGGTTCGGGAAAAGGCGTCTGTCCTCAGTGCCGGGGTGCGAGAAAAGTAAGTGGCGAATAAAAAAAATACCGGCGTTCTTCTGTGCTTGCCTTTGATCGAAGATTTTCACACAGCTAAAGAAAAGACTCAAGTCGATGAGGCAGGGGGGAGATTCTATCGTCACCAAGTGACCCGGATTTGAAGATTCCGGAGGCATAGACAAGATCTGGTCGCTTTTACCAGGCCTTTGAGGGCGATAGCACGCTTTATCCGGCATCGCCGAAGACGATGTTCAGGGGTCTACTCCATCTCCGTGATGACCCGCTTCGCGTTGAGATAGTCACTGCTCTTCGCCGTTTCGAGGTATATACGCACTAGTTCAAGGACGTTCCGGTAGAGGAGGAAGTTCGTCGAAAGCTCAAGATAAAGATCACGGTCCGTGAACTGCGACGCAAGGCTGTAGGAGCGACGACCCTGCAGCAGGTAATGCTCATAGAGCGCGGAGCCGGGAATGATGATCCTGCCGAGGATGAATTCCTTGCCCGACCTTCGTGAAAGAGCCATGGGAAACATTCCAAGCATGAAGAGCGTATAATCCCCAATGTGCTTGTGGACTTCGAACTCCCTCGGGAAGCTCGACGCATTTAAACGGACATCGCCTTCGGAGAGAAGGTCAGCCACGTCTTCAAGCGGCTTTCCCGCAGCATCCTTTATCTTGTACAGATTTTCCGTACGGATGAATTCGCAGAGGATCTGTTCTTCGAGGTAGTTCTCGACGCCGGTTTTGTCTGCAGGATTCTCCCGGAACCCGAAGTCGAGTGCCCTACGGAAGAGCTTCCGCAGGGGGTGGTTGGCGCTGAGTGCTAGCCTTCTCGCCATTAAGCAGGTCCTCCTTGAGGAGAAGGTGAAACAAAAATACTTCGGCACTATATTAACTCGAAAAGAAGGAAGAGTCCATAGCGAGCACTTCCTGTTTCAAAAAAACATTTGCCCCTCTCCTCCGCAAGACCTGCAATGCGTGCTATACTTGTTTCAACTTGGTCATTTGCAGTTCCACGACGATCCCAACAAACGTAGATGAACAGAACCCCAACGTTTTGCTTTTTTATCGGAAACAACGATTGGCCTTCTCAATGTTAAAGCAAAAAAGTATTGATGCGCGAGGGCTGGGATCTCATTACGGGAGCGAACCATGCCGCCCGGGGAAGTCGAGGGGAGCTTTGCTGAACATCAAGCCCACCAGAGAGAATAGTTTGTCTCATGGAACCTCGTCACAGCTTTGCTACGTAGGCGTAAACATCGGGGCGATAACAGTGAAAGCGGTGGCGCTCCGAGGGGCCAGTGTCTTTTCCGGGGTGAAGGCCCATCAGGGCCGTCCCCTAGAGGTGCTCGAGGAAATGCTTGCCTCGAAAGAGTTTAGCGGAGCCGACTATTTCGGAGTGTCCGGTCACCGCGGCCATATCTCCGAGGCTGCAGCAATAGAGCGGGTTTTGGGCGAGATCTCGTGCGATTTTGACGCCGTGGCATCGCTGGGGGGCGAGTCCTTCCTGGTTTACCTCCTGGCAAATGGAAGGATCATGAATGTACTTTCGCACAACAAATGCGCTGCCGGCAGCGGCGAGTTCTTTGTGCAGCAGATAAGCCGTATGAGGCTCACTACCGAGGAGGCGATAGAGCGCTCGTTCAGCGGGAAGGTCGTGCCATTGGCAAGCCGGTGCTCAGTCCACTGCAAATCGGACATCACCCACAAGCTCAACCGGAATGAAGCTTGCGTCAACGACATCCTGCACACGCTGCATGACAGCATGGCTGACAAGGTGGTCTCGCTGCTCGAAAAGGGCCAGCGCCAGCTCAAGCGGGTACTCGTCATCGGCGGCGCATCACAAAATGCCGCCCTCTTGTCCTCTTTGAGAGAGAAGCTGCTCTCTACAGAAATCGTTGTCGTTCCTGAGAGTCTTTGCTTCGAGGCTTGGGGTTGCGCCTTGCTTACCCGGGATGAGCCGCGTTACAACTCTCCAAAGATCTCGCCCCAGCAAAGCCTGGACAGCTTTCCGCCGCTTCATCGCCAGACGGACCGCGTACAGGTCATAGCGCCCCTCCCACGCCAGCCCTCTCCCGATGGCTTGCTGGTCCTTGGTCTTGATGCGGGTTCCACGACGACCAAGGCAATCCTGCTCGACCCATCCACGAGGGGTGTGGTCTCATCGCACTATACTCGTACCCGAAGCGATCCCGTGGGCGCCACGCGCGAGTGTCTAAGGGCCATGGCGCAAGATGCCGGGAACCTCCGGATCGGACTGGTCGGGACCACTGGTTCGGCCCGAGAACTGGTTGGAGCCTATCTGGGCACCACCTACGTATACAACGAGATCTCGGCCCATGCAGCGGGGGCGACCCATTTCGACGGTGATGTGGACAACATCTTCGAGATCGGCGGCCAGGACTCCAAGTACATCCACCTCCGGAACGGGGTGCCCGTGGATTACGCTATGAACAACGCCTGCTCAGCGGGAACTGGTTCCTTTCTGGAAGAGAGTGCTCAAGGCGACCTCGGCATCACCGTGTCGGAGATCGCCGAGGCCGCGCTGGCCGCAGCGTCCCCCGTGCAGCTAAAGGCAACGTGCGCGGCGTTCATCAATTCCGACATCCGCATTGCGTTTCAGCAGGGTCAATCGCGCGAGAATATCATTGCGGGACTGGTCTACGCGATCGCCGCAAACTATCTCACCAAGGTCAAGGGGCCACGGGTCGTGGGTAAGAAGGTGTTCCTTCAGGGCGGCGTTGCCCTGAACCGCGCCGTGGGCAACGCCTTTGCTTATAGTGTGGACCGGACGGTCGTGATCCCGCCTAACCCAGAACTCATGGGAGCGCTGGGTGTAGCGCTCATGGCCTTGACGCGCTGCTGCGGCCAGTTTGATGCCTCGACGGACCTCCTTACCTTTGCTTCGGCGGAGATGGCATCTCCGGGGCGGTTCATCTGCAAGGCATGCCAAATGCACTGCAGCATCGACCGGTTCGAGGTTGCCGGCCGGCGCTTCCCCTTTGGTGGGCGCTGCAGCTTGTACGAACATGTATGGAAGAGAAATACCCATGTTGTTGCTGCGCCTGACCTAGTCGGACAGCGGGCCGAATTGATCTTTGGAAAGACCGACGATGACGGTGAAGGGCCTGCAAACGATCGTGGCCGACCAACCATCGGAATTCCGAGAGCGCTCTTAACTCACTCGCTCTACCCTCTCTATTCGATCTTCTTCTCAAGCCTTGGATCTGACGTGGTCCTGTCCGGTCTGGACCCCCATGGTGAGCTGAAGTCCAATTCCGGATTTTGCTTCCCTGCGCAGACAGCGCACGGAGCAATCCTGGATCTTGCCAAACGAGGCGTAGACCTCGTCTTTCTACCCCATGTGAAGAGAATGCCCCAACACCGTTCGTGCCGAGATTCCTACCTCTGCCCAATTACGCAGGCGAGTCCTTATTTCCTTGCTGCGGCATTTCCAGATGTCCGCTTTCTTTCACCAGTTCTTGATTTTACCTGTGGCTACGAATACGCTCCAGACCTGGAGGTGATGATTGCGCGCGAGTTTGGGATAGGATGCGAAAAGGTCCAGCAGGCCTGGGAAGCCGCAAAGATCGCCCAGATGAGTGCCGAACGCGCCTTGCTGGAGCTGGGACAGCAGGCCCTCGAACACGCCCTGTCGGATGGAAAACCAACGATCATACTTGCTGGACGCAGCTACAACGCCTACGCGCCCGAGTCTTCCCAATCAGTCGGCAGGAAGCTTTCCAGCATGGGGGTAACGGTTATTCCCGCTGATTGCCTGATGCCGGTGGAAGAGGGCCCCTTTGCCTGGCACTTCTCTAACCAAGTTCTGAACGCCATGTCCTTGGTAAAAAAACATCCTAATCTGTTCCTGGTCTGCATTAGTAATTTCAGCTGCACTGTGGACGCTTTTACGCACGCCAGGGTCGCGTCCGAGATGGGCTCCAAACCGTACCTGAGCCTCGAAATCGACTCGCACACAGCCGACGCTGGGATCCAGACCCGCCTCGAGGCGTACCTGGACATTGTGCATAACTATCAGGGCGCGCCGTCCGTGGAGAACCGACAGTTTTCCGTGTGCCGCGTCGGCGCCGGCAATACGGTCATCCGGTCACAAGGCGATACCATATCAATGCAAGATCCGTCTGTAAGGTTTTATTTCCCCAATTTCTCCGAAGTACATGCGCAGGCGATGGCCATGGCATTCCGCTGGATGGGTCTGCACACTGGCGAGATTGCTCCGCTGGACCGGAGCCAGCTCGAACGCGGCCTCCGATACACCTCGGGACGCGAGTGCCTTCCGCTGCCGCTCTGCATCGGACAACTGCTCAAGATCAAGGAGGATCGCGGGCCAGATGAGATCTCGGGATTTTACATGCTGGAAGGCGGCGCACCGTGCGTACTGGACGCCTACCTGGACTATTTCAAGCGTTTCATCGTGGAACAGCAATTATCCGACTTTTTTTTGTTCGTCCCGACCGAAGAGAACGGCCAGAGCATGATCGACAGATTAACCCTCGCAAAGCACTCGGCGCTCACGCTCCTGGTGGCAGACCTCCTCGTGGAGATCGAGCATGTTCTCAGGGTAGTCGGCGCCCGGGGCAGCATGGGCCAACTTAGGGAGGAGTGGCATCGGTTTATCGCCGCAGCAGTCTCAGCAGATCGGTTCCATGCCGAATTGGCCGGATTCATCGAGCGAATCGCGTCGCTGCCGCGCACGCGGAAACCACGGGCCTGTCCGCGGGTCATTGTTATTGGTGATTTTTTCACCCGCTTCAGCCCGTTCTTCATGGACGGGGTCCAGGACCGCTATTCCGAGCACGGTATTATCCTGAAACCCGTCGATATGACCGACCTGCTGTTTTATCACACCTATTACCCGGTGGCCGAGACGGCCCACGAATGGAGAATGAAGCCGGGCGGGCTGGCTGTGGCGAAAGCCTGTTCGAGGATACTCCGAAGGGACGGAAAAAAGTATCTGCGAAACTGGATTGCCTACAAGATGGAGAGACGGATCGAGAAAGACTACCGGAGGCTGTTTGCGAAGACGGGTCTGCTCGTGGCAGGCCCAAATGACGCGGCTTCCCTGTTCGAGAAGGCCTCTGATTATGTTTCGCCGATGATCTACGGTGAGATCATCCCGACTATAGGACGTGGATTGGAAGCCGAGGCTGAGGGCAACGACGGGATCATCATCATTGGACCGTTCAACTGCCTCCCGTTCCGTATCTCGGAGTCGATCCTGAAACCAGTCAGCGTCAGGGATGGGATGCCAGTTCTGACTTACGAGAGCGATGGCTACGCGGTCTCGCCGTCGGTCCTACGGCAGGTGGACGTCCACATCCAGCAGGTTCTTGAGCATGCAGCGAGGATTCCTACGGCATAGCGCTTTTCTGTCAAGATCTTCGATCGCGGCCACGACAGGAGGCTACGTATAGAACATTTTTTCGGTTACTGCGATGCAGCCACTGTTCCTCAGGGAAATGCTTGATTCTTCATGAGCTCGATGGTAACTGCAACCCGGCCCGGCTGCGACGCTGAGGGCGCGGTTTCATGTTGTATCTCACCGATGAGCTTCAGCGTATGCTTGAGCTCGGGGAGTTTTTTTGCATCAATTGTAACTCCGTAGGTTCTTTTCGCCTCATTTGATTCTCTCCGCGTTATTGATCCCCCGAGCTTTGTTAATGCTTGCTCAACATCCCGGCCTGCGATTTCGATGTCCTTTACCTGCATAATGACAGTGAGACCGACCTTTTCAGCTGATGCAGCGTTCAACGCTTCTCGAGCCTGGGTGTCCGGCCTTGATTCTACCTCGGGCCTCATCATTGCGCCTGCTGCCCGTTCCTGCGGAAGAGGGGGAGCGCCGGGTGGTGGTACAGCCGCAAGTCTTTCTCCTGCAGCTTTTTTTTTGGCGAACAGCGTACGCTCATCCTGTCTTATTTGTGCCTGAGTCCCTGACTGATCAAATGGAATTGGCGGTGCAGGCTTCTCGTATTCCGGTTTCATGTCCAGAGCTTTGTATCCCGGTGCCTGCGGAACCGTTGATGGATAAGGTGCGGACTCCTGCCCAGTGCCGATATCATTCTTCCTGCTGCTTGCTGGAGGCACTTCTTTCCTGGCCGATGACTCTTGAGGCGGCTCCGCGGAAGGTCTTGTCGATGGAGGACTATTCCGGAATATATAGAACGCAGTGACAACAAGAAAAAGTACTGCAACGGCCTGGATAGGCAGCTTTATGGAAGGCGGGAGGAACCATCTAGAGAACAACCCTTTTCGCTTCTGAGACGCATCACGCACGTTGACCATGATCTTCTGCGTTATCCAGGCGGGTGGGGTGACCTCTTCGATGGTTTTGATGTGTTCTAAAGTTTTCTGCAGTTCCCGGAGCGCATTGCTGCAGAGGGAACAGCGCTGGAGGTGTTCCTCGATTGCGTTTCTCTCTTCCGCAGTAATAGATCCATCGATGTAATCCGAGAGCTTATGCCGAATAGCGTTATGCTCCATTAAAGTTCTCCGATCATGTCTTTCAAACAATCCTTCACCATTTCTCTTGCACGAAAGAGCCGCGATTTGACTGTGCCTTCGCGCATGTTCAGTATACTCCCGATCTCCTCATAGGAAAAATCCTGCATGTCACGGAGGATCAGTACCTCACGGAAATCCGGCCCAAGTGCTTGAATGCAGCCTTGAACCTTTTGTTGTATATCGCGTTTTTCGAGTCTGTCGAGCACAGATGGCTCCTTTGACGGTGGGTCGATGGCAAGCTGGCCGTCATCAGTCTGGACTTGCTCATTCAGTGAAAAGGCAGTCCGACCCTGCCGCGACTTCATCAGCTTAAGTCTATTCTTCGAGAAATTAACAGTAATGGCCGTAAGCCAGGTCGTAAATTTCGCTTCCCCACGAAAGTTCTTTATGCTTTTATATGCAGCAACAAAGGCATCCTGGACAACCTCGCAGGCCTCATCGTAATCATTCGTCAGGCGGAAGGCGACGTTGAGCATTTTTTTCTGGTGTTTTACAACGAGCTGTTCAAAGGCCTCCAGGCTTCCTTCCTGGGAGGACACGACGAGCAGGGCATCATCATCCGCGGTCATAGCTTGAGCGCCTTCTTTTGCATAAGACAACCATGAAATGGAATTTGTTCCTTTTTGCATATTGTAGCTGATTCTAACGCAAACTGCTTACGTTTGCATCGGCAAAATGATATTATATAGACATAGTCATTTCAAAACAAGGAGGTGTTCTATGGCAGGGCAGGTGAGGATTTTCGGGAAAGCCGGCTGACCGCATACGGACAAGGCCAGGTCGGCTTTCGGGGAAAGGGCTGTATACTATGACGTAAAGAAAGATGGCTCAAAACTGAACGAAATGTTGCAAATCTCGAAGGGCGTGCGAAAAGTTCCGGTTATCGTCGAGGACGGGAACGTGACTTTGGGCTATGAAGGGGGCTCATGAGGTGTGTGACAACCGGCAGGTTGCCGGTTATAAAGAATAGTAGCAGGGGGATTACGAAACAAATGTTGCTACGATAATTCATGACTTCATACAAGGGAGACGAAGAATCGCATGAGGGTGGACAATTTTTTTCTCGATAAAAACGATGCAATGCTCCTGATCGTCGACATCCAGGATCGGCTTGCTGGGGTAATGAAAGAAAAAGACAAAGTCGTGAAGAACACGCAGCACCTGATCGAGCTGGCAAAGATGATGGGCATCCCCCTCGTGGTGACTGAGCAATACCCCAAGGGTCTCGGCAGGACCGTACAAGAGCTTCAGTCGGTCATTCCCGGCTACAAGCCCATCGAGAAGACCACCTTCGACTGCTGCGGAGAACCGTCGTTCCTTTCGGAGGTTAACAGGTTCGGGAAAAAGAAAATTATCGTGACGGGGATGGAGACGCACGTGTGCGTGCTTCAGACTACGACGAGTCTTTTGCAGGCGGGGTTCGTGACGCATGTGGTTCAGGACGCCATCTGCTCGCGCACCAAGGAGAACTGGAAGACAGGGTTAGCGTTCATGCACGATGCAGGTGCTGTTTTGACCTGCACCGAGACTGTGCTGTTCCAGTTGCTCAGAGTGGCGGGTACGGAGGAGTTCAAGAAGATCTCGCAGAGAATCAAATAAGAGAGCACACAGAATTCTTCAGTAGTGGAACAAGGGGAAAATTAAAAGACCCTCCTGATTTCAGCTACAGCATGGATTACGAGGCTATACTATGGCACTACAAGAAATAATCCCCGATGATGTAAAGAAGGTCATCAAGGAAACTTTTTTGGAATCTCTCAAGGACGATGTCGTCCTCGAGGTCTTTACTCAGAAGGGCAAGAACGACCAGTTTAACGACGCAACGATTAACCTGGTCAAGGCGCTTGCGTCTCTGTCCGACAAGCTGAAGGTGTCGTTCCATACCGTTGGTGATGCGCTCTCCGTTAAGCGGAACGTCACCCGCTCGCCATCGATCCTCATCGCACCGGACAAGTACCGCATGCGCTATACCGGCGCTCCCCTTGGCGAAGAAGGCCGCTCATTTCTGATCGCGATCATGATGGCTTCCACAGGCAAGGGCCTCTTGAATGAAGCCACGTTCAAGAAAATTTCTGACGAACTTCATGATAAGCGGGACATCCAGGTCTTTGTCAGTCCCACCTGTCCATACTGCCCGCAGCAGGTGCTGTCGGCCTTCTCAGCCGCGCTTGTGAAGCCCGATCTGGTATCGGCTGAGACCGTCGAGATATATGAGAACCAGGACCTCGCGGAAAGTCTCGGCTCCCTGGCCGTGCCTCAGACGTTCATGAACGGGACCTTCACCGGCGCAGGCCTCCAGCCTGAACCGTGGTTCCTCGAATCCCTCCTCTCGCTCAAGGAGCCCCAGGTTGCATCGACCCAGATTTCCGGTGAGCCCGTCGAAAAGGACCTCGTCATTGTCGGTGGCGGGCCGGCTGGCCTCACGACGGCGATCTACGCGGCGCGCGCGGGTCTCGACAGCATCGTGATAGAAAGGAGCAATCTTGGAGGGCAGGTGATGATTACACCCGTGGTCGAGAATTATCCCGGGTTTATGCGGATCGGCGGTAAGAGTCTGGTGGACCTCCTTGCGCAGCAGGCGGCTCAGTACAGCGAAATTCACGTGGGAGAATTCGTGACGGAAATTGAGAAAGATCGGCCGGACAGCAGGATCCGGATCAAGACGAACCACGCTATTTACCTGACCAAGGGTCTGGTCATTGCTACAGGCGTCGGCAATCGGGCGTTGGATGCAGCGGGGGCACAGAAATTCTACGGCAGGGGAGTGAGCTACTGCGCGACGTGCGATGGATACTTTTTCAAGGACGGTAAACAGGTCGTTGTCGTGGGTGGCGGTAATACGGCGGTCACGGACGCGCTTTATCTCCATAACATCGGAGCTAAAGTGACCCTTATCCACCGTCGAGACTCGCTCCGGGCGGAGTCGAGGCTCCAGCAGAGCTTCAACAAGTCCGGGATCAGCACGCTGTGGGACAGCGAGGTGAAAGAAATTTCGGGCGACAAGACCGTGAAAGCGGTTAAAGTGGAGGACAAGAGGACCGGCAAGGTCAAGGACATGGCCGTTGACGGGGTGTTCATTGCCATTGGCTACGTTCCGAACATCGATCTCGCAGTGCAGCTTGGCCTCAAGCTTGACGATCAAGGATATATCAAGACCGACCTTGCAACGATGCGGACGTCTATGCCCAACGTGTACGCCGCAGGAGACATTACCGGAGCTCCGAAGCAGATTGTGGTTGCCGTGGCGCAGGGATCGATCGCTGCGATGACGGCGTTCGAGGACCTTACAAGCAGGACCTGGATTACGGTAGAAAAGGCGGCAGAGGCCGTACAGACCGGTTAAACGCTGCCGCCTGATTATTTTTTTTAAAACTTGACTTTCGGCGCTTCCTGTTCCGCCTGCGGAATCTCGTAGTATTGTGCTTCATTTACTCCTGCCAGAGAAGCAATGAACCTTCCCAACACGGTCCTGCGATAGGTGTTGAGCGTCTTCACATCGTCGTTATAGCGCTTACGCTCCACTGTAATCCTGTTCTCCGTGCCTTCCAAACTGTCCTGTAACTTCAGGAATGACTCGTTCGCCTTGAGCTGGGGAAATGTCTCTTGGAGCATGAGGAGCCGTGACAGTACGCCTTCAAGCTGCTGTGACGCCTGGATCTTGTCCTTAACGGTGCTCGCCTGGAAGTATTTGGTACGCGCATTTGCAATATCTGTAAAAACATCCTTTTCGTGTTTTGCATAACCCTTGACTGTCTCGACAAGGTTTGGGATAAGATCGTAACGCCGTTTCAGTTGGTTCTCAACCTGCGCCCACTGCGACTTGACCTGCTCGTCCATTGCCACGACCTGATTATACTGACCCGCTCCCCATATAATAGCAAAAATTGCGACCACTGCGATTACCGCGAAAATGATCAGTAGTGTTTTTACTCCGTTGCCCATGTGTGCCTCCCTCATCTTTTAAGAGATATTGCAAGGTCCCTTACCTGAAGCCTCTCCCCGCTGGGAAAAAAGAACTTCGAGAAGACCTTCATGATAGTACCTCTACCATCCTCCCGATGCACCGCCCCCACCCCCACTGCCTCCCCCTCCTCCGCCGAAGCTGCCTCCACCGAAACCTCCTCCTCCGGCCCAGCCACCTCTCCCACCTCCCAATTGCGATGCCAGGAGGATCAGGAAACATTGGCGAGGATGGGTTATGAAAAGAATGAGGGCAATAACGACAAAGACGATGACCACAATGGTTTGAAATCTCCCGAAAGGTGTGGCGGCGTGAGCGGCAGGAGTCTGGCGTAGTCCCGGCATTCCCGTAATTTGCACACCCTCGTGCGACGCAATCGTGCTTGCCACCGCTACTGTGGCAGTATAGATCCCCGAACCGTAATCACCCTGCCTGAAATAGGGGACCAGGTACTCACGGCCAATCGTGCCTACCAAGCTGTCGGGAAGTATGCTTTCAAGGCCATAGCCGATCTCGAGGCGATATTTCCGGTCCTTCACTGCCACGACGATCAACACTCCGTTGTCTTTGCCCTTTTGGCCAAGCTTCCATTTTTCCTTGATATTGAATGCGAACTCCTCAATACTTTGGCCGTCCAGGCTCTGGACCGTCAGCACAAGAACCTGCGCTGTTGTCCTCTGCTCGAGTTCCTTGAGGTAGGCATTCAGCCGGGCTTGTATTTCTTCAGGGACCACTCCGGCCAGATCGACGACATAGTCGCGCGGTACCGAGGGCGGCTCGGGCGTAGAGGCCGACGCGCTTGAAACGAAAAAGGAAATGATCAGGAAAAACGTGACGGCAAATTTATTAAACATGCAGGTCATCGATGATTTTTTCTATGGACTCGAGAGCACGGTAATATTGCTCGAAGAAAACACGCAATTCCTGTTCCGAGGGCTTAATGAGATTGCCCTTGAGCTTGAGCAGATTTTCGAAGATATCAGTCTGAAGCCCTGCTGCATGGACAAAGGTATGGATCACATCCATTCTCTGGATGGGAGGTTTTATGCCGAGCAGAGTGATGATTGCACGGAAAAGTGCCATCGACCCGGTTATGGACCGTACGAGGGATGCGGTGAGCTGATTTTTTTTCCCCAATGACGAAATATATCCCTGCCGGACGCGGATCAACTTGGTTTTTATCTCCCGCTCGCATTGGAGCCGGAGTTCGGGTGCGGCGATTTGCAGATCGTTCAGGACGTCAGGTCCGTATATCGTTTTGTGAATGAGCTTGAAATCGAGGAACTCAATGGGAAATGCATTCTGTGAACGGCCTATATACTCGGGAGTCATCACAAGTGGAGCAGCTATGCGCTTTTTGCCGTACTTTTTCCCGAGCGGTGCGAGATAGGTGATGAAACGAAGGTCCATGTTGTGCAGGAGAACCAGTGAATTGATGTCCGACAGTTTCTCATCATAATCCTCTATGACCGCGCTCCCTACGACATGAATAGAGTGAAGGTTTGACTCATGGGCCTTGAGGAGATCACCTATCATGGGTGCAATTTTTTTTGCTACCGCAGGATTCAATCCCGAGAAATTGACAGTAGTCATAGTGACGCATTATAGCACAGTATTGCGTGCTTCACAATGCGCACAAAGACACCGCAACGACACCAATGGAAACCGGAAAGCACAATTCCAAATGTAATTCTTTCCGGCCTGTAGTCCGAAGATGCCCGAATCAGGCCTTACGACTACTGAGGGCTACTACTAATTCTGTTTTCGGATGCGGCAGAGAGGCTAGGCACGCTTCATTTATAGATGGGGAGAGCATGAAGTTATGCCTCTCTCTTTGATCATAAGAGATGGGGCTCTTTCAATCGAGGTAAAAGTGAAACCTCCTGCTCTTGAATTTTGTTCCCCTATGAATTACTTCTTCGCAGGAGGTTTCCATTTTTGGATAGTCTTGAAGATAATTCCTCCCCTATTTTAAGGGGGGAATATTACCTCATATAAGGGGTTGTTACGGCGAAAATGATAAGAAAAAGAATTAGAGCTTTTAGGATATCAAAGGTGTATAATAAAAAAATTTCCTATCGGCCCCAGAACCTGTCTACCCGCAGACGTTGCGGGAATAAACGTAGAGAAGTAAAAAAACGGTCTGAAGTTAAGGAGAACTCATGGTGGAAAAATATTCTGCAGGTGAAAACATCGCGTCCCAATGTACCAAATGCAAGCGAATCCTCGATCACGTTATTGTTGCCATGAAGGGAGAATCGATCGTCAAAGTGCAGTGTAAGACCTGCGGCAGCACGCACAAGTTCAGGAATCCAGCTGATCCCCCGAAGGTCCGCGTCCCGAGAGTGAAAAAAGAAAGTCAAAAAATTGATGCTGTGGCAGCAGAATGGGAAGCCGGGATGGCCGGGGCCAAAGGGAAAGAGCATGTGTACAGCATGTCAATGAAATACCGTATCGGCGACGTTGTCGAGCACCATACTTTCGGCAAGGGCATCGTGCGGAAACTTTACATGAACAAGTGCGATGTGCTGTTTAAGGACAAGGAGCGGCTGATGGCTTCAGCCAATTAGCGCCCACCGGTTGCAAGAAACGCCATCTGCGAGGTTCGGCAAGTTGACCACCGCCAGGGAAGTAAATGCAGCTAATTCGATATGCTGGAGCGCGAGCAACTACCGCTCCGGCATATTTTCCCCCATCACCGTATGACACTCCATCCGTCCAATATCGTCCTCATCGGCATGCCCGGTTCTGGCAAGAGTACCGTCGGTATCATATTGGCAAAACTGCTCGGGAAAAGTTTTGTTGATACCGATGTCCTGATTCAGACGCAACAAGGACAATCCTTGCGGGACATTGTCGACAGCAGTGGATACCTTTTCTTGAGAGCGATTGAGGAAAGGGCACTACTCCGTCTTAACATCAACAGTCACGTCATTGCCACCGGCGGTAGTGCCGTGTATAGTGGCGCCGCCATGGAGCACCTCAAGGCAGATGGCACCGTTGTCTTCCTCAACGTTGACCTGGAAACATTAAAAGCGAGAGTCCATGATTTTTCTATACGAGGCCTTGCAAAACGACCGGATCAGACCGTTGGCGACCTTTTCGCCGAGCGCTGCGCGCTGTACTGGAAGCATGCGGATATCATCATTGATTGCGCCAGGCTGACGCACGAAGAGGTCTGCGCGAAGATCGTTCAGGAACTCGAAAAATGCATGCCGCATTAGGCAATGAGGCGCTTTGCAAGACCAACTACGGTTTGTTCATCTTCGTTTTAAGAAACTGAAAGCACGACGGTGCAGATTCTCCGTTTCGAGGCGAACGAATTTTTCACTTCAAATTTATTTTATAATGAGGTATCATATCCACTTGGATTAATTCGATATATTGTAGGAGCCACCGATGAACCTGTTGACGATTGCATTTTTTGTATTCCTTTTGAACATTCCTTTCGGGTACTGGAGGGCGAATGTGCGGAAATTCTCATTCGCCTGGTTTCTCTCAGTCCATGCGCCTGTTCCCTTTATCATCGCCCTTCGGCTGCTCTCCGGCATGGGCTTTCAACTCATAACCTTCCCGATCATGATTGCTGCATACTTCGTGGGACAGTTTGCAGGCAGCCGGCTCTACACTATGCGCAGGAAAAAGGATGGATTGCGGGTCAGCTCCTGCCTCGTCTGGGACCTTGTAAGCCCGCATCAAAAACGCTATTAAGCGTGCATCCCTTAAGCATTTGGTAACCCACAGCGCACGGGAACAGGTATTACAGCAGGAGACGAATCCCCTCATTAACAGTCTCAAGCTCGTGCTTCCATCCCGCCTGTAAGCTTTCGTGCCATTTTCTTTGTAAAAACTGCCGGATACGCATGTTTAGAGGTGATTGAAAAATCCGCCACCTCGGCCTGCCTTGCATTCTTTGCCGGACTGACATCTACAATCGCAGACCCTGCGGCGCGCCTGAATACGATGGTGAAAAAGATGGAGAATCCTGTCTTGCAACAGATAAAAAACTGGCGGTATCTGTCTGAAAATCTCGCCACCGGAGGACAGCCTACTGAACAGCAACTGGCTGCAATCGCAGCGGCAGGTTACCATGTGGTTATCAATCTGGGATTAATGAATGAAGATTACTCATTGGCTGATGAAAAAAGTTTTTTGGAGTCTCTCGGTCTCGACTACGTGCATATACCGGTAGAATGGGAAACGCCGACCAGTTCGGACCTTGAAAGATTCATAGCAGCAATGAAAAATCTGAGCGACAGGAAGATATTTGTCCATTGTGCCGCCAACAAGAGAGTTTCTGTCTTTATCGCCCTGTATCGAATTCTTGAGCAAGGGTGGTCACAAGAGGATGCAATGGCGGGGGTGCTCGATGTCTGGGAGCCGAACGAGGCGTGGTGCCGATTCATAGAAGGCGTTCTCAGTCAGCGAAGACGGCCTTAGGGTTTGTCATGCGTCTTTTTTTCTTATGGCCGTGTCGCACACTAAATATAGGTTACGTAATCAATTGCTATCCCGTCTGCCCTCGGGCATAATGATGATATGCTTTTAATCTTCCCTCCTGTTGCAAAGCCCTGCGAGCCCCCTGCTGGCATAGCGAAACTCGCCGGCGCGCTGAAAGCACATGACATATCGTCTACAATCCTGGACGCGAACCTTGAAGGACTTCTTTTCCTCCTGCAACAGCCGAAGTCGTCGGCTCAGGATACATGGACACGCAGGTCATTAAAAAATATCTCAAATAATCTTGCGTCGCTTCGGGGAGCCGGCATCTATCGATCGTTCAGCCGGTACAGGAGAGCCGTTCAGGAACTGCAACGCGCGCTCGAAGTCTCGGCCGAAGATACAGGGGCTATCCTTGGGCTGGCGGACTTTCACGAAAGAGATCTGTCTCCGGTCCGAAGCGTGGATCTAGTTTCAGCAGCCACACATCCGGAAAAGAATCCATACTTCCCGTACTTCAGCAAACGTCTGCCTGAAATCATCGCGGAGTCCTCCTTCTCGTGGCGGCGCCCTTTGCTGTTGCTCGGGGCAGGTCCCGGCCGCAAAGAAAGGCAAAAAGACAGAGACAATAAGGAAGACACTGCTGGACTGAATATAGGTTTTTCACTTAACTATTTGAGCCAGGCACTTACTGCTTTTGCCATGATCGGTTATATCAAGCAACAATATCCTCATGTGAAGGTTGTGCTGGGCGGAGGACTTGTCAGTTCATGGATGAAGAGGCCAGGCTTCAAAAATCCGTTTGGCGGTCTCGTGGATCATCTTATCTGCGGACCCGGAGAGGGGCCCTTGCTCGACCTGTTCGATGTCAAGGAACCGAAGCTGCATCGCGCCACCCCGGACTATTCCGGTTTGCCTCTCCAAGAATACCTATCACCAGGATTTATTCTCCCATACAGCGGCTCAAGCGGTTGCTACTGGAGGAAATGTTCCTTCTGCCCCGAGACTGCCGAGGATAATCATTATCTCCCCATTCCGGCACCACAAGCCATGACCGAGCTTCAATCTCTGGTTGCGGAAACGCGACCGCTCCTGGTCCATCTTCTCGATAACTCAATCAGTCCCGCGCTCATGCAGGGGCTGTCGCACGATGCTCTTGGCGTTCCTTGGTACGGATTCGCGCGGATCAGCAAGGACCTCTTGGACAAAAATTATTGCATAGCGCTCAAAAGATCGGGCTGTGCAATGCTTAAGCTCGGTTTGGAATCAGGAGACCAGGGTATCCTCGATGGATTACAGAAGGGCATCGACCTTGGGGTGGCATCGGAGGTTTTTAAAAACCTGAAACAAGTAGGGATCGCAACGTATATATATCTTCTCTTCGGCACACCGGCGGAGACGATAGCCGAAGCCCGCAAGACTCTCGAGTTCGTTGTCCAACACGCTGACGCGATCAGCTATCTGAACGTCGCAATTTTCAATATGCCCCTGTGCAGCGTAGACGCAGGAACATATGAGACCGAACAATTCTATGATGGTGATCTCTCGCTCTATACAGGCTTCAAACATCCTCTGGGATGGGACCGGAAAATAGTTCGTCATTTCCTGGAAACGGAATTCAAGCGTCACCCCAAAATTGCCGCTATCCTCAAAAACGACCCTCCCGTATTCACTTCGAATCACGCGACATTTTTCCCAAAATATTAACGTTCCATGAGCCAGGCCATCGGCGAGGGCAGGTGCATCGTCACCAAGAACCCTCTCATCAATACGTAATCAAAATTCCTGTGCTTAGGAACAGGGCACAAAGGCTGCCCTATTTTCATGATGATTCTGTGGACAGACTTGCAGAAGCGGTCAGAATTATGGCAAAAATTCAGCTTTTAAAAGACCAGACAAAAGAGCAGGTTGCGGACGGTGCAGCATTTCTCTCATCAATGACCGGACGGATTCCCAAAGAGGCGCTTAAGATGCCGGCGCTTCCATCAGGGAAATAATAGTATCGAAAAGTATCTTGAATGAACGCGGCATGCCAGAGATAGAAAAAAAATGTAAAAAATGCCTTGAGAATATCCAGATCGTATCATTAAACGATTCGCCTGCGTTTGTGTCAAATAAGTATGAATGCGCATTCGTAATAGGCATGCAAGGAGGTGCACTTATGAAAATCAAATTGTTTACTTCACTCGCTATCGGTGGTTTGCTGTTGGGAGGCAGCCTAGTTTCTTCCGCAGCCAGCTATGCCGCAGTGAATGTCAACATCGGCGTCGGGTTGCCGGGCCTGGTGATCTCTGCGCCACCTGCTATGGTCGTAATACCGGGGACCTACGTGTATTATCCTCCTGACGTTGGTGTGGATATTTTCTACTATCGCGGCTACTGGTACCGGCCGTATGAGGGGCGCTGGTTTATATCCGCGGAATATAATGGACCATGGGGCGCCATCGCAATAGAGCGTGTTCCTCGCGCCGTTATCAGCCTGCCGCCCACTTACCGCCATGTTCCTCCGGGATATGAGCGAATGCCCTACGGCATGGTTCGGAAAAACTGGAGAGCCTGGGAGCGTGACCGGCACTGGGACAGACATGAGGCCAGAGGGCGGGAACATCGAGAAGAACGGGGCGAGAGAGAGCACATGCGCTGATGAGGCTGTGTACAATGACGTGATGCTTCAGATAGCGGGCAGCTTTAAATTTGACGAGATTGTTTTTCAAGCGTGGCTATCGTTGCTGCACCTTACCGTCAAGGGTGATAAGATCCGTGGATGGACGATGACGAGGAACATTTGCAGCGCTCTTGATCGTGATGTCGCCGCGCTTCACGCGAACAATGATCGTGCGCAGGTTTGTGACAGGAATCTTAAGATGAGCCACACCGTCGATATCGGTGAAGACGCCTTTTTCGACGACACGGTAGCGCAGCGTAGGCAGTGGTTGCTCCTCAAATTCCCAGATAGATTTAATTTCGTTCGTTGGCAGTCCGAAACCGTGAACATTGCCACTGCACAATATCTCGCTCTCTGGTTGAGCTACCAGCTCGATATCCACATCAAGCGTGTCCACGATGACCTCGACTTGTTCCGGCACTGCGGGGTAGCCGTCATATGGTATACGTGCCGATAGATCCTTATTCGACGGATTCGCAAAAAGTCCACCACTGATAATTCCGACTCCGAGCAAGCATGAAGCAGCGATTACGGCCATCCTAAGCCGCGGGCTACTTTCAATCAGTGGGTACATTACTGCTCGGGAATCCTCCCGCGCAGGGATCCTGAGTATGTAATAGTACAGAGTGTGAGCCACACCGTAGACTATCAGGGCCGACCATACGACATCAGACAGAAAGTGCGCACCCGCTACCATCCGGCCAATGCCGAGAAGCGTGCCGAATGTCAAACCTGCTGTGAGTGACGCTGCTGCTCGTTTGGGATGGCTCCTTCGCCACAACCACCAGCCCGCTGACATGAGAAATCCCACGGAAGAGTCGCCGCAGGGGAAGGACTTGCCGCCGCTGTGTGAGGGCACAAGTGGACGCACGTAATCGAACTTGCCGTTGAACTCGATGATCTGGCGCGGCCGCGGCCTGCCCCAGTGGTCCTTGAAAACCGCGTTGATGATGAGGCCTGGGCCGAGGGCTACACAAAGCAGGATGAATAGCCCGTACAATCGTAACCGTTTCGAGTCCTCACGGACCAGGCCAGTAACCATCATGATGACGCCGGTAACTGCAAGAGACCCGGTTATCCATGGTGTGGCCCGGTAGAACAGGGACCAGAGAGGCTCGTTCGCGATGGGCCAGAAATCAGCGCTCTCAGGACGAAAGAACAATCGCGTCGCGGCAATATCCAGCTTGGTGAATGCAAAAAGAAAGAACGCAAGAAAGGCCAGTGCTGTGAGCACGATCAGTTCGGGCAGCCAATAGCGGCGATAGGAGACGAAAGGTCCTGCGGTGTTCATGGATGTTCCGTCAGTGTAGAGATGGCGAATTGGTTCAACGTTATCCTCAGGGTTCTCGTGCGAAACAGATACGCGCTTGAAGAATGTTCATATTATCGGTTTAGCGCCGGCTAAGTCAATAGAAAAAGGTTTCCTAACCTGCCATGTTCATGTACTAGAAAGACTGGTAACCTCGAGCTCTATACACAATCCAACCATCGAACGGCATAAGAATTATCCATGATTATTGATACCGGAAGGAGGTTTACCAAAAAGAAGATCGGCGCGCCTACCCTTTTGATGCGGTTGGGAAAAAGGGCTCAAAGGATTGAAAGCAAGACAGCACCAGGCAGGCAAGTATCCTGTTGCTATCCAAGGCAACGATATTTCAGCTTTCTGTTACGGCGTGCCCGGCGTGAGCTGCCGAACCAGACGAATAAAAAACCTAGACATACTGCGGCAGCGATGACGTTCATCTGGAGCGGCGGGCGAGGGAAGGGTAGATGGATAAATTCAATTTATTTCATCAAGGGAAAGCCAAACCTGGATATAAGTTAATAAGCCTTTAGTATTTCGTGCGAACTTTTTACAATGACAACTTTCTCGAGATTTTTCAGAGATCGTTCGTGGCCGTCCTTGTCCATGGAAGAAACGCAGTCCGAGACGACAACCGCATAGAAGCCCCTGTTCGCAGCATCTCGTGCAGAAGATTCGATCCCCATCTCAGTCGCTATGCCCGTGAATATCAAAGTCGTGATACCCCTGTTCCTCATGAGGTACTCGAAATTTGTACCGATAAAGATGCTCGCCGTCGGTTTTTCCAGCAAGACATCGCTGTCAGCCGGTTTGACGACTTCCGGGATCTCCCGTTCTCTTGAACCTCGGGCAAAGAAATTCGGCAGCTTGTCTATTTCTTTGACATTGTACCGCCTCATCATATTATAAAGATACCAGGATGACTGAAATTCTCTGCTGGGGGGGGTGATAAGCGTGTAGACAACGGGCATCTTTTTTCGCAGGTTCTCGACGAGGTCTTTCAGATTGTTGAGAAATTCTTCTTTGTTGAATATCCGGTCTACAAGTCCATTTTGCACATCCCAGATAACAAGGCACGAATGACCGGGATCAACTATTTCAGCAAAAGTAGTATAGACAATAGTATGGTTCGTTATCATCGTTAGCTCCTATTTCCGCTTCATCAACATTCTTCACCCCGCGATCGCCTTCCGCCTCGAGGAATGCATAGGGAAGACAGGTGCTGGTGCTGCCTACGAGGATTACTCCATTTCACCGCACTGATGCGACTCAGCTCGACGTCCGCTATGGGGAACAGCATAAGAGCAAGCACCTTGAAAACACTTCGTATAATTATCGTTACGAGTTTCTTGCCTTCTTTACTTCCTCCAGTGTTTTGCCGCCGACTCCGATATTGTCGTCCCCGAGTTCATTGATAATAACCGTGAAAGCGTACTGCGGTATCTTTGTGATTTCGGCGGACACCATCGTGAGCTTTTCAATCAGGCTAACCTTCTGTTCTTTCGTTAGGGAAGCGATATCAATTTTAATTATCGGCATGAAATTTCCTCTCTTTGGCAGAGAGTACAACAGGAGCCATAAAATTGCAAGAATTAGTGCAGCAATGGTTACAAAAAAAGGCGAATGGGGCAAAGGAAAAGCGCTCAATTGCGGACCGGTTGCTACATCCCGAGGAAAGCTTTTTTTACATGCTCGTCTTTGAGAAGGTCCTCGCATCTAGTGCCCGAGATTACAACTTTTCCAGTTTCGAGAACATAGGCGCGGTGGCCGATGCACAGCGATTGGGTTACATTCTGTTCCACGAGCAGGATCGTCACTCCCTGGCGGTTGATTTCGGTTATGATCTCGAAAATGTTCTTTACGAGCAGCGGTGAAAGCCCCAGGGAAGGCTCATCCAGGAGGAGTAGCTTCGGATCGGCCATGAGACCTCGTGCGATGGCGAGCATCTGCTGCTCGCCGCCGGACAACGTGCCGCCGAGCTGATTCACCCGTTCCTTCAGGCGTGGGAACATCGTAAATACCCATTCCCTGTTCTCATCCCGCTTTCTCCTGGCACTAGCAATGAATGAGCCCATCCTCAGGTTCTCGATGACCGTCATCTGAGGGAATATCTTCCTGCCTTCGGGGACCTGGACCACGCCGAGGTCCACGACCTCATGTGCCTCGCATTTCGTCAGGTCAACGTCATTGTACAAGATTGTGCCGGATCCGGGTTTTACGAGCCGTGAAATATTTTTCAGAAGTGTAGACTTGCCCGCACCATTCGCCCCCACGACTGTGACAATTTCGCCTTCCTGAACTTCGAGGTCCACATCCCAGAGGACTTTGAGATCGCCATAGCTGAAGTTCAGTTTCTCGATTTTAAGCATGGCTCGCTCCCAGATAGGCCTCGACTACAGCACTGTTCGAGACAATCTCCTGAGGCGTGCCCTCGGCCAGCTTCTCGCCCGAGTTCAGCACGACGACCCTGTCGGAGATGCGCATAATTGTTTTCATGTTGTGTTCTATGACCATCTCAGTGATGCCAAGTTTCTTGATGTCAATTATCAGCTCGATAATCTCCTCGCTTTCCGTGGGGTTCAATCCGCCCATTACCTCATCCAGGAGCAGCAACTTGGGTCGAGTCGCCAGAACGCGGGCCACTTCTAGTTTTTTTCGCTCTCCGATGGGGAGGCTGCCGGCGCGGACGTCTGCCCGCTGTTCCAGATGTACGACCTTGACCTGTTCCATGGCAATTTCCCGCGCGGTTTTGAGCGAGTTTGTGCGGCAGAGGGCACCGACCATGACGTTGTCCACCACGCTCATCTTGGCGAGCGGCCGCACTTTTTGCCACGTGCGCGCCATGCCGAACTTGCACACGGCGTCGGGATGCAGGCCGTTCATGCGCCTTCCCTCGAAGATGATTTCCCCCCGCGAAGGGGGATAATAGCCAGTGATGCAATTGAAGAGCGTTGTCTTGCCTGCGCCATTCGGACCGATCAGGCCCATGATCATCCCCTGGTTCACTTCGAAAGAGATATCAGAGTTGGCGGCCAAGCCGCCGAAAAACTTGCTGACGCGCTTGATCTCGAGAATCGCCATCAGGATACCTCCTTCCGTTTTTTCGCCACGAGCTTCTTTACGAAGCCCAGTACGCCATCAGGCATGAACAGGATGACGACGACAAGTAGGATTCCGTAGATGAGCACATGGGCATGCGACAATTGATCCTTCAGGAAGGAGCCCAGCGCTGATTCCTCTTTGACCAAGCCGGAGTCAATCAGGGCCTGGGCTATCATATTGCTGCGCAGGGCTTCCGAGAACGGAACCAGCACCACGGCGCCAATTGCGGGGCCGAGGACGGTCCCGATTCCCCCGATGATAGCGGTTATCACGATTTGAACAGACAGATCAAGCGCCAAAACCGTGCCGGGGTCAATAAAACCGACATACAGCGCGTAGAGGCTGCCGGCAAGGGAGGTGAAAAACGCAGAAATGGCCAGGGCCGCATTCTTGTACATGGTCAGGTTGATGCCCAATGAATGGGCTGCGTCCTGATCTTCACGGATTGCCTGAAAATAGTAGCCCAGTTTCGAATTCTGCACCAGCCACGTTACGGCAATGACGGCGATCGACATTACGAGACCGGTATAGTAAAAGGGCACCTTTGACAAAAAATCTGTAACGATCGTGTTCCCGATCCTGAGCGGAGGGACTTCGGTGATCAGGATGCCTTCAGCGCCGTTCGTCAGATTATTCAGGTTCAGGGCCGTGACACGGAATATCTCGGCTACGGCTATG
Organism: Nitrospirota bacterium; assembly: GCA_035625205.1. GTDB lineage: Bacteria > Nitrospirota > UBA9217 > UBA9217 > UBA9217 > JAJYKN01. Next base: position 23,082 of record DASPQB010000170.1, on the reverse strand, counting down.
GACGCGAGGACGAAGTACGGTCCGCGCAGACGAAAGCAAATGGAGCCGATGACAAGACCGGTTGCAAGTGCGACCACCGCGCCCGCCCAGACCCCGTACCAGGGCGCGATATGCCGGTATTGCAGCAGGATCATCGTTGTGTAGGCGCCTACCCCGAAATAGGCAGCATGGCCCACGGAGTACTGGCCCGTGTATCCTCCCAGAATGTTCCAGGCCGATCCCGTGATGACGCTGATGAAAATGAGGATCATGATGTGGAGAGCGTACGTACTCGTCACGAATTTCGGGATCAGGAAGAGGAGTGCGAGCAAGGCGATGAGAAACGAGAGCGACAGAGTGCTGATACCGCGTATGTTGTTTGTGAATACTTTCATATTTTATAATTCGTATAAACGTGAATCAAAGCGTTATTGCCACGAAGGAATGAGCGATACAATAGAAAAAAACTCTGTTGCATTGAATTTACCTATGCATTTCTCGGCGCAGTCTGTGATCTTTGCGGCCATGTTACTGTATGCTCCTGTCAGTCCCTCGACGTGCCCAAAAGACCCGATGGCTTGAACAGAAGCACCAGCAGGAACAATACGAACACAATGACATCCTTCCAGCCCGAGCCGAGGTAGACACCACCGACCGACTCGGCCACCCCGATGAGCACGCCGCCCAGCATTGCTCCGAAGATGCTTCCCATGCCGCCCAGGACGGTTATCACAAAAGCCTTGAGCGTGAAGACGCTGCCGACCTGGGGGAAAATATAATAGGTCGGTGATATAAGCGCGCCCGCAGTGCCGGCCAATGCTGTTCCGATTCCGAACGCGAGGACCGACATGCGTTTGACGTTGATCCCCATCAGTTGTGCCGCCTCCCGGTCCTGGGCTGTGGCCCTTACGGCCTGGCCCATGTCGGTCCTGTACAAGAACCAGTAGAGTACGGCCGTAATCGCCGCGGTGACGATAAAGGAGTATACCAGTGGTTCAGATATCGAGATTCCCATAACGGTGACGCTGCTGGACGAATAGGTCGTGCTCAATATCCGGTAATCCGAAGTGAAGGCAAGCATGATCGAGTTACTCATTACCAGCCCCATTCCGATGGTCAGCAGGATCTGGTTTTGGGGCAGGGCATTGAGAGCGCGGTTAATGAACACTGTTTGCAGAAAAGCGCCGAAGAGGAACATGAGCGGGATGATTATGACGATCGAAACAAAAGGGTCGATATGCAGGAGGCTGAAAAGAAAATAGGTGGCATACATGCCGAGCATCAAGAGATCGCCGTGGGCGAAGTTGATTATGCGCATGACGCCAAAAATGATGGTCAGGCCGATGCCGATCAGCGCGTACACGCCGCCGATCAGGATGCCGCTTATCAGTGATTGAAGAAAAATAGCCATGAATATCCTACCCGGTTAAAGCCGAAAAAAAACTTTTAGATGGCAAAGGGTACGAGATCGGAGCGTACGACGACGCAAACGCGAGATTCGCTCAGCGCTTCACGTGTTTCGCGTTCTTCGTGGCCACTCGTGTTCCTGTCTCACGGAGTGTGTGTTTTGAACCGTTAAAGCGGGGAGCAGGCTTCCGGCCCGCTCCCCCGGTGATGAGCTTTAAGATTTACTTTGTCCAGCCCGGGAAGGGCCAGATGGGCTTCGTGTCCGCATCATTCAGAGGCCATACGGTCTCGTGCTTCCCGTTCTGCACCTGTTCGACCAGCATCACGGCCTTGCGCTGGTTCTGGTATCCTTCGTAGTCCTGGAATCGGACTTCGCCGAGGATGCCGTTCCATTTTCCGGTATGCAGTGTCTCTCGTGTCTTCTCCCGGTCGCCGCCTGCAGCTGCCACAGCCTGACCCATGATCATCATCGATTCGTAGGCGCAGGCAGCGTGGTACGTAGGCGGCTTGCCGAACTGCTTTTCATAGCGTTTGTACCATGCCTTGGAACCCGGCCACGGCGCGTCCTCACTCCACTGGGTGGATGAGAAGACACCCTGACTGATCTCCTTCTCTTTGGCAAACTGCACCACCGAGAACCCCGCGCCCGCACCGAGGAAGGCCATCGGCGTAAGCCCTATTTCGCGCGATTGGCGCATCAGCAGGATAGCGTCGGCCACGTAGGAAACCATGAACACGAGGTCCGGGTTCGCGGACTTCACCTTGGCAAGCGTTGAGCGATAGTCGGGCGATCCTTTCGAGTAGGCCTCTTCAAAGACCACCTTGATTCCCTTCTGTGCTGCGATGGTTTTAGCGCTCTTAGCACCCGAGACGCCGAAATCAGTGTTTTCGTTCAAAATGGCGACAGTCTTGGGCTTGCCGAGGGCCGTGGCAAGATCGAATAGAACACCTGCATAGTCGCTGGTAGTACCCGAGACACGGTAGGTCCACTTATAGCCTTGCTGCGTGATCTCTTCTTTCGAAGCCGCAGGCACAATGAGCGGGACCTTGTAGCGCTCCGCCATCTTGGCATCGGCGTTCGCCGTGGCAGAAGTGTAGGGACCCACAATTCCCGTTACGTTGTCCCTGGTCGCAAGCTTCTCAAAAGCCGCCAGCGACTTGTCGGGTTTGCCCGCGTCGTCCTCTTTAACGAGTTCAACATCAATTCCCATTTTTTTCAGGTCCTCGATTGCGAAGGTTACCCCATTTGTCTGGTTCTCGCCGATGGGGGCTTCAGGCCCGGTGATCGAATTGATGAACCCGAGTTTAATGTTTGTTGCATGGGAAGTACCAGGAAGCGTCAAACAAAATATCAGCAATGCGAAAATCAACTTTTTGGTCATACTTATGTTCCTCCTTGAAACGATTTAAGATACGGTGGAGTGTATCTATTAATAAATATACCAGTATTATTGTGAATAGTCCAAATCATCCAGGACCCGTCGATCCTTCCCGTCAAGAGAGTACAATAAGTTGGCTATAATAGCAAGGGGTTAGGCAAGAAAATTGTGCGCTCACGATGCTGGGACCGAATTTTTCGACAATGATTGTGAAGACCCCCTCGTGCTTGTAACGCAAGATGGGATTCTACACGATGTTTCAGGAGGGACCATCGTGGACTTTAGCTTGCACCCGAAAATCGAGGGGGTCTCTTTTATTCCTCCAACCTTAGTATAATGGATAAATTGGCTTTCGCTAAAACTGTCGACCAGCAAATGGCTATTTTTAAAATCACGCGGCATCGCAAGAACCTATGTGATATATTTATTATTATGAATAGTTATTTCAACCACGAAGGAGGAAGAAACATGAAGACAGTAAAAGTGATTTCCCTTATCGCACTCACGATGTTGTTAACAGCCTCTCTCAGCATAGCGGCGGGTCATGAGGTGTTCAAGGCAAATCTTACTGGTAAAGATGAAGTTCCTGCTGCTATGACAAAAGCAGGAGGTGAGGTTACATTTAAATTAAGCAAAGATGGGAAAGAGATGACTTACATCCTGAAGCTGAGAGACATAGAAAATGTCAAAGCGGCGCATATCCATGCGGGAAAGATGGGTGAAGAAGGTGCAGTGGTAGTCGGCCTATTTGGGGGACCAAAAAAAGAAGGCAAGTTCAATGGAGTTCTAGCCAAAGGCACCATCATAGATGCTAATCTGGTCGGCCCGCTGGCGGGGAAAACGATTGGGGACCTCGTCGAACTGCTGAAGAGCGGTGGGGCTTATGTCAACGTTCATACTGACAAGTACCCGGGTGGAGAAATACGCGGTCAGGTCAAGTAAGTCAGGATGGTCAAGCACCATCAGGGGGGTGAATATTCAAAGGAGAGGTGGAGTCGGGTTAAGTACCGACTCCGCTTCTTTTCTCGCGCAATGAAAAGTGTACGAGACGTGAAATTGTGTGCACCACGAGACACAAAGCGATGAGGGAATGATGCGCGACAGTTGGTTGTCCCAGCATGAACGCGGAGGAGCCCCGGGAAAAGCAGGAAAAATTTGAAACAAGGTACAAGGTTTTCAGCTGACTTGCTGTCTGTTAGACAAACTTCTTCAACCGCTTCCATCTTTCGTATCAATCAACGGTGTGTACATATACCATGCCTCCTGAAGGCAATCCTGCGGGAGGGCCGACGTGCAATGCCTTCGGTCGGTGCTCTGATCGCGGGATTTAAGAGAGCGGATCAGAGGTTTGTCGAATTGATGAGATTGTCGATCCACATGACCAAGTCGGTCTTGTCCTTTGGCGGGCCATCGACTCGGAGGATTTGTACACCGCCTCGATAGACAATGAAAGTCGGCGTTTTTTCAATCTTAAAACGTTGCAAGAGGCTCACGTCCGCGTCGATATCGACTTTCAGCACTTTAAGCTTCCCTATCTGTTTCTGGGCGAGATCATTCAACAATGGCTCGAATATCTTGCAATAAACGCAGAGACGGGCCGTGAAGACGACGAGGAGGGTTTCTGCCCAATACGACACCGTCCGGTCGAAGCTGTCGGCTCTAGCCCACTCGGGCTGAGAGGGAATTTCCAGATTCGTCTTGCAATTCCAACAGCGCGGTTTTTTCTCGAGTTTGTCCAGCGGTACTCGGCTCAACTGCAAGCAGGTCCTGCACCGGATCTTGATTGAATTATCTGTCATACGTTATCTCGTTTCTTCAAACGTGGTTAAAACTGTTCTTTCCCGCTAAGGGGGTGTTATCCTTGAGCTTCCGGCATTGACAATGCTTCAGGCAATCTCCAGTTGTCAGAGGAATGATTTTTCATAGAGTAGTGTATGCAAAGAAACTAAAATAGTCAAGTAGGAGTACCTTATTCAACATCGCTCCGTTGGCCAAGGTTACTGATTTCACTGATATATTAGGTGAATAAATCAACTCGTGGCAATCCCCGTTCCGGGCAACCGTTATGACTAATTCCTACCTCCAATATTATCAAGCGGTGCGGAATCCTTCTTAAGATACTGGAATAACAGAGCAAATCGTCGTCTAGACGATTCAGCGCAGATACTATTTTTTTTTCATGCGTGCGATGTCGGTAACCCGAACATGGTAAAGTTCACGGTCGAAGACAGTTCGAATTCCACGCAGGCCATTGACGGATTACTGATACAGATTAAATGCGCCACAGGAAGTGTCGTGTTCCATCATGCATATGATAGTCGTTGATGCCAAGATCACGGGAATAAGAAGAGATCAGTACATGCTCTTGACGTCATTGAAGACAGCAATACGGCAAGCTCCGGCGCCGCTACCCCGCAGTCTTTCCGAAAAACATTTCCAGTCTGAACAAGATCCCGGGTATATTGTCAAAATTGCTGCTCTGCGGGAACCTGAGCTGGGGGGACACCTCAAAAAAGAGCCACTCCCGCCAGAAGCTGTGGCGATACCTGATCCTGAAGTCGATTTCCGACAGTTCGTCGACGGGCCTCGTTTGATAAGTGTTGATCCATTCGTAGTCAATGGCATTGGTCGGTCCGAAGGGCTCGCGCAATAGAAAAGCAATGCTGTAAGTATAGCCGATTACCCGCGAAGCCCAGACTCCGTCGATGGTCGTACGGAAAAAGAAATCTTTCGGCAACTGGCGCTCGAATTCAAAGCGTGAATCGATTTGCCAGGCTGTGTCCGTTCTCCAGAGGACGTCCTGGGTGAATCTGAAATTCCATCCGCCAAGCGGGACGAGAAAGCGATAGCGGGGCTCGAGAAAAGTAACGGGTTTGAATTTGCTGAACTGTAATCCGCTCAAGACGACGAAGTTCTCCTTTGCGGTCGCCCTTAAAAAGTACTGGAGCGCGGTCGTAAGGTTCGCCTGCTCCACTTGCCCGAAACGTTCAGCGGGGGTCAAAACCGGAGCCCCGGGGCCCGTAAGGGTTTGAGCTGGCGCTGCCGAGAATGCGAGGTGCGTCTTACGTTCCAGCTCGGGGAGGGACAGCCGCATATCGATGGCGGGCTTGAATGTGGTCGGGGAATACTCTTCCTTGAAGATATCATAGCGGAACCGTACGTACGAGCGATTTTCTTCCTTTACGTAGTTTGGGTCGGCGAAAAAAGAATCCAACCATTGGGCCGTCGTCATAATTTTGCTAGATATTTTGCCGTGCCACCTGTCTACGAAACTTGTTTCCGGCGGGCCTTCTTCCTTGTTAGCAGGACCTGCGGGAGGCTGGGGTTTCTTTTCTTCCGATGGAGACAGAGAACTCGAAGGTGATGTCTGCACTTCCTGCTGCCCGAGAGGTGATGCAGGCACTGCGGGACTTTCTTCAGCCCAGGCAAGTCCTTCGGACGTAACTCCGACAGCGGATGCTTTCTGGAAAAAGAGCAGGGAATCGAGCGCGGCCGTTGGCTGGAGAACGGCGATCACCATGGCCAACCACCATATATAGTGTCGGGCATTCATTGATAAAGAATATGCGGCTCCTGCATCAGGGACCTGAGTCTCCAATGAAGATAGGCAAAGGCGGGATGAAAGTCAAGTAGGAATGGGCCGAAAGAGCACATTGACAAATTCGTATTCTCCTGTTACGGTAGGGGCGCAGAGGGGGTTCCCTGCCCCCCTTTTTTCACGGAGCCACGATGCTTTGTGATGATGATGCCTTGAACCTGCTCTATTGTTACGGCGAGAACATCTCCTGGATCAGGCATTGCGTGGCTCTTTCCCGGCTGGCAAAACGCATTGGTGAAATCATGGCACCAAAGTGCGCGCTTGCACCGAATACCTCACCACTGGTGCGCTTTTGCATGATATCGGAAGGTATAAAAAACGCATGATCCGATCCTTTACGGCGTCGAGGGTATCCGGCTTCTCAAGGGCCTCGTTCATGATCGCGAAGCCTTCATCTGCGCATCCCACGTTCTGTACGGAATGACAAGCGCTGAAGCGCTACCTGCGGCCTCCCCCCACGAGATTTTATCCCCCCTTCGCTTGAAGAAGGTCTCGTACCACTTATCGACGTGGTGGTGGAGTTTGATAAGCCGGCTAGCTTCACGCGACGCTGCACGTTAATTACCCAACGCTGCCGGCGATGAACGGTTCTTGAGAAGATTTGCGGCTGCGGCAGCAAAGGCGGAGGACATGCTGGCTCAGTTGCACAGAGACCTCGGCATTTCGGTCGAACACGTCGCTGCAGAAACCCTCGGAGATCGCACCATTGTTTGATCGGAATTCCTTTTTCAGAATCGCGCGCTTCAATTCCTATCCATTGCGTGCGTTCGATACTCACTCGCTTCGTGCCATCTCTCGGACAGACGGGAGAATTGGTCGCAGGCAATTGCTCCATGATATACTATATTCAACCAAATGAAAAAAGGAGGAGCACCCGTGAAATACATTATTGCACATTTCGGTTCAGGATCGCTCAGTGTGGATAAGAAATAAATAATACGGTGAAAAAAATAATGGAGGATCATGCTCATGACGAACACCACCCGCATTGTGCTCTATGCTGCCCTGACGGTTCTGGTCATGGCTGGATTCAAGACACCTATTTTTGCTGCCGAAAAGACGGCTGTCGCTATCGATAGATCCAGGATGGCTCTCTTGATTATGGATTACCAAAACGATATTGTAAACATCCTACCGGAAAAAGACCGGGCGCCTCTGCTGGAAAAGGCAAGCACGGTCCTGAATGTTGCACGGCGGGCAGGCCTTCCGGTGATCTACGTTGTTGTGCGGTTCCGAGATGGATATCCCGAGATCAGTTCTCAAAATAGGATGTTTAGCGGACTGAAAAAAACAGGCTGGCTTCGCGAAGGAACTCCGGGTGCCGAGATTCACCAGCAGGTGGCACCACAGCCTGGCGACATCGTGGTAACAAAACGGCGCGTCGGTGCTTTTTCAACCACGGATCTTGAGACCATCCTGCGTGCGAAGAACATAGATACACTTGCAATGTTCGGCATAGCGACAAGCGGTGTCGTCCTTTCCACAGTACGATGGGCGGCCGACATGGATTACCAACTCGTTGTCATCAGCGATGCCTGTGCCGACAGAAGCGACGATGTTCACCGGGTGCTGACTCAGAAAGTATTTCCCATGCAGGCAACCGTTGTAACAGCCGCGGAGTTTGTGGAATCCATCGGGGCAAAAGAGTCTGGCCATATCGGCAAATGATCGAGCAGGATATCGTACAGGCAATGAAGAGTTTTTTAAGTCTCTGTTGCGAGTGGATCGAAGCATTTTTGCAAGTATCGTCAGGAGCGAACTTCTCTCTTGTCGGAGTTCGTAACATTTAATCCTCACGGTCCCTATGTTGTACCGCCGTAGGAATGAGCTTAAGGTGGTGAACGAAACCTGGCTGATCTGTCAAATAAGCCGTGCCACGTAAATCACATGCCGCAACCCTCCCTTTCCCGGACGCAGGCGCTCCACTGAAAATCCCGCTGCAGCAAGCCGCTTTACGAAGGCTGTGTCGGTGATCTCTCCCCACACGGCAAAGACACCACCTGGTGCAAGAGCCGCAGCCGTTGTCATGAGCGCACGGTTCCCATAGAATGGGTCATCCTTCGCATCCGGGTCAGAACCTGGACCCTCGTAGAGGTCGATAATGATCGCATCGTACTTCTGTTCTGCACGAGCTGCCTGATTAATCACTCTAGCAACATCATCTGACACAATAGTAACCCGAGGGTCTGAAGCCGCGTTTTTGGTCAGTCCTGCAAGGGGACCACGGCACCAACTGACTACAACTGGATTGAGTTCAGCCACTACGACCTGTGCCGAAGCTGGCAGGGAGTCAAGGGCAGCGCGCAGGGTCAGCGCCATGCCCAAGCCGCCGATCAGCACCAGTGGATTTTTACGAGAGGCGACAAGCTTACATGCCTGTTCTCCAAGAACTATTTCCGACCGGTTCGCGCTGCTGTTCATGAGCACGCGGTTGTTGATCATGATGAGGTAATCATTCTCGCCACGTTTTCGCAGTTCGAGAATCCCGTCCGGGGTCTCTGTCTTATCTAGTATTTGCCACGGCTGCGCCAAGTTCGTTCTGCTTCCTGCGGGAGATATTCATTGACGTTGCGTAACGTACCAAACTATCGACAGAATATCCCGGGTTTAACCATGGGGGGTCAGCCCACAGTCCTTAATCCTTCAAAAAAGGTGCCGAACTCCCCTCGCTCATGAGTTATCCTGCATTTCGGAATAGACTTTAAAAACCACTTGCCGTAGGTCTTGGTAATGATGCGTGAATCGAGAACGGCCACAGCACCACGGTCGGTCTTCGTACGAATAAGCCTGCCGAAGCCCTGGCGGAAGAGGAGCGTGGCCTGAGGAACCTGATATTCGTAGAACGGGTTCTTGAGCTGTTCCATGCGGGCTTCGATGATCGGTTCATCCGGCACGGCAAAAGGGAGTTTCGCGATTACTACGCATTGGAGCGCGTCGCCGGGGATATCGATGCCCTGCCAGAACGAAGCGGTGCCCATCAGCACGGCGGTCTGAGAGTTCTTAAAATGCTCGATCAGACGGTACGCCGGCATCTCCCCCTGGCACAAGAAGCTGAGTCCCGGCATTTCCTTTCGTAGAGTCTCGGCGCTTTTTCTAAGATGGGCGTAGCTCGTGAAGAGAACGAGAGTTCTTCCTTGCGTTACGGACAGCACTGCCGCCAATTCCGCATCGAACCGCTCCTGGTAGCCGCTTGATTGCTGATCGTCGAGGCCCGTTGCTATATAGAGCAAGGTCTGGTTCTCGAAATCGAAGGGCGAGTCGAGCAATAACTCAGCCGGAGCATCAAGGCCAAGTCTGCTTTTTATATAGGTAAAAGAACCAGCTGCAGAGAGCGTAGCAGACGTAAGTATCACGGTGTCCGTTTTACCGAAGAGGTCCTCGCGAAGCATCTCAGCAACATCGATCGGTGATGCAACAAGACGGTACCGCATATTCTCTCGCTCGGCCCAATAGACAAAGCCTTCCGCGCTTTGGTCGAGGTTGATCCGAACGGCTGATGCAAGGGTCTGTGCCCGGGCGGCAAAAGCCTTGACTTCAAGTTCCTCTTCCTGCGATTCGACGGTGAGATTGAGGAGTGCATCCCGTACTTCCATGAGCGGTTCGCTTAAAATATTGGGAACAATATTCGGCTTCCTGATCCGGAGGGCGGGCTCTTTGGAAAGAAAGGGATGAAGATTCAAAAAGAAGTTGTCCGAGATCACCCGGAGCCCGTCAACCATGCCGCGCAGCATCTGCATATCGGTATCTTGTACAGTAAGGCGGGTCAGAAGTCCCTTGCGAGTGCGTTGGGAGAGGAGTGTATCGAGTAGGTACTTCACGGAAAAGTTGGTGACTTCGATGCCGAGATAATCAGTGGCGACGTCTTCGACCTGGTGCGCTTCGTCGAATACTACGGCCTTGTGTGCGGGGAGCACGTTGCCGCCTGTCGCCATATCGGCAAAGAAAAGGTGGTGGTTCGCCACGAGGATGTGGGCTTGTTGTTCGATTGCCTTTGCCTTCTGGTAGAAACAATCTTTATAATGGGCACATTCCTTGCCGAAACAGAGATCTGCCTGGCGACAGGCCTTGGACCAGAGGCCCGCGGGGGGCTCGATGTCGAGTTCGCTCCGGAGCCCCGTTCGCGTCATCGTGGACCAGGCAAAGAGCGTGTTCAGGGGCTCAATCTCGTTCTGTTCGTAGAGATTACCGATACGGAGATGATCAAAGCGGCGGAGGCAGAGGTAGTTCTCGCCGCCGACGCAGAGAGCATATCGGAAGTCGCCGAGAACGCTCTTTAGGAAGGGAAGGTCCTTGCTCACCAGTTGCTGCTGAAGCGCCTTTGTGTAAGTGGCAACGACGGCGCGGCAGTTTTCTTCGCGAGTCCAAAGGACAAGTGGGACGAGGTAGGCCAGGCTCTTGCCGACCCCGGTGCCCGCCTCGACAACCAAATGCGACTTTTCACGGAGCGATGTCTCAACGGCTGATGCCATCTCGATTTGCTGGGGACGATGCTCGTAGGCCATTCGCATGGCCTGCGCAATCAATCCTGTTTCGCCGAAGATCTTGAGCGCGTTCATCAGTTCGACAGATTAACACAGCGGAGGGGAAGTTGCAAATTCTACTTGTACTGCCGGTTTTTTAGGCGTTTTTGCTGGCTTTCAGTTGCACTAATCTGTCTGATGTGCTACTATAGCACGTTGTATGCGCAATATTCTTCCATGCATTTTTCTTTGTCTCTCTCTCTTGATTTCTCCGGCGGGGGCGGCAGATAAGGGACTGACGGTAAAAGCGGTACGCTCATCCACCTATTCAACGTTTACGCGTATCGTATTCGATGTCGAGGCGGCGGCGCCTTATTCCCTCACGCGGTCACAGGACGGCCGGAACGTCCTGTTGAGTTCTTATGAAGGTCAGTTCCTGCTCAAATCGCCGCTGCCCGTTGTCCATGACGGGGTGATAGCGGGCATTGAGTCGCTCGAAGAGGGTGGCAGGAACTATGCAGTAATCCACCTTGATGCTGCGGCCGCCCAAGTTAAGGACTTTGCGCTCCGCGGGCCTGACCGGATCGTTATCGATGTTGCGAAGAGAACGGCTCCGCCTGCTGTTTCACCGGCAGGGGACCGGCCGCTCATCATCGTAATCGACCCTGGACACGGGGGTAAAGATACTGGGCTCCTGACTGCCCGGGGTCTGGAGAAGACCGTTGATCTGGAGCTGTCCCTGACCATCAGGAATTTGCTCCAAAAAAACGACCACGTGAAGGTCCTCCTGACGCGCGAGAAAGACCAGACCCTGTCGCTCGATGAGCGGGCCGCATTCGCCAATGCCGCCGGCGCCGCGATTTTTGTGAGCATTCACGGTACGGCTGGAACGGAATCGCACGTCTATATCCAAGATATCTCCGGAGACATGGGCGAAATAGCGGTCCAGACTAAGGCAGTAAGCGGAGATTTTCTCGGCTTCGAAACTGGAAGCGAACAACAGGAACTGGTGTGGGGCATGCAGCAGGCTGCTCACATCCGGCAAAGTGGCGGGTTGGGACGGCGGCTTGTTCGGCAGCTCTCTGGCAGCAACAGCGCAGAGCCTGTGCAGGTGCCGCTCGCTGAACTTAGTGCCGTCGATGCTGCGGCGGTCATGATCGAGATCGGGATGGACCAGGAACGGGCCAATGTTGCAGAGAGCATAGCCAGAGGCATCGAACAATATGTCAGAGACGACCGATAGGGTCATTAGGGACAACCGGATGCTGCTTATCCTGGTTCTCGGCATCTTCCTCATGGCAGTGACCGGCGGCGGGGCTTACCTCTGGATAACACGGGCGCACAACCCGGACGGTGCGCGGAAGTTGAACGAGGGGGGACCTCAATCGCCTGTGCAGCCCGCCTTCAGGAACGAGCCAATAACCATTACGGTCTACTATCCTGCGAATGGCATGCTCGTGGCCGGCACAGCTGCGGTGAAGCGGCAGCCCGACACGCAGGCACAGGCGCGGGAGATCCTTGCTGCAGTCTTAAGCGATCAGCATGCCGCGCAATCCGCTGTGTTTCGTGACATCAAACTCAAGGCGTTATACCTTGACGGCCAGGGAACGGCGTATATTGACCTGGTCCCGTTCCAGCACAGGGATATAAGCGCATCGGCAGGGGAAGAATTTTTGGCAATCGCGGCGATGGTAAACACGGTCATGCAAAATTTCGATGAGATCAAACAGGTCAGGTTTCTGGTGGACGGCAGGGAGGCGCAGACACTCGCCGGCCACATAGACCTGTCACGAACGTACACGAAGAGGATGGATTTGGTCAAGCAATAGCTGCCGTTTTGAGTTGACAGTAGTTTGTTTTGGTATGGTCACACACGTAGCACGTCGAACTGAGGATGAAGATCTAAGATTTCGTAACGTATTTTGAAACGATGCAAAAAGCGATCGGCATATTCGACTCCGGTATCGGGGGGCTCACGGTGCTCAAAGAGATCGTGGCAAAGCTGCCCGATGAGAACATTATCTACCTCGGTGACACTGCGCGCGTTCCCTATGGCATCCGCTCTGCGGAAACGGTAACGCGCTACAGTTTTGAGAATACCCATTTCCTTCTGGCGCAGGAGATCAAGATGCTCGTCGTGGCTTGCAACACGGCGACGGCCATCAGCCTCGATGCGGTGAAGAAGGAGTTTCCCTTACCGATCATCGGCGTTCTCGAACCGGGAGCACGCGCCGCAGTGCGTGTGACCAGGACGAGAAAGGTGGGCGTGATCGGCACGGAAGCCACGATCGGGAGCGGGGCGTACGAAAAAGCAATCAAAAATCTGGCCCCTGACGTGGACGTGCACAGTCGGGCATGCCCACTCTTTGTGTCTCTTGCAGAAGAGGGCTGGACCGACAATGACGTGGCGGAGCTGGTTGCGCGGAAATACCTTTCGTCCCTGCAAGGCACGGGCATCGACACGCTGGTTCTGGGCTGCACCCATTACCCTTTGCTCAAGAAGGTGATCAGCAAGGCCGTTGGGTCGGGAATTACACTGATCGATTCAGCGACCGAAACGGCAAAAGAAGTGGTCGATGTGCTCGAAAAGCTGAAATGGCGGGAGAATGGAAAAGGTGAGGGTATCCGGAAATATTATGTTACCGACACGCCCGTACGTTTTGAAAAAATCGGCAAGTTGTTCCTCGGCAATTCGCTCCTTCGCGCTGAGCAGGTGAAGGTCGGTGGAGTGTAGCATGCACTGTGTGATCGAATCTGGCAACATGATGGCCGAAAAAATGGTGATTGAACCGTAGCGACATCCATGATGCAACGATTCGGAAACAGCCCCGGGATGGGGGAAATTCGTTTCTCCTCAGAAAGGACATGTTGGGATTCTACGTCTCCTTCATGGCCTGGTACCTTATACCGATGCGTCAGACAAGTACATCCATTTTACCGTTTTGACGGATGCATGAGGCGTGTTCATGAAAAAAGACTGTGAGCGGGCCAGGAGCGCGTTTCCTCGATACCTTCGCGGCCATGTATTTTGGATAGAACGGATAAGAATTGAGCGCCACTTGGCCGGATGTGTGATCTGCAGGTCGGAGTTCGAAGGGCTTAGACGCGCTGATGAGACGCGTCGTATCCTCAAGGACGTTCACCTTTCCGAGGGTCTCGTACAGCGAGCGAAAGACGTCGTCGTCGCGCTGTCGAGATTAAAGAAGGTATTCTACAGGCCACTTTGGCTCGTGGCAATTGCACTGGCGGCGGCGGGCGTTTATCATTATATCGTGACGCCGCGTCAGCTTGATCTTGAGATTGACAAGATCGTGAAGTCCGCACCGGCAACCACTGCGGCCATTTCTCCAGCGGAAGTGGAAACAGCGACGAGCATGGCGACAGCGACGGTTGTCAATGCGAAGGTAGCGGAGGCCACATCCGCACCGGTTGCCGCGCCTCTTATCGTGAACATTATACCCGATAATGAAAATGAGGCCGTCCGACAGATTAACGAGGTCCTGAAAGGACATGGGCAGCTTCGCGAAAAAAAATTCAGCGAAACTGTCCGGGTCGTTTCCGGCAGCCTGACGGCCGGTGAACTTGAAATTTTCTTTGACCGGATCGAACCGTTCGCACGGGTCAACGTCAACCGTAAACGGCTCGAATCGATGCCAAGCACCCAGCCAATTCCGTTTACGCTGAAGCTTCTAGCAGCGCCGAAAAAATTTGAAAAACATCCACTATCCGCCACGTCAGTCCCGATGCATGTCCCGACGCAGGCACCTACCGGGACAGCGATTCCTGCTGAGCCTGCAATAAGCCAAACAACCTCAACCGTGGAATGACGGTCGGGGAAGCAATCTCTTCTAAAACAGCGGGCTAGACCGCATCGAGAAACGGATGACAATTAAACATGTCTCTTGACAGATCATACCAAGATGCAATTGACTATCTTTTTGCTCTCCAGAAGCACGGTGTAAAGCTTGCGCTGGCAAACAGCATTACGCTCATGGAGATCATGGGCAGTCCCCATCGGAAATTTCGGACTGTTCATGTCGCGGGTACGAACGGGAAAGGATCAACATCAGCATGTATCGCGAGCATGCTTCAGACGGCCGGATATCGTGTAGGTCTCTATACTTCTCCACATCTTGTGAGTTTTACTGAGCGGATCAGGATCAATGGTACGGCCATTTCCGAGGACGACGTCGTTGAGCTGGCGCAGTCGGTTCGAGAAGCCTGTCGCGGCCTGAAGAGTTCTAACGAGTCCGGAGGAATGATCCCGACGTTCTTCGAAGTGACGACAGCAATTGCATTCCGGTATTTTGCCGATCAAGGTGTCGACCTCGCCGTGATCGAAGTGGGAATGGGAGGCCGGCTCGACTCGACGAACGTGATCACGCCGCTCGTATCGGTGATCTCAAACATCGACCTTGAACACACCGAGTTTCTGGGCGCGACGCTAGAACAGATTGCCGGAGAAAAAGCGGGCATCATTAAACCCGCGGTGCCGCTGGTGACCGGTGTGAAGCAGCCCGAGGTAATCAACCTTTTCGAGCGTCAAGCTATGGCCCATGGCGCTCCGGTGTATCGCCTGGAAAAGGATTTCAGGCCCGAGAAGCGCGTTCCCGGTGTCAGTCAGGTCTTCGATTACCGGGGATTAGCGTCCGACTATCCGGGTCTGCGTCTGAATTTAATCGGCCGACACCAAGTGGACAATGCCTGTCTTGCTCTTGCCACGATCGAGTGCCTCAGGGACGCTGGCATTGCGGTGAGCGAGTCCGCTCTGCGGTCAGGACTTGAACGGGCGCGTTGGGAAGGCCGCATGGAACGGGTCGCGCAGCGGCCTGATATCTATCTCGACGGAGCCCACAACCCTGCTTCGGCGAGAGCCCTTGCCGGTGCCATCGCCGAATTAAAACCGCTGTATCGCCGGCTTGTGCTCGTCATCGGCATACTTGGTGACAAGGATTACCGCGGTATCCTCGCCGAGCTCTTACCGCTTGCGGATCACATAGTGGTTACAAGGCCACAGTATTCACGCGCCCTGGATATCGGCGTGCTCACAAGAGAGATCCGGAATCTGCACGCCTCTGTCGACACTGCTGAAACGGTGGGAGAAGCGATACAACGAGCGCGTGAGAGGGCGTCGGCTGATGATCTGATACTCGTCACCGGGTCCCTCTATGTCGTTGGCGACGCGCGTGCAATTTTTTTTCCGGCCAGGGGCAGGACAGGAGCGTTCACGAGCCTGAAAGGGTGAGTTTGGGCAATTTGCAATGCAGAGTGTGGAATGCAGAACGACATGTTGAAGGATCAGACGGGATGAAAAGGACAGGCACTGCAGTGGTCATCGTGGCCGTGGGTCTCCTCTCCGGCCTTTTGATTACCGGCGCGGCCCACCACGCCCAGGCCCAGGATCTTTCGAAGAAAGTTCCCGTAACGGTTACCGCAGACAAACTCGATTATGACCGGACCAGTGACGTGTATATCGCCCTGGGACATGTGAAGATCGATCAAGAGGGCATCCATCTCGAGGCGGACAAGGTCGTCCTGAACAATAGAACAGGTCAGGCCGACGCAGAGGGCAGCGTTTATCTTCAAGACGCGGGAAACGTTGTCCGTGCCGAGAGCGTGAAGGTCAACCTCAACACCAGCGCTGGAATCATCACGAAGGGAGACCTCTTCATGAAGAAAGATAACTATCATGTGAAGGGGGATGTGATAGAACGTCGGTCTGAAACCACTTACCACATCAAGAACGGCCAGTTTACGACCTGCGACGAGAACGAATGGTATATCAAGGCCAATGCGATGGATATCGACATGACACGGTATGCGACGGGCAATGGCGTAACGTTTAATGTTGATGGCAGGCCGATTCTCTACACTCCCTATTTTCTTTTTCCCGTACGAAGACAGTCAGGCTTTCTGATCCCCGTGCCGGGATATGACAGTCGACAGGGATTTTTTATTGAAAACGCATTCTTTTGGGCCATCTCCGACTTTAAGGATATGACGTTCTCTTCCGATTACCGGTCGCGCATTGGAAACGGCACCGGCATCGAGTACCGATACATGAACTCCCGTGAATCTCTGGGGCAGGTATATGCCAAGATCTGGACTCTTTACAACGAAAGCGCGACAAGGTGGGAATTCCAGTTCAAGCACCAAGAAGAATTTGCTGATGATCTGTCGTTTAGGGCCAACATCAATCTCGTGAGCGACTACTCGTACTACTATGACCTCGATCAAAGGCTGGAAATGAAATCTTTACCCTACCTTGATTCGAATGCTTTTTACGTTGAGCGGTGGAACACGGAATCTCTCTATCTTCTCGGCCAGTATTCGACAGACCTCACGCAGTCGAATGATAAAACCGTCCAAAAACTGCCAGAGCTCAGGTACACCATCTATGAGGAAACGCTCGGCGGTCCGGTCCATGTAAACTTCGAAGGGTCGGCCACGAATTTCGTGATGCAGAGCGGAAACGGTACCAGGCGCATGGATTTTAATCCGGAACTTACAGCACCGTTCGGAAGCCACGGTTTGAACCTGACGCCACGGGCAGGCGTGCGGGCGACATTTTACGATCAGGGCCCGTCCTCGACCGGACCAAGCGAACGGAAATTTGCCTATTGGGGTATTGACCTTAACGCGCGTGTTTCTCGGATCTACGGTGCGGACGGGGAATCCGGTATCGGCCAGATAAGGCATTCGATCGAGCCTACGGTCTCCTATACCTATATCCCCTTTATCAATCAAGCCAATATTCCTCAGTTCGACACCGTCGACACTGTGATGTCGATGAACACCACGACGGTCTCGCTGACCAATCGTCTGACCGCCCATTACCGAGAATCGAAGGACTCGCCGGTTTATACGACCTACGATCTGATGGTTATGAAGCTCTCCCAGGCTTATAACCTAAGCGCGGTGCAAGTTCCAAACGGCCATGTGCGGTCCGATGTCCTCGGTGAGTTGTACTTGAAGACGCCAAAACTATTTTCGGCCACGGCAAACGCAGATTACAATACCTACGAACATGCGATGTCGTCGCACAGCATGGGTGCCACATTCACGACAGATCGACTATCGTTGAATCTTTCCGAACAATATCTGCTGGAACCGGAAACCCAGTCTCTGATCGGCGGAGGCCTTCTACATCTCGCCAGGTGGGACCTGGGCGCACAGTTGACACGAGACATGGTACACCACATGAATACTCAGTTGCTTTACACCGTGAATTACTCATCCCAGTGCTGGGGAATCAAGACAGCGTATACGATCCAGCCGGGAGAGTCGCGGTTCACGGCGATGTTGGAGCTCAAAGGCATGGGTGGCTACCAAGGCAAAAAATAGGAAAGGAGGCGGTCATGGCCGATGAAATCATTGTGCTCATTACTACAGCGTCTAGGGACGAGGCCACCCGCATCGGGACTGCGCTCGTGAACGAGCATATCGCCGCCTGCGTGAATATCTTGCCCCAGATCCGCTCCCTGTTCTTCTGGGAAGGAAAGACACAAGATGAGAGTGAAGCGCTCATTATCGTAAAGAGCAGACTGTCGCTGCTTGACCGCATCATCGCACGGGTCAAAGAACTCCATTCCTATACTCTGCCAGAAGTTATCGCCATTCCTATCATCGGCGGTTCCCCGGAGTATCTTCACTGGCTCAAAGATTCAACGAAGGGATAAAATCACAAGGAGAGTCGATAGCTATCTCTTTCCATCCTCCCCGACCTCACAGCCGGGAATGTTGCGGAGCAAATGATGAAAATTACCCATAGTGATGCATCCTTACGTGGGAGGCATCATGCTTTCGCGAACGGAAGACACAACGCTGAAAAATAAATTCCGAACGTATTGATTTTGAAATTACTGACGTAATTTACATTATATAGTTATTGGTCAGGATATCATTACTATATGTTGTGTAGAGGTTATTTTGAATAGGTATGTATAAAGTAATAAAACCTTGACTTTTATACACCCTTTGTGTTAGCCTTGATTGCGGAGATATGCCTTTTTGGAGGAATGATGAGGGTAAAAAAGTCGAGGAAACAAAAGAAAAAAGAATATTTTACCTTTATGTTTCTGCCCGGACCTAATGAACGCGTCCGAACATTAAGCATATCGAAATCGATCCTCAAGACAGTATTTCTCTCTCTCGGTGTATTACTGATCCTTTCTCTTTATCTTATTTATGAATATAATGATGTAAAAGACAAAATCTGGGAATTACAGACTGTACGGGAAGAATTGATGCAACAAAAGGCCCAGGTTCAGGGTTTTGCACTCAATCTCCTTGATTATAAACGCCAGATGTTTCTGCTTCGGGATCTCGATACTAAATTGCGGCGTGTTGTCAGCTTGGGCCCTCGTGACAAGGCTCAGCAGGCGCTCGGCATCGGTGGCCCTGATGAACTCGGCCTCCAGAACCTGACGACAATGGGTGAGAAGAAGCAGGAAGAGGCACTAAAGGAAATGCATCAGGAACTTACCCAACTCAAGGGAGCGGCGTCGAAGCAGGAAGTGAGTCTCCAAATGCTGATCGAGTATTTTGAAGATAAGCGGTCACTATATGCGTCTACGCCATCGACCTGGCCAGTTCGCGGCTGGATCACGTCTCCCTTTGGTGTCAGGACTTCCCCATTTAGCGGCATTCCTACGTTTCATGAAGGTGTCGATATTGCAGCACAGACGGGAACACCTGTCATGGCGACGGCGGACGGCGTTGTGGTCAAGGCCGGATTCAGCACGGGTTACGGCAACATGGTGGAAATCAGCCATGGTTACGGCATAAGAACTGTTTTCGGCCATAATTCCCGGCTCAACGTGAAAGCCGGGCAACGGATCAAACGGGGAGAGGTTATATCCTATGTCGGTGATACCGGCTCGAGCACGGGTCCTCATCTGCACTATGAAGTGCGACAGAATGGTCTTCCCGTGAACCCAATGAAATACATGAATTAAGAGGTCATATCGCGTAGCCACATCCTCATACTTTAATCTATTCTTCCTCTCCATACATCGAACAACGACCTATGGTTGGCCAGGGAAAAGAGTGCAATCGGTCCTTTACGAACTTTTTTCCTATTGAAACAATACCGTTTCCGCCATGGTTTTGGCCGGGGGGCATTGCCAGTGTAGCGGAGACAAACAAGGAGGAGTAAGTTTTATGTCTACGGGGAAAGTGAAGTGGTTCAACGAATCAAAGGGATATGGCTTTATCGAGCCTGATGGCGGAGGTCGCGATATATTTGTACACTATTCTGCTATTCAAGGCGAAGGATACAAGACGCTTTCTGAAGGCCAGATGGTTCAGTTCGACATCATACAAGGCGATAAAGGTCCACAGGCGTCGAACGTAGCGAAAAATTCCTAGCAAGCAGTTCCACGTCAGTTCTATTTGCTATAATCGGTAATGTTTCGAGTTTTACGTAGCCCCGAGGAGCCCCCCTCTTCGGGGTTTTTGTTATTTTCGTTGTATGATGATTATAGAGCAGGAAAAGGTGGAAGGTCTCTGCCGGATATCCAGTTCAGCTTGCCATGCCGGTAACTGTTTTTTTTCTGGCTGCATGTTGTTCAAAGAGCACTTCTTTCATCAAGGAGCATGCTTCGATGACTTTGGGGTTCGATACGCGGTAGTAAATATTCACGCCTTCGCGTCTCGTCGCAAGGATGCCCTTATGGCGCATGACAGCGAGGTGCTGAGATACGTTCGCCTTGGATGCACCGATTGCGACCACTAACTCGGTCACTGTTTTTTCTTCATTTTTTAATGTATTCAGGATCTCAATGCGTTTTGGGTTTGTGAGAGTCTTGCAGATCTCCGCCTGCAATTCAAAAATAGATTTGTCACTAAACATGCTTTTCATGTTGGTATTTTTTACACTGCGGGCTCTTTTTTGTCAAGTACTAAATATCGCACGATTCTGCATCTCCTCGTGAACCTGGACCAATGAAAATTCTCGACTCATATTTTACGTCTAAATCAGGATCTGGTTAGACATATACTTAAGTACAATGGCAATTATTTCCTTGAATTCCCCGACAAAAATGATAATATAAATAACTGTAAAGAAAAACAAATTTACTGCGTCCGAGAACTCAGCTGACTCCTCAGGAACCGCTTTTATCTGCCTATGAAATGGCAGAAGAGCCGCGTCTTGTATGACCGGAGACCTGTGGACTGCTATTTGTGACGAAGTTTTATCAGCGTGGAGAAGAAATAGATGATTGGTACGATCCTGAAAAAAGTATTTGGCACGGCAAACGAAAGGGAACTGAGGCGCATCCAAGCGCAGGTGGACCAAATAAATGCCTTTGAAGAGGGAATCTCCCGACTTACAGACGCAGAGCTTCGCTCGAAAACCAACGAATTCAAGAAGCGTTTGCAAGAAGGGGAGTCACTCGATGATCTTCTGCCCGAGGCGTTTGCCGTGGTGCGAGAGACGTCCAGGCGCACCCTCGGTATGCGTCACTTCGACGTTCAGCTCATCGGTGGAATAGTTCTTCATTCGGGGAAAATATCCGAAATGAAGACTGGTGAAGGAAAGACACTGGTAGCGACGCTCCCCGTATACCTTAATGCCCTGACGGGGAACGGCGTGCATGTGGTAACGGTCAACGATTACTTAGCGCGCCGCGACGCCCAGTGGATGGGGCCCGTGTATAGGTTTCTCGGCCTCACCGTCGGTGTCATCGTGCACGGGTTGACGGATGAAGAACGGCAGGCAGCGTACGGCTCGGATGTGACCTATGGGACGAACAACGAATTCGGATTCGACTATCTTCGCGATAATATGAAGTTCGACCTCAGGGACTATGTCCAGCGCGAACTTAACTACGCCATCGTGGACGAAGTGGACTCGATCCTGATCGATGAAGCCCGGACGCCGCTAATCATCTCGGGTCCGGCGGAAGAGTCTACCGATAAATACTACAAGATCAACCGCATCATCCCGAACCTCAAGAAAGACGCTGACTATACCATTGAAGAAAAAACCAAAACTGTGGCCTTGACCGAGGATGGCAATATCAAGGTTGAGCGCCTCCTGAACGCCGGTAATCTTTACGACCCTTCGAACGTCGATCTGGTGCACCACGTACACCAGGCGTTGAAAGCCCATGCCCTCTTTCACCGAGACGTGGATTATGTGGTCAAGGAAGACCAGGTGATGATCGTCGATGAATTCACGGGCAGGCTCATGCCGGGCAGGCGCTGGAGCGATGGTCTTCACCAGGCCATCGAGGCAAAGGAAAACGTCAAGATCGAGAATGAAAATCAGACGCTGGCCTCCATCACGTTCCAGAACTATTTCCGACTTTACAACAAGCTCGCGGGCATGACCGGTACAGCCGAGACCGAGGCAGCTGAATTCGCAAAAATCTACAACCTCGATGTAGTCGTAATTCCGACGCACCGTCCCATGATCCGCGTCGACAACGCTGATTTCATCTATAAAAACGAGAAAGCTAAATTTAACGCCGTCATCAGCGAAATCGAAGCGCTCTACAAGAAGGGCCAGCCTGTGCTGGTTGGAACGATTTCGATCGTCAAGTCCGAGACCCTTTCGTCTATGCTGAAGAAAAAAGGCATCAAGCACTCGGTGCTGAATGCCAAGTATCACGAGATGGAGGCGGAGATCGTCGCCCAAGCAGGCCGACATGCGGCCGTTACAATCGCAACAAACATGGCTGGGCGCGGCACCGATATCGTCCTCGGTGGCAACCCCGAAGGACTTACGCGCCAGGCCCTCAAGGGAAAAGAGCATTCAATGGGAGAGTGGGACAAGACACTTGAACAGTTCAAGGCCCTTTGCACTAGCGAAAAAGAGAAGGTCATCGATGCAGGCGGGCTCCATATCCTCGGCACCGAGAGGCATGAGTCACGGCGGATCGACAATCAGCTGCGCGGCCGGTCCGGCCGTCAGGGAGACCCTGGTTCGTCGAGGTTCTATCTTTCTCTCGAGGATGACCTGCTCCGCATTTTCGGTTCCGACCGCATCTCTGGTCTCATGGGCCGGCTTGGGATGGAAGAGGATGTCCCTATCGAACACCGCATGGTGTCACGAGCCATTGAGAACGCACAGAAAAAAGTTGAAGATCACAACTTCGAGATTCGTAAACACATCCTTGAATACGACGACGTCATGAACCAGCAGAGAAAGGTGATCTATGAACAGCGTCGCCAGATACTGTCCGGCGAGGACCTCAAGGAAGAGGTGATCGGCCTGGCAGAGGACATGCTCGACGGCATGGTCGGATTTTAC
>DASPQB010000169.1:0-14333 GCA_035625205.1 Nitrospirota bacterium | reverse complement strand
TCTATAGGTGAAGCTCAGCGGAGGGGGAAATGTGCATTTCGACATTTATGAAAGGACGCCCTTGCTGTCATTTTAGCACAACTTTATGAGCAAAAGGATGGCCGTGTTACAGAGACTGTTCATTGCATAGCATTCAGTATGAAGAAAAATCGCTATATTCGAGAGCGGCTTAGGGCTCTCCTTGAGCTGGATGATCCTCCACACAAACTCGCACTTGCTTTTGCTCTCGGCGTATTTGTCGCATTTTCGCCTATGATAGGGCTGCATATCGTGACATGCTTTTTTTTAGCGTGGGCATTTCGCGTAAGCAAGGTGGTCGTTCTAAGCGCCTCATTCATCAACAATCCATGGACCGTCGTTCCCCTCTATGGATTTTGTATCTGGTTTGGCATTCAAATAACGGGGAATGATGTTCCCGTCCCTCACATCGCCTGGAACGAACTCACCATTTCCACGGTGTACTTCACTGTAAAGCCTTATCTTTGGCCGTTCGTTGCAGGGACCCTCGTTCTTGGAACTTTCGCCGCCATTCTCGCATATTTTGGGTTCTTCTGGGCAGTTGTTCGATACCGTAAGCTGAAACAAACAATCGGTTAGGAATATGGCGCAGGAGCCCTCCTATGCTTTAGCAGTTGGAGTGAGTCAATTATTTATCTGGCACGATGTCTCTTCTTCTTCTTTTTGGGAACTGCTACTGCAATAGGGGTTTCTGCTTGTTTGATAGCCAGGAATATTCTCTTCAGTAGGAGAATGGTGAGAAGGACGATGACGGGATAGTACGTGAGGATGTTGCGGAAAAACACGGTTCCGCGGGAAAAATGCTCATAATAAAATGTTGTAAACATGTACAATGCAACGAAAAAGACAACATAGGATGCCACCACAAGTACGATGTGCAGAAACTCCTGTGATGGCTTCCCGCCCAACAAGAGAAGCAGCGGGAAAAAAACGATAATGACATTAAAGTTTTCCAAGGAATAGAGTTGTTGAAGTGCAGGCAGAATGATTTCAGGATGAAAAGTAAACTCCAATTTTATATGGTTAGCACCTAAGCCGAGAGCATGTGAAAATTTGAAAAAATACCAGGGAGCGGCTAAGAGCAGAGGAGCTGCCAATTTTATAATCTCATATTGTTTTCTTCTTCGATCGATAGAATCTTTCCAGATATAAATGACCGCTGATATGCACAATGGAGCGATGAAAAATAATGCCTCGTCTTTTGTGAAGAGAGCCTCGGCTGAGAAAACACCGGTCAGAATCCAGAACGCTTCTCGGCCGCGCATGGCATAGAGAAATGAAATGGCGGCCAGCAGGAGATACGTACTCAAGGCCAAATCGGAATAAGCCTCTATGGCGTGATAGGACATGAGTTGAGAACCCAAAAAAACCACTAACATCATCATTGCGGCTAAAGCGTTCAGCTCCTTTTTTGCCATGATGTAAAGACAGCCAGCTAGACACAATAGGTAAACAGGATTCCAGAACTTAACCAAGACCTCGTCAAATCCACCGTTCCAGAGACTGATCCACATTTGCATCATCGGATTATGGAGGGGATAGGCAGTGATCCGTAGGACCGCACCACTGGCAAAAAAATCCTGAGGAGGCGAATCAAGCAGCAAGCTTTTTGCAGCATAGAACAGCTTAGCGCCGACGGACCAGTTCGCCCATGCATCCCAGGCAAATATCGGCCTAAGTCCAGTCTCTACGAATACAGAGAACAGCTTTGCACCGGCCCATAGTATGAATAAAAGTAATGCAACCTTCTTAATTCGAGGGATATTAGTCGAGAGAAACTCGTCTCTAAACCCAAATGACGGTTTCGGCATAATGGTTATTTTTTGTATTACGATCAAGACTGACAGAAGAACAATTTCGGCAACAATCGGAAGCGACGTGTTTACCAGGGTCAGCGGGACTCGCAGAAGTCCGAGAACAAACATTTGAATGGTCAGGAGCCCTGTGCCAAGAGGGTATGAGAAACAAAGTCGCTCGACCAAACCAGTATCATGTTCATTCCGTAGCACGACGGCCAGGGCAAGAAAGCCAAGCAGAGTAGGCAGGAAAAGGGCGATGGCCGTCATGATGGTTGCCTCATTAAGACATAAGCATCATTGGCAAAAACTAATACCGGCACAACCTGATCGATCCTGACATCTCCTCTTGTGAAGGTGTGGGTAACCTGGTCGTAATGGGCCTCTTTATCCACCAATACAACGATGTATTTAGCCTGATCACGCTTTCGGTGGGGAAGGAGAAAATATTCCATCCTTAGCGGAAGATAAATGTCGGATGAGAAGAGCACATAGTCATCGTCGATGACTTTTCTGACTGCAAGCGTGAAATCATAAAGACCAGCTTCCATTCGTGACAGTTTTTCATCTGTCCCGAGGCCTCCAAAAACCCGATTATCATTTATGAGCCAGGTGCTCCAGCCAATATCGGCATGGATTGAATAGACGATACCGGCTGAGAAAAAAGTTATTATGACGCCCTTTTTTAAGGCGGAAAGAAAGGTATATTTTTTCAGGGAAATGACGAAACTGCAAACAAAAATGATTGCAATCAGCGTGTAGAAGAAGCTTACGACGGACGATGATAACTGCACATCATTGATAGTAATTCCGTTGATGGAGGGCATTGAAAGAAGATTTTGCAAATTAAAATCCATGAATAAATTTAGAAACGCTCCTATAAATGTCTTGCAGCGCTTTGGGGATAACAGATAAATAAAATCCTGCAGAAAAACGATATTAAAAGTGCGTTTACGTTATCATAAGAAGCTTCTAAATTCAACAATATTTATCGACCGAGTTAGCCACTGCCTTGAATATGCAACTTTGGCAGGATATTGACTGTTAGTAATGGATAGATTATTATAATCACCATTTACGGACGCACGGCGTTCAGTATAGGAGTTATTAATTGGCTCTCCCGATCGTTTCCGTGGTTATTGTAAACTGGGATGGGAAACATCTATTAGGCGAATGCTTGGATTCACTGATTGGACAGCAGGATGTCAAGGACGTAGAAATTATCCTCGTTGACAATGGATCGCGCGACGACTCAACGGAGTTTGTGCGTGACCGATACCGAACCGTCAGGATAGTGAGCCTTCCGGCGAATATTGGTTTTGCAGGAGGCAACAACGCAGGCATACGTATCGCAACAGGTAAGTACATTGCTCTTTTAAACAATGACACGAAGGCTGATCCTTTCTGGCTTGCTAACTTCCTGACAGCCGCAGAGACAAGCCCGCATTCAGTAGGGATGTGGGCAGGAAAAATACTTTCCTACGGCACACCCAGCATTATCGACAATGTTGGGCTTCTCCTTTATCCCGATGGATTGGGACGAGGAAAGGGGCGGTTGGAAAAGGATAAGGGCCAGTATGATCGTCCGGGCGAAGCACTGTTTCCGAGTGGATGTGCCGGGCTCTACCGCAAGGAAATGCTGGATGAGATCGGCCTGTTTGATGAGGAGTTTTTTGCCTATGCCGATGACGTCGATATAGGGCTCAGGGCCAGGCTTGCAGGGTGGGGATGCATGTATGTTCCATCTGCAGTAATATTTCACAAATATTCATCATCGTCTTCTGCCTATTCTCCATTCAAGGCATTTTTAGTCGAACGGAACAGGATCTGGGTAATGCTCAAATATTTCCCCCTGGAACTGGTAATTGTAAGCCCTTTTTTTACGTTCCTGCGGCTTGTGGGCCATCTGTATGGAGCAATCACCGGAAAGGGTGCAAGCGGCAGATTTTCTGAACAGCATTCCGTGTTGCAAGCACTGGCCATTTTGATGAAAGCATGGGGTGCAGCGCTCAAGGCGCTTCCTTCCCTCTTTAAACGGCGCGGGGAAGCTCACCGGTTGCGAATGATCAGCCGGTCTGATTTTTACCGGCTCTTATGTAAGTACCGCCTGTCAACAAAAGAAATTTCTTTGAAAGATTAACATTATGAGAATACTGATCATCGTGCCCGCATACAATGAAGAGGAAAGCTTGCCAGGAGTGATTGACGACCTAAGAAAGCATATCCCTACGGCTGACGTGGTCGTAGTGAATGATGGATCTCGGGATGCTACAGCTCGGATCGCGCAAGATATGGGTGTGAAAACATTAGACTTGCCGTTTAACCTCGGTATTGGCGGGGCAGTCCAAGCGGGATATGTCTATGCGGAACGTCAGGGCTACGATGCAGCAGTACAGTTTGACGGCGATGGCCAGCACGTGGGAATGGAGATCAGTAAACTGCTACGCCCGCTGGAAGAGGGCATTGCGGATATTGTCATAGGATCCCGATTTCTTGTCCCCGGGGCCTATAAGGCCCCCCTCTTCAGGTCGCTCGGCATCCGGATATTTTCCTTTACACTTTCCCGCGTTCTCACAACGGCCGTAACAGACAGTACTTCCGGCTTTCGGGCTGCAAATAGAAAAGCAATAGTGTTTTTCGCCAGAATGTACCCTGATGATTATCCGGAAGTTGAATCGCTCGTCCTGGCACACAAGATGAAATTTAGGATGATTGAAGTCGCAGTCACGATGCGGGAGCGTACCTACGGAAAATCTTCGATAACTCCATTGCGTTCAGTATATTATATGACAAAAGTACTCATGGCAATTTTTATTGATTTATTAAAAAGAGTGAGGTGACCTATGGATGTATTGAAAATTCTGGCCATTGCGGGCAGCGGGATTCTCCTTTTTATAGTGATAGAGCTTATCCGGAGAGGCCGTCTCAAGGAACGTTATTCTCTCCTGTGGCTCCTCGCAGGCATGGTCCTTCTACTCCTATCGTCCTCACGGAATGCATTGGAATTCGTAGCTCGGCATCTCGGCATCTTCTATCCGCCATCTTTTCTTTTTTTGATTGCATTTCTCTTTCTTTTGCTAATTACGCTGCATTTTTCTGTGGTGATTTCCGGCTTGAGCGAAAAAAGTAAAAAATTGGCGCAAGAGCTAGCACTTTTACGAGAAGAACTACATTCAACAAAAGGAGCAAGTCGCGATGACGGTAAAAGTGAGTAAGAAAGATAAAATGCCCTTTACTTTATCCATTATCCGTGTTAAATTGAAACGATAAACTTCAAGGAGGAATTGTGGCAGTTATGCAGAAAATGCAGGAGCAAGTTGATAGGTTATTTGCCAGCAAGCGGTATAATCTGTTCGCGTTTATTATTATTGCAGCGTTAACGCTTATTGCCTATTCTAATACCTTTACCGCTGCATTTCACTTCGATGACAACCCTTCGATTGTGGAAAATGGCTCAATCAGACATTTTACGTGGGACAGCATTGTTGGGCAGTTTTCCGGAACCAGGCCAATCGTGAATTTGTCGCTTTTGTTCAATTACCAGCTGAGCGGGATGAATGTTATTGGTTGGCATGTCTTCAACATCGGCCTTCATATTGCCAATAGTATATTTGTTTATCTCTTCCTTCTCTGGACCTTGAATCTTCCTTCTCTCAGCGCACGATATGGAGGAGTACGGGCCAAGCGGATGGCCTTGTTCGGGTCTTTGCTGTTCGCGTTACATCCTGTTCAGACCGAATCCGTGACGTATATCATAAGCCGTACAGAGCTGCTCGCAACTTTTTTCTATTTAGCGACGTTTCTTTTCTTTATCAAGGGCGTAAGATCCCGGAAATTTAGCTACTATATCGGATGTTTCTTCATGTCGTTCCTTGCCATGGGATCAAAGGAGTGGGCTGTAACACTTCCCGCAATGCTTTTTATTTATGATTTCCTCTTTATTGCGGAAGGAAAGCTTCAGACGGTTCTAACGCGTTCTATGGCATATATCTTGGTGGCTTTGCCCTGGGGATTCGTGGCTTATAATTTAACATCCTCTAAGCTATCCGGCGCAGGGTTCGGCATCTCAGGACAGAATGGCTTGACCCCATGGACTTACTGGCTTACATCGTTTAACGTGATGTGGACTTATATCCGGCTCCTCATTTTGCCGATCAACCAGAACTTGGACTATTCTTACACTCATGCGATGACCCTGTTCGAGTTCCCGACGCTTCTATCTCTGCTCGGTCATATATGCATAGTAGCTGCCTCACTGTGGCTTTATGTTAAAAGGAAATTGACGTTGTTGCCGTTCGGGGCTGCATGGTTCTATATTACCTTATCTCCGACCCAGAGTTTCGTACCGATTCTCGATGTCATTTTTGAACATCGGCTGTATTTGCCATCAATTGGATTTTTCATAGTATTTATCCTTTTATTTGAAGGCGTATTTGAATGGTTTGAAAAGAAAAAAGCCCTCAAGTCGGCAACTGCAGTATCATAATCATCGCCACTCTTCTCGGATGCAAAAACTCTTATTCATCTGCAATGATTTCATCGGCAACGCCATGGCCGGTCCCGGGATCCGCGCGTGGGAGTTGGCGCATGCCCTGGAACGTAAAGGACATCAAACGGCAATTTTATCAAGATATTTCGAAAAAGAATTTTCCCGCGGAAGCATAACATTCGCGGGGAGGGCTTCGTTCACGAATCTTTTCTCCTGGATTCGTCGCTCAGATTGTATCATCCTGCCGGGAAGACCTCTTGCCATCATTATCACCATCCTCTTCCAGAAAAAATTGATTTTCGACCAGTATGATCCTGTCATTTTTGAATTTCTCGAGCGAAAACCCCTGAATCTGTATGACGTGCTCCATAAAAGAGTAATGCTGTTATTATGGAAGATCCGACAACGATTGATTCTGAGGTTCGGGAATGGCTTCCTAGTCGCAAATGAGAAACAGAAGGATTTCCTGATCGGCCAACTCGCATTACTCGGATACTCGGACAAACTGGGCTCTGTCGTTGTTCTGCCGTTCGGCATGACCGGAAACAAGCCCAGGAAGACTCAGATGCTCCTGCGCGGGTCGCGAATCAGGAACACGGATTTTCTGCTCGTGTGGGGTGGGGGGATCTGGGACTGGTTCGACCCTCTCACACTTCTCGAGGCGCTGTCTAGGATAAAAGCCCTGCGGGATGATATTAAAGTGTATTTCCCAGGCATTAAACCGCCCAGTCCCGATTCGGAGAAAATGGCAGTCACCGATGCGTTCATGGCCAGGGCGCTCGCACTCGGTCTGCTGGATTCGACGGTTTTTGTCAATGCGGGATGGACTTCCTACGTCGAACGGGCGAATTATCTTCTTGAGGCAGACGCGGGAATCAGCCTGCACCGGGATTCCCTGGAAACCAGGTTCGCCTTCAGGACCCGCATACTTGATTATCTCTGGGCGGGACTGCCCGTTATTGCCTCAAAAGGGGACTGCTGGGCAGACATTATTGAGAAACAGGGCCTGGGCATCACCGTTTCCCCCGGGGACGTCGATTCGGTCATGAATGCAATCCTGAAACTGGCTGATAATAAACAGTTAAAAGAACAGTATCGAGACAATGTCCGATCCGCTGCTGCCGGATACCGGTGGGACCAACTGGTAGAAAAGATCGAGTTTCCGCCAGACTGCAACAAGAGAAAGCCCCGAAACGTCACTCCTTAGCAATACTTTCCTCCACCGCCTTCCATACGTCATCCACCGGTATTGCGTCGATGCAGGGGACGACGCCATCCGGATTACGGGTACAGTGCCAGTCGCAATGAAAACAGTCCATGGGATGCATGACTGTCTTCATCTGGGCGTTTAGTGCAGGCGGGTACGGCACATACCGACCGGGGTGAGCGCCGCCGAGAATACATACCGAAGGCGTCGATGTCGCAACCGCAATGTGTATCGCCCCTGTATCGTTTCCGATGACGAACCTGGCATGGGCGATGATCGAAACCAGATACAGCAAAGAAGTTCGTCCGACCATGTCCAAAACGGGGATGCAGCTCAAATCACGTGAAAAAGCCCGGCCTATGTCGAGCTCCCGCTTCCCTCCGCACAGCACGCAGGTTAGGCCCGTTCTGACGAACGTGCGCCTCGCTATTTCTTGAAAGCGCTCCACGGGCCACTGCCTCATTTCATGCCCCGCGCCTGGAATCACGATGTAATAGTCTTTAACGGGAAATTCCCTCGGCAAGGGAAGTCGGGGCAGCGAGGGCAGGCTTGGTTCGTAATTCGCGCCAAGCGCCCGGACGAAATCGGCGTCCTGATCAAGCTGGTGCTTCTGGCCGGACGTGACGAGCTCGGTATACCAGCCATCGCTGATCCTTTTGTTCCGCGGTTTTATGTTTTCGGTGCGCCCGGAGAACCCGATCCTCCTGGAGGCCCTGCTCGCCTTGACACTCACATCGCCCACAAAAAAATCGCGGTTGAATACCGTGTGGAGTGATATGGAAAACCCCCCGCTTTGTATCTTCCCGAGCATTTTCAAACGGTAGAAGGGGTTCATTAAGAATTTTTTTCGGTTGAGCGACCACACCGCGTCAAACCAATGGAGTTCCTTCGCAAGGTCGGTCCACAGTTCGTTTCCCAGGAGCGTAAGGCGACGCCCAGCGAAGATTTTGCGGATTTCCTTCGCTGCGGCCAGCCAAATGACAAAATCGCCGATGGCATCAAGTCTCACGATCAGAACATTATCGCTTTGACGTCGAGGAATCAATCCGCTGAGTAAGAAATAAATGCAATCGAATGCTGCCAGAATAAATTCCGAAGCCTGAACGAGTAAAGCAAGGATTTTATTTTTCGGTCTATAGATCATTTTGCCTCTGGGTGGGAATCATCGATAAGAATTTATGAGAATTGTATGCCCTGTGGCGCTTCTCAAATATGGCGCTGCTCCCACCAAGGATAAGACAATATATTCTAATCGTGTCATATCTGTCAATTAGATCATTTCTTGAATCATCCGAAACGGTACCGGAAAAGTTGCTTGAGAAATTCTTATCTGCGTTGATATCAGTCTGTCCTCCTAAAGCGATAATGATTATCGTATAAAGAGCACTTCCGGGCGTAGCAGAATCGTAAGAATCTGTTATGCCCATAGGAAAAGAGTCCAATCTTAATCTTCGAGGCGCTGTATGAGATTCTCATTTTAACTTTGGCTTGACATGCCTTGACATATGTCTTTACATGCATGACGATTCATGTTAGATTTAAGTTTCTTGTACATAAAGCTCCCGGACGACGACTGTTAATAATCGATAAAGCGAAATAGCAATGATGAAAATAATCTTAACAGCAATTAAAATTCTATTAAAAGAAAAGTCCCTTAAGATGCTTCTCTTCGCAGGGAAAAGGGGCGCAGGCTTTATATATTATGAACTGCTGGAAAGTGACTATGCGATCAAACTGGATAATGATCGCGCAAGTCTGTTCTGGAAGGGGAAATTGATATTTCAAGATAAGGCGGATGAGAGAGTATTTGTTGCCGGTATTTTACACAAGCACGGCTTTGATATTAAACTACTTGAGAGTAGCATTGTCCTCTCATTCCATAACTTGCAGGTAATGCCCCAGAATGTAACCGATTATTGGATACTCTATGAACTGTTTACAAGAGGAGATTATGATTTATTGAATGTAAAAAATGCGATCGTGCTAGACATCGGCGCCAATACGGGCATTTCAATGCTGTATTTCATCCGGGAACGAGGGGCAAAAAAAGTATATGGTTTTGAGCCTTTTCCCAAAACACTGGAACAGGCAAAAAAGAATTTGCATCTCAATAATCTGAATGACAGCCAAGTTGTTCTTTTCCCCTTTGCTGTGGGGAGCAAGGATATGGAGCTGGAAGTCGATTATGATGAAAATCGCCCGGGTGATAACTCAATTATAGAAGAATTTCGTGAGGATACGGAGACGGGACAAAAAAGAGGAATGAAGAAAGAAACGATCATGGTGCGGCGATTCGAGGATTGCATCGAAAAAATCAGAGAACAAAACCCAAAAGAACAATTTTGCCTTAAGATGGATTGTGAGGGATGTGAGTATGAAATAATTGATAATCTCATCAGAAGAGATTCCAAAATTATGAACACTTTTGATGAAATCGTTATCGAACTGCACCGAAAAAACAATGAAACACTAAAGCGGTGGATCGAAAAAGACTTTGTTATTACCATGAAGAAGAAAGGGAACTGCTCGCTTTTGCATGGAACTAAGAAAAAAATGCAAACTGACTCCAGCGGGTAGGGCAGGACTTCACACCATTAACGCAGCACCCCATCCCAATCAGGTTCCGTCAGCGACGCTTTGGATCTTGATTTCAGATACGTGGCCAGTCGCCACCAAAAACCCAATGACCAGAGCGGAAATGTGATGATCGCAAGACATGCTTTCAAGTAAGCCGCGACCATCTTGTCTTTGACGGTCCCATCCTTATCAACGTTCAGATGAAAGGCATTTCCAGCCTCGCCGCAGGGCATCCTCAATATTTCTGCCCACCTGCCATGACGTGCGAGAACTGCTATGATATCCCGCCTCGTAGCCCGGCCATGAACAAGGCTGGAGGAGTGCGAATAATGGTAAAGCTTAAACATCTTCACGTTGAGGTACTTATAATTCGCCCCGCAACGCAGTAATTGCGAAGTATAATACCCGTCGGCCGCTTGTATCGTCGTATCATATATGCCAGCCAACGGAATGATCTTTCTGTTCAGAAGCAAAAAAGCGATAGGGAGATGAAATAAGTTCGTGACCGGATCTATGCGTTTCCCCGGCGGTAAATATTGATATTGGAAGACTATTTCACGTCCGGTCTTTTCATCGATTTTCACGAGCTCACCACCACAAATCAGCACATCAATATCGGGATGCTCATCCATGGTGGCGATCGCTTGACGAATGCCTGAGGGATAAAAATAATCATCATCGTTGAGGTTGATGATTATTCTGCCACTTGCCTTGAGCATGGCTTTATTATAAGCGTGTGCCGCACTGCGGTCTTTCTCAGACTCGAACAGGGTAATGATGTCTTTATGTTTCCTGACAATAGCGGCGGTGTCGTCCGTTGACCCCCCATCCATGAGTATGAGTTCATCGTCAGGCCGTTTAAACTCGCGAATGTTGTTCAATACCCTGTCGAGAAACGGAGCCTTGTTAAACGTCGACAAAATAAAACTCACATGAATATTCTGTATGTCATTCATAGCGCAATTGACTCCTTAATAAATGAGGGTGGGCATCGGCATAGAGATAGTCCGAGGGGATACCGAT
Organism: Nitrospirota bacterium; assembly: GCA_035625205.1. GTDB lineage: Bacteria > Nitrospirota > UBA9217 > UBA9217 > UBA9217 > JAJYKN01. The sequence continues at coordinate 3,223 of DASPQB010000169.1, read as the reverse complement.
ATCGATGAAAAACCCGTCCATTTCGGATCCGTAAAGCCCGTTCCCGACCAATTGCGGCAGAACCCCCGTTTCAAACGAAACGACACCATCCGGAATCAAGGGCAGTATTTTCCGATTGAGTATATAAATGCCTGTATTTATTAAACCGGTAATGCTGTTCCCTTTTTCCAGAAAACTGACGATCTTACCTTCCGCGGACACGACGACCCTGCCGTATCTGCCCGTTTCCTTCATGTTGAGAATGGCCATTGTTGCTGTAGCGTTCTTCTGATGATGGTAGCGTGCCAGTGCAGAAATGTCCGCATCAAAAAAGGAATCGCCGTTCAAGATGAGAATGTCGGTGTCGGTGACGCTCGAAAAGGCTTTTTTGATTGCGCCGCCGGTCCCGAGAGGGACGCTCTCCTCAATATAGGAAATGGCTGCTCCCCAGTCAACACCATTTGAAAAATAAGACATGATGCTTTCTTTTTTGTAACCAACGCTCAGAATGATTTCAGATATTTGCCATAACAGCAGTTGCCGGATCAGATATTCAAGGAACGGTTTCCCGCCCACAGGCGCCATCGGCTTCGGGATATCGCTTACGACGCTTTGCAGCCTGGTGCCTTTTCCGCCGGCGAGGATTATTGCTTTCATGGCTCGTTTTTAATAACAGTATAGAGGTCGTTCATCATGGGGTTAGTGGCCATTGCCATGATTGCCAATCCCGGGAGGAGACACAAATCCCCACTCGCGATGCTGTCATGCAGCTCCCTGACGGTCAGAAAGAATATTTCTAGCTCCTCCATGTCATCGTTTATTGGCGTTGAAACCTGTTCAAGGTCTTCAGCGATATAGCAGTGCGCTTTGCCGCTGTACCGGGTGCCATCGAGGACGAATGTCCCCATGTGTTTCCAGGTCTTTGCCCGAAATCCAGTTTCTTCGAGCAGCTCTCTTTTTGCTGCGAGGATTGGTGGCTCGCCGGTGTCGATAAAACCGGCGGGAAACGTGGTAGTTATTTTCCCCAAGCCGTGCTTGTACTGCCGTTCAACGAGGACCCTGCCGTCTGTTGATCTCGCATAGATGAGCACAAATTCCGGGGCTTCAATCCTGAAATAATCATCGATAATGCGATTGCTGGGCAATTTTACCTTGTCTCGGACGACACGGAACCAGTGTTCTGCTTGAAATACGACTGATGATGATAGGGTTGTCCAGTTTTGTAAGAGCATGGATTTTTCCGCTGGAGCTATATTGACCCTTCCGCAAAATAGATTACCTGGCTACCCAGCGTATCAAAGCGAAACGGGACATATAGCAGCTTTTCCAGAGCTTTTTTGACGGAAGGCTGCAACTCGGGTTTGACGTAGAACAGAATGAATCCGCCACCGCCAGCTCCGAGAATTTTGCCCCCAAGGGCACCGGCTTTTCTTGCAGTGTCATAGATGTCGTCGATGTGATTGTTCGATACTTTGGTGGACAAACATCGCTTCATGGTCCATGTTTCATGCAACAGGCGTCCAAAATCATCAAAATTGCTCGCATCGCCATTCAAAACATCGATGGCCTGATCCACCAGAGCATGCATGGAATTGAGTTCGACGCACCGTTTGTCGAGTTGATTTATCTTGTCCTGTTCGATTTCGACCGCGAACCGCGCAAAACCGGTGAAAAACAGCATAAGGTTGTCCCGCAGCGCCTGGACTTTGGCCGCGCCCACGGTGATCGGCGTGACCTCGATATTCTGGTTCTCCAGGAATGCGATTTTGTTCAATCCACCGAAGGCGACTGCAACCTGGTCCTGGGAACCGACTGCTTCCTTAATCATCTCTTGTTCGATGTGAATGGCTTCCAAGGCAAGGCGTTTCTTCGTCACCATCTTGCCTTGGAGTGTATACAGAGCATGAAGGAGTCCAACGGTAAAGGCGGAACTCGATCCCAGTCCTGAATGCGAGGGGAGATCCCCGTCATGCTGCATCACGAGACCCTCGCTAATGTTCATAAATCGGTAGGTTTCTCGAACTGCGGGGTGTTGAATTTCATCGATTTCGTTAAAAGCTTCCTGCTTTGAAAAAAATACAACTTTATGCTTATAGTCGAAAAAGGGAGGCAACCGACGCACGTGAACGTAACAATATTTATCAATGGTTGTTGAAAGAACGGCGCCTCCGTTTTCCCGGTACCATGCCGGTAAATCGGTGCCTCCACCGAAAAAAGAGATTCTAAAGGGGGTGCGGGTTATAATCATTGTAAGTTCCTCATTCTAGTCGGTTACCTTCCAAATGACGAGAGAGTATCCTTCATGGAAAAGGTTGCCGAAGGGGATGCGATGGATTTTGATAATCTCGATCCTGCCCTCAGTTACGAGCTTCTGTAGTGCAGGGAGGTAGCCAGCAAGATAGTTTCGCGCCGTGTGGTAGCGGATCGCCAAATAGTCGATCAGATTATCACCGTCATACAACTCGACGAAGGGCTCAGCATGCACGCAGAGCGCTGGTCTTTTTTTCAGGAGAAAGTCCAAAAAAGCGCCATGGTCCTGACCGATCTGCTCCAGGGAGTTTAACGTAATTACCAGTGAGTTCTCCGGGAAATTGAGGTCGAAGTCCGGCTGAAAATAGTTGAAGCTTCTCCCCGAAATGGGCGCATTCAGTATCCTCCCAAGCGTGTTCGCGATGGCCACGGAGCTCTCCGCCCAATCGAGTCCCATGATGCGCATGTGTGGAAACAGCTGGTGCATGATAGCGATGTTGTAGCCGGTGCCGCAACCGAATTCGAATATCGCATCAGCGCACGCTAAGAACGTCGTGAAGAGATAGTGCCGATATACAGTATAAAAATTTAATTCGAACATCGGGTCTCGCGGTTTGATATAGCGCGAAAAAAGCCGGGAGATCTCGTATTTGGAGATATATTTGGGGGCAAGAGCGGCGATGTCGTATCCGCTCGCGACGAAGGCATCAAGATTTTCCTGCCAGCCCTTCTCCCAGTCGGTCCGCCGCCCTGCGCCGGACGGTTTGAAGTTGCCGCTGTCGATGGCTTTCAACACTTGAAGTATGATCTGCTCGAGCGCTCGGTCTGTCAACACATCATAACGAAAATCATAGCGAGCGATCATTGTGCCGCACACCGACTCCATGCTTTTTTTTGAGACGCCGAGCAGGCGGGCGAACGTCGTCGCGTCGAGCGTTCCGGAAAGGGGAGTCGCTGTCCTGTTCGAATCAGACAAACCGTCCCTCCTGGTCCC
>DASPQB010000168.1:0-8882 GCA_035625205.1 Nitrospirota bacterium | reverse complement strand
CCACTTCCCTGCCTCCTTTGATATGGTGATCGTGGAAGGCAGCGAATACTCATCAGAGGCCTTAAAAATGAGTTCTCCGAGAAAATGGTTCTTCGTTCCGATTACAAGCTTATGGTCATAAATGGGACGGCTTTTCCTGTTCCTCGACTTCCCTGTGGCAATAAACTTGAAAAGTTCGCCGGTAAGCCACACACTCTGCTTCCCGTACTTCTTCTTGAATGCGGGCCGAAGGGCCAAGCCTTTGAAGTATCTGCTGTACGCCTGCATGAACCGCGTTGCCCCGTTCCGGAGTATCTGGGACGGCACCTCGTAGAGATAGGGAGTGAGTTCTTTGCTTTTAAACTGCGCATACTGCTGGTCGACGGGAGGTTGTAAGCCTACAAGGGCAAGCGCCCTTCTGCTGACCGTGCGGAAATACCTGTCCTCCTCGACCTTTGCGTTGTAGATAAGGCGCTGGCACCCCATCCATTGGGAAAGCACGAGTTTCTGGTGCTCCGTAGGATAGCACCTGAATTTGACGCCGCTTGATAATGCCATGGATCTAAGGTATCATAGGTTACATGGAAAATCAACCAAACATATCATTATCACATTCGGTATATTTGCTCAGGCTGCAGAACGTGCTCGAGACGAAATCCCGGAGGAAGATATTTACCGTGCAAAGGAAGAAGCTACCCCTGTCTGCTTGACCCCCTCCTGGCGAAGACGCCTAGCAGGGGGAATGCGCAGACATGAGTTCAAATAGTCTTTTCAAATTTTAAGTCAATCCCCTTTAACTTATACCACAAACCGACGAAACTGCAAAAAGGCGGCAGGGGTGTAGAACCTCAAGAAGTGCCGGAAAAAGATCTTATAAAGAGACACACGCTACCTCTCGTGAGGAGAGCACTATGAGCTAAATGCATGCGTGTTATGAAAAAAAAACATTATGCAAAGTACCCGACACCCGGTACAATAAACAATTAAGAAGCGGCAAAGGGGGGCACGTCGCATGAAACTCGTCATTGCGTCGACAACTAGTACTCAAAACTCGGGTCTCTTTGATATTCTCATACCTGCCTATGAAAAATCCAGCCGATACAATGTGACTATTGAAGTCATTTCCGTCGGGACCGGCAACGCGATCCGTATCGCAAAGAAGGGCGAGGCGGATCTCCTCTTCGTTCACGATCCCTTTCGCGAGGAGAAGTTCATCGCCGAGGGCTACGGCGTGAACCGTCGCGCGGTCATGCATAATGCCTTTGTCATTGCCGGTCCCGCAAAGGATCCGGCGCGTGTAAAAACCGCAAAAAAAGCCGTCGAAGCCCTCGAACTCATCGCGGAAATGGGCTCTGCCTTCGTGTCCCGGGGAGACGATTCTGGCACCAACATCAAGGAGCTTGATCTGTGGGATGATGCGGGGATCAGCCCCAAGGGCAAGGGATGGTATTTTGAGACCGGCGGCAAAATGGGTGATACCCTCCTCATGGCTGACCAGAAGAAAGCCTATACCCTTACGGATAGCGGAACGTTCCTCAACCTCGAAAAACAGCTCGATCTGAAGGTTCTTTTCGAGGGAGACCCCGCGCTCAGGAACCTTTACAGCGTGATGGCTGTCAACCCCGACCGCTTTCCAAAGGTACGATACCGCGAAGCAATGGATTTCATTGCCTTCGTGACGTCGCTCGAGGGCCAGGGTATCATTGCGAAATACATGAAACATGGCGCTCATCTTTTCAATCCCGATGCTATTCCTTCAGTCGAGATGAGAAAAAAACGATAGAATGTCATCCCTACAAATTTCCGGTACGAAGGAGGAGGGAATGGTCAGCAAGCTGTTCAGTCACCTTACGACAGGTATCCTTATTCTGTCAGCCTTGGTCATCATGACGGGAGATGAGACCGCGAGCGCCGAGACCCGCATCCGCATGGCTTCCACCACAAGTACGCAGAATTCCGGGCTCTTTGACTATCTGCTTCCGATCTTCGAGAAAAAATCAGGAATCAAGATCGATGTTGTTGCCGTGGGTACGGGCGCCGCGATCGAGATCGGCAAGCGTGGCGATGCCGACGTTGTCTTCGTGCATGCAAAGGAGCAGGAGCTCAAGGCCGTGGAGGAAGGCGCATTCGTGAACCGCCACGACGTGATGTACAATGACTTCGTCATCATTGGTCCTACGAACGACCCGGCAAAGATCAAGGGCATGAAATCGGCAACAAACGCATTTAAGAAAATCGCTGAGGCGAATACCTTCTTTGTGTCTCGTGGAGACAAATCAGGCACCCATACCAAGGAGCTTGCTATATGGAAGAAGGCTGGCATTGAACCAGCCAAACAGAAATGGTATCTCGATGCTGGCCAAGGTATGGAAAAAACTCAGCGCATCGCTAATGAGAAGCGCGCTTATACGCTCACGGACCGGGGTACCTGGCTTGCGACGAAGGACAAGGACAAATTGGATATGATCGTCGTTCTAGAAGGCGATCCCACGTTGTTCAATCAGTACGGGGTGATGGTCGTGAACCCGGATAGGTTCAAGTCCGTGCAATACAAAGAAGCTATGGAGTTTGTGAATTGGCTTATCTCCCAAGATGGACAGCAGACCATTGCATCGTTCAAGGATGCCAACGGCAACCAGCTCTTCACGCCGAATGCAAAGTAACAAGTCAACATTAAAGGGGAGCAGATCATTGCTGTGCCCGCCCTCCTAGACGCGGCTCCTTGCTGTATCGTACCGGACACCGTTGACATCAGGGGAATGACCGGCGGATTCCCTCTGAGTCCAAACCAAGTCCGATGATCACGATCCTGCTGTCCGGGATATCCTTCTCAAAGGGAATGCAGTCCAGTTTCCCATACACGATATCGAATCGATAAGGTCCTTGATCCGTCCGGACAAGGGCTTTTGCCCTCACCACTGTCCCATATTTCCCCTCCGCCAGGTCTCCCAGCCCTCTGGTAAGGACAGTAAAGTCATTGGTCCTCCGCGGCCTGATGGTCATAGTGCCAAAATGAAAATGGGCATCTCTGACGTCCCTTCCGCGTCCACCTGCCCGCACTTCCGGCAGAGGTTCTCGAATCTTCGCGTGCACCGTGCGAAACAAAACTGCGCGAGGGTTCATGTGTTCGATACGCTTGATAGTGTCAGCTAGGGATGCTTCTGTTACCAGGTCCGTCTTGTTCACCAAAACTATATCTGCAAGACAAATCTGGTCTTCGAAGAAGCTCCCGTACATGCCCGATTCGAGGAGCTCGGTGAACTCTACGGCATCGATGATGCCGACAACGGTCACGGTCTTGATACACGCACTTTCAAGCGCTTCGAGTACACCCGAAGGCGACGCCACGCCGCTCGGCTCGATCACGAGGCGCTCCGGCGCGAACTGACGGACGATACTCTCGATCGTATTAATGAGGTCGAACTTGAGCGTGCAGCATACGCAGCCACTCGGCAACTCCACAGACTCTATACCACCCGCGGAAAAAATTTCCCCATCGATACCGGCAGCACCGAAGTCATTCACCAGGACGACAGTTCTCTCACATCCATGTTTCACGAAATTTCTGATGAACGTCGTTTTTCCTGTACCCAAAAGCCCGCACACAACCGTTGTTTTCATCACCGGCCCCTGTTAACATACGCTCCGCCTGCATCTGACACTATCTCAACAACTGCAATGATGATGCCATGAGGATGATTCCGGATACCTCGTTTCGAATTCAAATTTTTATATCCGGATACAGTTACTCGAAAGGAGCACAACTGTACCATCTAGTATTAAAGTATAAATAAAGCCGAACATGGGCTCTTAGCGTTACTTTTCGGTACATGAGGCAAAATACCACGCCAGGTGGGGTGCTTTTCCTCTACTTGGAATGGAAAGTAAAATGCTTTTACTCCTTGTACCGCAAACGACGCGGTATCCTCATCGGCTTGCTAATGACCGGTCCTCTACCTAAATTTCTGAGTAAATGATAAATCCCAGCTTTTTTGGATAACTTCAATTTATCCCGTCAGATTTCTCCAGTTCTCCATGTTAGCTCTATGAACTGAGTCGTTAGATGTTGATTATAATAAAAAAATCTCTGTTGTGGCATTGCAAATGCATTTCTACATGATGCTATGACAAAAATCCTTCTCTGCTCCTCCAATTCCATCCTTGTCAAGAGCCTCTACGGTCTGTTGAGAGACGAAGGGCATGATGTCGAAACTGTCGAACACCCAGCACTGGCGGTCAAAAAGGTGATGTTCGGCTCGTATGATCTCATCATCATTGACTCCGAACCTTTTGGTCTTTCCACGGAGGATGCAGTGCAAATCATAAAGACCGTGGAGCCAGGCCTGCCGATAGTATATGTAGGGGGCAGCTTGAAGGATGTCCCCTCTATGAACGTCGACGCACCAGTTGACCTCGAAGAGTTCAAACGAGCGATCCACAGCATCTCAGTATGATCGTACGACACAAGGCTTGATACACGGAGTCAGGAACTCCGTAATCGTCGGTATGTCTATTCATGTTGGGAGGGAGGTACTATGAAACCAAAGGAAGTTATACTTAAGGCATTTGAGGGCGGAAAGTCCGACAGACTCCCGGTGACCCTGTTCGGCGCGGGAATGTGGAGCATCAAAGGCTGGGGCACGTCGTTCGAGGCACTTTCAAGAGATGCGGACAAGATGACTTCCATGCTCGTTGACATGAGCGCCAAGCTCCAATGCGACGTCGTTTATGCCGGGTCAGGATACAATAACTTCCATGCCTCAGCACTCGGAGGCAAGATTAAATTTCGTGAAGTCGGTGCGCCCGACCTGGAACATCATTTCGTCTCCAGCGAAGAGGATCTTTCAAAGCTTAATATCGCAGATCTTGATAAAAATGAGACCATCAATGCTGTAAAGAAGGCGCTGCGCCAGACGAAAGCAAAGATCGGTGATACTTATGTGGTGACCATGACTGCCTGGGGGCCCTTTACGCTCGGTGCAAGGTTTGTCGGGGAAGAGGCCATGATGAAGGCCACATTCAAGAAACCAGCCTTTGTTGAGAAGGTTGTGGACTTCGCCACCGATCTCTTGATCCATCTTTACGAACCGGTTGTCGCGGACAAAACACTTGAGGTAATTAGCCTCGCAGACCCCACTGCATCGGGTGATCTCATTTCTAAAAAACAATTTGAAAAGTTCGCCGTACCCTATCTAAAAAAATTTACAGACTGGGCAAAATCCAAAGGCGTGCATACGCTGGTTCACATCTGCGGAAACACCACGGACCGATTGGATCTCTTCCCGCAGACGGGCGCGAGCTGCATCAGCCTGGACCACAAGACAGACATGGCGAAGGCGAAAGAAGCGCTTCACGGCAAAATGTGCTTTGGCGGTAACGTGGACCCCGTGAAGATCATGCTGAACGGCACAGTGCAGGATGTGGAGAATACCTGTAAGGAAGTAATCAAGGCTGCGGGGACGGATGGGGGTTTCGTGCTCATGCCGGGATGCGACATACCGCCCACGATACCTTACGACAACATCAAAAAGTTCGTTCAGGTGGCGCATGAGTGGAAATACTAGGAACATTCCAACTACGAGTCTGCTCTCCATTCTTCAAATAAGAAGGAGGTGAACGGGTTCACCGTGTGAAAGGAGGTTGCCTGTGTGGGTATTTTAGACGAGCTGAAGAAGCTATTTTCCGGGGCACAGAGTGCATCCGGACAAAAGGAGGTAGTAAAAATGGCTGAGAAGAAAATGTCGTTGGAAGAAGTAAACGAGTACATGAAGAAGCAGTGCGGCTTCGTTCCGCGCATGTTCCAGATCATCAACACAGTTACGCCCGAGCCGGGAAGGACGTTCGCTGATTTTTACGCAAGTATCTTCGGTGATGGCGCCCTCTCCCGTAAAGTTAAAGAACTGATGTTCATGTCTGGAGGGGTGGCATACTGCTCGCCTCGGTGCATAATTCATGTGATTCCGGCCATCAATGCCGGCGCGACCACAGGCGAGATTTTCGAAGCTGCTTCGGTCGGCATGATCCTCGCGGGCTTTGTGCCCGGCGGGCCGGGGATTCCCTATGCCTTCGAATACGCCCTTAAATGCCTCGACATCGAAGCGAAGTTCCGCAAGGGTGAAAAGTGGGAGTATCTGCCTCAGCCCAAGTTCGATCATGGAGTATTTTAACCGCAATTCGTGGGGGAGCGTTTCGAAGGCTCCCCCGTTCTTTCGCACTCATACAATCATCATAAAAAACGGCACGATGGGCAGTGATGCATTCTAAAGTTCAAAAATACAGTTCTCTGAGTCATTGTGGCAGTTGCCGAATATTACTTCTGTTGAAAAAAGGGGATCGAAATGTTTCGCTTTAAAAAAGACCAACAGGTATTTAATCTTGGCGGCATGAAGGTGGGCGGTCAGCCTGGGGAGAACCCCCCGCTCCTAATCGCGTCCATGTTTCACAATAAGGATCGTATTGTCACAGACCGTAAGGGCAACTTCGATCACGTGAAGGCCACTCAGATGATCCGGGCACAGGAAGAGTTATCAGCCTCAACCGGGATTCCTTCCATGGTAGCCATGGTGGCGAACTCGGCGGAAGAAGCCAAGATCTACATCGATTTTTACCGCGAAACGACGACAATGCCCTTCGGAATCGACATGTGGGTCGCGGAAAAAAGGGCTCAGGCAACAGAGTACGTGGCCAAGCTCGGACTCCAAGACAAGTTCCTGTACAACAGCATTACTCCCTGGGACAAAGACATTATGGGACAGGTCCAGAAATTGAAGGACCTCGGAATCAAGCATGTCGTGGTACAGGCCTTCGACGATCAGGACCAGTCGCCTTCGGGGCGGCTTAAATCGCTCGAGAGCATCCTTTCCCAGGGGGCCAACGACTTTGCAACCGTCATCGTAGACACTTCTGTCATGAACCTGCCTGCCACGTCGTTCTCCCTGGTGGCGAACAGGCTGATCAAAGAGAAGCTCGGCCTTCCCTGTGGCGGCGCTTACTCGAATGGCACGCACATGTGGAAAGAGGCGAAGACCATCTGGAGCCTAGATGGCTTCAAGGCCATGGATGCCGTGGTCCAGGGCATGTCCTCGGCCCTCTGGAGCGATTTCAATTTTTATGGCCCCATCGTTACGGCGCCGCGGATTTTTCCTGCGGTGGCAGCAGCGCAGGTCCTGCTTTCCACGCTGGTGTATGACGAGACGAGCAAGATATCCGACAACGCCAATATACCGATTAAAAAATATTTTTCTGATTTTATTGGAAAGCTAACCTCGGGAGCAGCGAGGAAATAGAAACGAAACTTGTCCGATCAGATAAGGTAATAATCCTCTCGCAGAGGCCGCGGCGTTAGGATAGTTCCCGTTCTTCTACGCGATTTCTGCACTATCGCGAAAATCATTTTTTGACGCAAGGAGGATGCATGACAACAGTGAATGCAAGAGAAAGGGTGCTGAAGCTTTTCGCCGGAGAGGATGTGGACCGGCCGCCCTGCTTCAGCGGCATGGGCAATGTCACTACCGAGGGGTTGAAATCACTTAACCAAAAATTTGCGGCAACACACCTTGACGCGAAGATGATGGCCGCGGCTGCGGCCTCAACGTCTAAACTCTTCGGATTCGAGAGCGCGGTTGCGCCCTTTGACCTCTGTATCGAGGCCGAGGCGATGGGGTGCGAGATCAATGTCTACGCCCACTCCGAAGATCTACTGTATCCCACGATAAAAACGAAGCTAATTCATAATGAAGCCGAGATGGAAATCGCCGTTCCTTCCAATATAACGACTCGCGGAAGGGTGCCGCTCATGGTCGAAGCAATCAAACTTATGAAGAAGGACGTCGGCAGCGAAACTGCCATTGGTTCCTACGTCCTAGGGCCCTTCACACTCGCCGGCCAGGTCATGGAGCTGAACGATCTCCTGAAGCTTTCCTTTAAGAAGCCAGACAAAGTGGGCAAGCTTCTCGACCAGCTCTCCGAGGTGAGCATCCAGGTTGCAGAACAGTACGAGAAGGCAGGAGTGGACTACATCACAGTGCGGGAAATGGGGGCAACTTCAGACGTGCTCTCTCCCCGTGTGTTCAAAAGTCTTATCCTCCCCTATCTCAAGAAGATCTTCGCAACGATAAAAGTCCCCAGCGTTCTCCATATCTGCGGCAAGACGAATGACATCGTCCCCTTTATGGCTGAGAGCGGGGCGCGGGCAATCAGCGTGGACCAGAAGAACGACGTTGCCGAAACGCGCAAAAAACTGGGTCCAAAAGCGCTCATCTTCGGAAACTATGATCCTTATAATGTGCTGGTCTCGGGTACACCGGACCTCGTTCGACAGACGATGAAAAAATGCATGGACGACGGCGTCAGCGCCGTCTGGCCCGGCTGCGATATCTGGCCCACCGTGCCGGCAGACAATTTCAAGACGATGATGGATGAAGTCAGAAAGTACAGGAGGTAATCCATGGCAACGGAAGAGAAGAAAAAAGAGTTGTTAGAAAAACTGCGGAACGCTGTAATCCAGTACGACGAGGATACGGCAAAAGAGGCTGCTAACGAAGTCTTGAGCGTGGGCATGGACGCGAATGACGCGATCTTCAACGGCCTCGTCTCAGGCATGGTGGAGGTTGGCCGTATGTTCGAAGCTCAGGAATACTTCGTACCAGAGCTGCTCATGTGCGCCGATGCTCTCTATGCCGGCCTCGATATCCTGAAACCGCACGTTACACAGTTGGACCTCGGTGTCAAGGGCTCCGTGGTGATCGGGACAGTCGAGGGCGACGTTCATGACATCGGCAAGAACATCGTGAAAATGATGTTTGACGTTGCTGGCTTCACGGTCTATGACCTTGGACGCGACGTGCCGCTGGATAAGTTCGTCCAGGAACAGCTCAGGACCGATTCCGATCTTGTCTGTCTCT
>DASPQB010000167.1:0-3558 GCA_035625205.1 Nitrospirota bacterium | reverse complement strand
TTCAACTACAAAGACGCACATGCGACAATCGAAAAGAGTCCGCATTTCCAGATGAAATGTTGGTGGCGAGATTTTTCGAAACCTTGTTAAAAACCTCCTGAAGTCCGCAACCTCATTGGGTTAAGAATATATCAACTTCTATCGGAATTCATCAATCAACCCACATCATCAATCAACCCCATTTGACATTCGATCCAATGAAGCATATATTCACTCAAGCTCACAGAATACCTCCTTACGAAATTTATTCAATTTTTTTTGATCGCAGGACTGGGAATTGTTATGGAGTTCCACGGTGAACATCCCAAGCACGGTGCATTTGTCCAAGCCTTGGACATCCTAAAACATCAATTCTTATTTACTGCGCGAGTCATCGCCTTATCAGGAATTAAGGCAAGATGAATATAACCACAATAAACAAAGTCTTGATCATGATCGCCCATGCGCTTGTTGGCTGGATGCTGTGCAGTGCAACGATAGGAATCGGCAAAACAATGTTGTCTATGCAGCTTACTCTCATTGTTCACGTAATTCTTGCTCCCATCTTTTTTGCAATTATAGCCTTCGTCTATTTTAAAATGTTCAATTATACATCGCCCTTAATGACTGCTGCAGTTTTTCTCACTATTGTAATGGTCTTGGATGCAGGATTAGTTGCACCGGTAATAGAGCGAAACTATGACATGTTCCGCAGCACTCTCGGCACATGGATTCCCTTCTTGCTATTTTTTTTGTCAGTTTACATTGTAGGATTAAAACTCAAGAGACTTCACATCACTAAGTAAGTCAAACAGAGAAGTTCCCGCAAACGTAACAAATAATCCTTACCAAATTATCGTCGAAAGAGGCTAATAATGCGTTCCGCACCTTGGACAAATAACTTGACACGCGCTAGCCCATTCTGTATTATATAAATAATATTTTATATGAAAATTAATCAGAACGTTAATTTTAAACAATTAGAGCGCTTATTTTAATATTATTGTAAATATAAATAAAGGGAAATTGATAAATATGGAAGAATTAACGCTTATCTTCAAAGCACTTTCTGACGAGACTCGGCTAAGGATCGTGAAACTACTTGAAAAAGGTGAACTCTGCGTCTGCGATATAGTCGCTTCGCTCAATATTGTTCAACCGAAAGCCTCATTCCATCTTGGAGTACTGAAGGAAGCCGGACTCATCAAGGACCGGAAACAGGGCAAATGGATACATTACAGTCTTAATGAAAATGACCTGTTCAGGCGAATGCTGATGGTGTCGGTCTGCGAGAGAGCCGACGGCGGGCCGATTGCAGAAGACAAAAAGAGACTTGAGAAATGGTTTCTTAAATCGAAAAAGTCTGGTCCTGGTTGCGATATAGGGAATGGTAAAGCCTGTTGCAGAACGGAACGCGGAAATTAGCCGGAGGTGTCGCTTTGGAGATCCTAAAGTTTGTGAAGAAAGTGCAACCGCCTTACGTTACGGGCACTCTCACAACGCCCGCCGGCACAGCCCGACGTGTTGCAACATCGTGGTCGCGTCAGGACCGTTGGGGAATGATCAGGAGCCGCATAAGCGCATTTCGCATGGCCTATATCGTCGAACCGGGGCTTTATGCTGTGGGTTCGCCGACAAAGGACTCGGACGTCTTTGTTACGGCAAACTATAAGTTGACCTTCGACATTCTGCGGCGATCGCTTTACCAAATTGATGCCTGGATCCTGGTACTCGATACGAAAGGCATTAATGTGTGGTGCGCAGCAGGAAAGGGAACGTTCGGAACTGACGAACTCGTCCGTCAGATCAGGCTATCGAAGCTCGATTCGGTGGTAGAGCACCGGAGGATAATCCTGCCTCAGCTCGGCGCTGTGGGCGTTTCGGCGAGCCAAGCCCAGAAGATCACCGGGTTTCGTGTATTCTTTGGGCCTGTCGATGCGAGGGACATCCCGGCTTATGTCGCCCTGGGAAGGAAGAAAACAAAAGAAATGAGCACCATTCGGTTCAACATTCTGGATCGGCTGGTGCTGACGCCGATGGAAATCAATCCGGCAATGAAGAAGTTCCCCTGGTTCGCCCTTGCCGTGCTGGTCCTTTTCGGTCTTCAGCCATCGGGCATACTGTTTTCCAGTATCTGGCATCCGGGAATGACCTTCCTGCTGTTCGGGCTACTTGCGGTCCTTGCTGGTGCGTTCGTGACGCCAGTTTTACTACCCTTTGTGCCATTTCGTTCCTTCGCAGTCAAAGGATGGATCGTCGGTATGGCAATGGTCGCTGGAGCGGTGTTGATAATCGATCCATTACCTCTGCACAACATGTTGCTTCTGGTATCGGTCTACGTTTTCTTCCCCGCACTCAGCTCATACATCGCGCTTCAATTTACAGGCTCAACAACATTCACTGGCATGTCCGGCGTAAAGAAGGAACTGAAGATTGGTATCACGTTGTACGCTACGGCAACTGCAGCTTTTATCATCATGGTTGTCGTGTATAAGTTGAAGGAATGGGAGGTCATATGAAGTATCTTGTAAACGTGACAACTCTAGCTTATAAGGATGACAAATGCGCTGGCTGCGGGAGATGCGTAGAAGTCTGCCCGCAGGGCGTATTCGAGATGAATGAGAAAAAGGCCATGATAACGGACCGGGATCTCTGCATGGAGTGCGGCGCTTGTGCCAAAAATTGCGATTTCGAAGCAATATCGGTCAATTCCGGTGTGGGTTGTGCCGCTGCTATTATAAACTCCATGATCAAAGGCGGAGAGCCCAACTGCGGGTGTAGCGATACGAGCGGTTCAAGTAACTGCTGTTAGATTGCTCATGCGAATTCCCTTTTCGGAAAGCGGAGACTGAAGTATGAAAATAGCGGTATTTGGAGACATTCACGGAAACATAGAGGCGCTTAAAGCTGCTTATGAAGCAACTATCCTCCTAAAGCCGGATCGCATCTATCATCTCGGCGACCTCGGAGGCTATGCACCCTATGTGAACGAGGTCATCGACTTTCTCATTAAGCAAAGTATCGAGGGTGTCCAGGGCAACTACGACGAAGCAGTGGCGAACGATCTGGAACATTGTGGCTGCAGAGCCGAAGGTCCCCTTCAGGAAGAGATGGCTCATCGGTCTTTTGAATGGACAAAGTCGCATGTATCGCCTGAAAGCAAGACCTACATGAAGAACCTTCCAGCCGAGATCAAGTTTACTGTTGAAGACAAAAAGGTTTGGCTATTCCATGCGACACCGAAAAAGAACAATCTCTATTGGTTTGAAGACCGGCCGGAGAAGTTTTTTCATGAAATGGCCGATAAAGGCGATGCCGATATCATGATCTACGGTCATATCCATAAACCTTACCGGAAAGACGTTAATGGAAAGGTCTTCATTAATGCCGGAAGCGTGGGGAAGCCCAAGGATGGCGATCCGCGCGCCTGCGTGGCAATCGTTGATATAACGAAATCGGCGATTAAAACTGAATTCACCCGCGTTGTCTATGATGTTGAGAAGGTGGCGGCAGCAATCAGTTCCACCGGTCTGCCGGGCTATTTTGCTGAAAAATTAAGGAGAGGAGCCTAGCAACCTT
>DASPQB010000166.1:0-4931 GCA_035625205.1 Nitrospirota bacterium | reverse complement strand
CTCTTCAATCGAATATTTCGGATACGCTGTCGCTGCCTGTGATGCAATGTTGTCATAGCCCAGGAGTGTTATTGCATCGTGAATCGCGGTTCCGGGGCCCGCGACGATAAGTGGTTCGGGCCAGACGATGAATAAGACCTTTTTCCCCGATGCGCGATCAGGTCCGGGTGAGGCTGATCGGGACGCCTTCCGGACCCCGTCTTCAATTGACTGCGCGAGACGCTCCCCGCGATCCTTGACCCCCAAGGCTGCTGCCATGCTCCGAATGCCTTGCGGAAGCACCCTGAGGGTACGGGCCTCAAAGACATAGGTTTTGATCTTCATCGACGTAAGCCGTTCCTCGAATTCCTTCGGATTCCCATCCGTGGTCATCACGACGACATCCGGCTTGAGTGAAAGCACCGCTTCAAGCGAAGGATTGGACATACCCCCGATTTTCGGTTTTTTCTTCGCCTCTTCCGGATAATCGCAAAACGTCGAGACGCCGACGATGTTGTCTCCCAACCCGAGCGCAAAGAGGATCTCGGTCATGCTCGGAGCCAGCGACACAATGCGCTTGGGCGGAGACGCATATTCGGCAGCGAAGCAGGTATTCAGCATAGACAGTGAAAATAAAAGGAATATCGTAATACGTTTCATTGCATGATCCGCCCTTTTCCCGCATACTCGCGGGCGAGGTCGATCCCTACCTGGATGCACTGCTCCGACTGCTGCCTGGTCATGGCCGGCCCTTTGAACATATTCGCGGTACCGCGCACGACTTTTCTCGAAACGAGACCGGGAACATTGCCAAAGTCGTGGTCAACGCCGATGTCGATGACGACGTCCGCGCCCGCATGCCGCGCGAGCACATTGATGCCCGCGCCGCCGCGAAGAAAATTGAACACCATCTGCGGGGCCACCTCTTTCGGATACGCGGATACCCCCTCGTTGACGACGCCGTGATCTCCCGCAAAAGTGAAGACGACTTTCTTGTCGAGCACCGGTATTTTGTCGCCGGTGATCGCCGCGACCATACCGGCAAACTCTTCGAGCCTGCCGAGACTCCCCTGAGGTTTCGTGAGGTTATCGAGTCGCTTCTGCGCCTCGTCGGAGAGTGTGCCGTTCACTCGTGCAATCCTGTTTCGTACATGGTCCATGGTGGGTAATCTCCTGAACGACGCCCTGTTCAATCTCCCGCGGGCGACGTGCGATCAGCACATCAAAGGGCATGCCGTTCTCTTGTTCCTCCAACTCTGTCGATCTTTTCGCGATATCGAGAAGATTGCGGCCGCTTCCCGATGCCAAAAGGCACCCTTCCCTCTTCTGCGGCAACGGCGGTAATTTTCCTGCCATGTTTTTCTCCTTCCACGCGGGAATATTGAATGAGACGTCTCCTGGCTCAGGACACCCTACTCGCCGGCCTTCCCGCCCCGGAGAGGGCAGTGGCTTTCTCGGCTTTCGTTTCCTTCACAGTTTCGCGACAGCAGGGGAATCGCACCCCTTTCCGCTTTCTCATTCTCACGAGAGCGCTGGAACCTACACCTAGATCTTGCCTTCGGGTTCCGCTTTACAGCTGCCTTCCTTCAGCATCGATCACAAAAAATCCCCAGTCTTCGATGAGAGACTGGGGATTAAAGGAATGCATTAATCCACACATGATCTTAGCTCCGAAGATTGTGCGAACGTATTCAATCAAGCAGGTCTTCTGGCTCTCCCTCCTTTACCGGCCTTCCCAGCCTTCTCATCGGCCAGTGGCACATTTAGTAGTAAAGGATTTGCCCCTTTGGTCCGGGGTTGGGATCACAGCGGCGGCTCCGCTCCCGATTCTCACGGGATTCCCTTAGCTTGAATTCAGTTGTCGTTAAATATCAGGTTCATATATAGCACTCGCACTAAGTAAAGTCAATTCACTTCTTTGAGACGCTTCCCCTTATGCTCATCCGGTCCCCGAACAGCCTCAGTCTAGATTTGATCAATCGCATTTCTCGTTTCCGCAACCGTGGACTCTATCTGGTCCTTGCCAAACCGCCTCCCAGACCCCAGTGCCTGCGGGCAGTCTTCAGACACATTGACAAGAACATGGTTTACCCCTGGATACCTATTCTGCATGCCGGGCGGTTCAGTCGTCTTGCCGCTCCATATCCCGTCCATCCTCCCAAAGACGATGTTGGTGATCTGCCACATGATATCGGCAAGACTGGCGACCTCCGGGTCTTTCGGAGGGGCGGCTCCCTCATAGGAAACGCTCCGGAGCTCAAGTCGGCCTTCTCGTTTGAGATCATAGTATGCCCGCGTTCCTTCCAGAACGATCTGGTGATGGTAAAACACATTCGCGGTAACTGTTGTGGAGTGACACCGCGGCTCGGAAGCGGCTCACCAACCAGTTTGACCTGCTGCTCTCCACAGTTCCCCAAGCCTACCCGATGCAGCCCTTCCTGGACCTTCTCAAGCTTGACGCCACGTTGGTCTACGTGGGTGCGCTAAATCATCTTCAACGCCTACATGGCGGGGCACTGGCGTTCGGCCGCAAGAATCTTGCGGGCTCTATGATCGGAGACGTCGCCTACACGCAGGAGGGAATCGATTACTGTCCGTCGCGGAACACCAAGGCGGACATCGAACTGATCCGCGTTGAGGACGTCAATCGGGCTTACGAGCGGGTCGTGAACAAGGACGTGCGTTACCGTTTTGTGATCGATACGGCATTGCTCAAAGAATGATAAAATATTATGAAAAGGGAGACGCGTATGACAAAAAAGTATTAATAGTGTCTGCAAGCCCAAGAAAGGGTGGAAATTCAGATTTGCTCTGTGATCAGTTCATGCGTGGGGCAAAAGAAGGAGGCAATCAGGCGGAAAAGATATTTTTACGGGACAAGAGGATCAATCATTGTGTTGCATGCGGCGCCTGTCAGGGTAGTGGAGGCACGTGAGTTCAGAAGGACGATATGGCCGAGGTCCTGGATAAAATGATAGCCGTCGATGTGATCGCGATGGCAACGCCTGTGTATTTTTACATGATGAACGGACAGATGAAAACACTGATCGACAGAACATATTCGAGATATACGAAGATCAGCAATAAGGAGATGTATTTCATTGTTACTGCTGCGGACAACAGGCAGCAGGCAATGGAAAGGACCGTGGAAGGGTTCAGAGGATTTACTTCCTGCCTTCCCGGTGCAAGAGAAAAAGGGATCATCTACGGGACTGGTGCCTGGAAGGCGGGAGACATCAAACGTAGCCAGGCGATGACCCAGGCATATGAAATGGGGAAAAAGGTCTAGGTTCGGAGAATGAAGGATCTCTTATGAACAACACCGGATCGCCACGCATGGGTGGCGGACAATATCCAATCCGGGGAGATAAACCATGAAAGCAGCTGTTCTCCACGGGCCGCGCGAGGTACATTCAATAATTCGAAACTTTATCGCATACCTTGTAATCTAGAGTGTCAGGATCGCGACAACTCAAAGTAAGGCTATGACGGCGTTGAGCTGATTTTTGGAGTGTCAATCCATGCCAGGGCTTTATAATATTGCCCCTTTACAACATCCATTATTAATAAATACAGAACCATCATGAGCAGCATAGCCAATATCCCGGACAGCGGCAAAGAAATAAAATGGAACCAAGTCTGAAAGGGCTGAATATAAGTGATAAGCAGGGAAAATACAAGAGCGAGAAAAAATAGAATACTTAGAGTGAAAGCAGGTTTTGCTCCCTTCCAGAAATGGCCGGCAGTTCTGACAGAAAAGAAGGCAAACATTTGTAACAAGGTGAATAACAGAAATAATACTGTTTGAATATATATTTGGTCATTGTTGCGAACGAGATAGAACGAGCATAATGAAAACAAGGCCGTTGGGACCCCCAGAACCAATGGAAGCATAATCAATTCTTTAGGATTGTGTTTCACCGGCAGTATCACTTCGCCGGCTTCCACGTTGTCCGTAGAAATTGAAATAAACGGAATGTCGGTAATAACACTGGTAAGGAGGACCTGGATTGGAAGCATCGGTAAATCGGAAGACAAAAGATACAGTATTCCTAACGCAATAAAATTCCCCCAGTTGCCGACCAGCGTGTATTTGATGTACTTGTTGATATTTACAAAGATAGCGCGGCCATTTTTGATTCCGTTTATGATCACCTCCAGATTATCGCTCAGCAGCACAATGTCGGCATTTTCATTGGCAATGTCAGTGGAACTGTTGACCGCAATAGCGACATCAGCCAGCTTGAGTGAAGGAGCGTCATTTATGCCGTCTCCCTGATAGGCAACCACATTGTCCTCCTTGAGGACTTGGATAATGTCGTATTTCTGCTGAGGCGAAACACGCGCAAAAACAGAATTGTTCTTTACTGTTAATTTGAACTTCTCTTTGGGCATGGCTTCCAGTTCTTCGCCTGTATAAACCGCCTGGCCGCTGCCAAGCAGTCCCACTTCCCTGCCTATATATGCCGCTACTTCCCTGCTGTCTCCACTAAGGATCTTAATAGCGATACCTAATTTTTCGGCCTGCTTTATAGTGTCTCTCGCAGCAGGCCTGAGCGGATCGACCAAGGTGGCAAACCCGAGGAACTCGACACCCTGTTCATTCTCAAGTATGTCAAAATCCCTATCATAGACTATTTCTTTATACGCAACGGCAATATGACGCAATCCTTCTTTCCTCTCACTGATTAATTCTTCACTATACCGTTCCAGCTTTTGTTTTCTTGCAATTTCCAGCAATGTTTCAGTCGAACCTATTACAACCAGATAGTGCTTTTTGGTCTGACCATCAAAAACTACCGCTCTTCTCCTCCGTGCATCAGGATCAAACGGCAATTCCTTGAGTACTCTGAAGCGGTTATCCTGCGTTTTGATTTCAGCGGGAATGTAATGAACAAAGGCTTCATCAAAAGAGCTTTGAAACTGTTTTTTCTGACCGTTAATCTCTTGGA
>DASPQB010000165.1:0-3581 GCA_035625205.1 Nitrospirota bacterium | reverse complement strand
GCGAGCGCCGGCATCAGTCCGATCGCCACTGCCACACTGTGTTTCTTAGGCACTTCCTGGAACGCTTGGGCCGTGATTATAAGCCCGATCCAGAGCAGAATACCAATCATTGCTTCTATCGGCACAATCTTGAGCACCAGGGTAACTCCTCCGATCAGGCAGAGTATCATGATTACAGTGCCATTCAATATCGAGTAAGCCCACCTAGCCCCCATTGCCTTCCAACCCGGATGACCAATGTAAATCGTGGTCGGAAACGGGTTTCCCAGGCAAGCTGCCACAATCGATCCGAAACCGTTGACCAGCAGGGACGACCGTGTATCGTACCGATCGCCGGCCGCTTCCGCACTTTCAAGGTTCTGGAGTGAACCGACCACGTTGAACAGCGCCATCGGGAATATAACGGAGAAATACTTCCATCCCTGCCCGTTCGCCAGAAATGCGAACATGTCGGGAAAAGAGGTCTTTGGAAAATTGACGGCAAAATGGTACGGCTCCTGGAGCGGTTGAAAATACGGATAACCAGACCATCTGAGAATCCATCCCATTGCCACGCCCAGCGCCACCGCGATGAAACCTCCCGGAAGTCCCAACGGCAATTTGATCTGTCCTCCATAGACAATAATCACTAACAATGCAGGCACAACCGCTATAGCCGGCATAGCGAAGATCTGGAACACGAAACCCATGGATATGAAGGTGATGGCAATGCCAGCCAGCGACGATAGCAGTGCGGCCCGTGGTGTATTCCTGCGGAGCCAGTCACCTACAAAAGCCCCGACACACTCCAGTACAGCACTGGCGAGACACGCGAACAGGCCGGCTTGCCAGGCAAGGTTTGGATCTTTCGTTTTGAAATAAATTGGGGCAATGATCAGGAAAACGTAGGCAATGAGACTGACGGTGTTGATGCCGTATGGCAACGCAGTGACATCCGTCCGACCCGTCCTGATGGCCAGCTTTCTTGCCTGCCATGCGTAGAACACGTTGCCAAATAGGATCGAAAGCGCCGCTCCGGGAAGAATCTTCCCAAAGACCATATCTGACGGCATGCCGCACACTTTCCCGCAGAGTACCGCGATCAACATCAACTGCAAAAGATTGTCGACGAACAGCCCGAAGAATCCGTCAATGTCTCCGCGAGCAACCCCACCGACTTTCATTGACAACGTCTCCCTTTTCGACCATAACCAATTATAAATAATTTTCTGATAATATCAGATTGTTTTAGGGTCGTCAATTCACGAAATATGTCAAATTGACATAATCTATAGGTAATCATTGGACCTTTTCTACTCCACATGACTGGATAATGCCCGACGATGTTTGTTCAGCTATAAGAAAGCTTACTCACAGCTTCATTTTTTCACGTTGTGTCTTTCGCCCCGAACTATTCACCGCCTTCTTGCTTAGTCCACCGACTACGCCAAACAGCCAATCTTTTGACGAGAACATGATTTCCGATCGAAACCCTCGCGCCTATTATTGGTCCTTTCGTGAGGAGTACACTTCGAAACGACTGGCGCATAGATATAAGCTTTCCCCAGATTTTTACTATAGAGTTGGCCTGGTGACAACTAAGAAAAACATTCCTATGATTTAGTTGAGTATGCTTTGATGTCTTTCCATTGAGATGGCTCCCTGTTACCACACCCCTAAGATTCGTTATAGATCAGTTCTGCGTTTACCTCCACCGGCCTTGACAGAGTCAATCCTACAGGTGAATACTTCACGACCCGGTCGAAAACCTTCTTGATCGCCTCCTTGCTCGCATCACTTTTAATGTGCACGGTGGCCTTCACCGTATGGTAGCCGGGAAGATCCTTCAGGCCCTCAATTCCTGCAAGTCCGAGAAAGCCGGGCAGATCGATATGGCCTTCGAGGTCGATCTCTATGCTTCTTAAACTTATGCCCTGTAGAGCGGCATTCAGGGAAATGCCGACCGTAAGACAGGCCCCGTAGCAGGCGAGCACGGTTTCGTGGGGGCTTACAGTGGTATCTGTTCCTGCCACAGCCTCAGGCTCATCAAAGTTAAGCCCAAAATTCCTGAGTTTTGCTTCTGTTTTCAGTCCTCCCTTCCATTGTGTCTTTGCAGTCCAAACGGTTGCCCCTTTCTTCGGATCACCCTTGACCGCCTCCATCGTAGCTTTGAATACTGCAATGTCCACATCGTTGATCATACTCGGTGTAATGGCCATCTCCGCTACCTCCTTGTTGTTAAGATTTAAGCTCAGCAATTTGTTTGGCTTTGTCGGGATTATTCCTCTTAGTTAGCTTTTAGCATGGATAGATGCGATTGTCAAATTATGGATTTTGGTTGAGTAACTACTTTAGAAATCGCGACAAGGGTCATTTGACCTGCCCCCCATCAGTGTACCACACTCAGAGTCGTATTTAATGACTCATAGACAGGCAATTTAGCTTTTGGTGCCGGTGGCCTGTAGCCCAAAGCACTGTGTGGCCGTATCTCATTATACTGCCTGCGCCAGCCCTCAATCAGAACTCTTGCCTGCATCAAGGTTGTGAAGATCTCCCTGTTGAGAACTGCATCCCTGAGTTTTCCGTTGAATGACTCCACATAGCCATTCTCCCATGGGCTACCTGGCTCGATAAACAAAGTCTTTACTCCAATGTCACTGAGCCATTGGCGAACTGCTTTCGCCGTGCATGCTGCCCCGTTGTCCGACCGTATGTGTTGCGGTATGCCTCTGATGATAAATAGGCTTGACAGTTCCTCCAGCACGTCCTCAGAGGTGATATGCCGAGCTACCCGTATGCTTAAACATTCCCCCGTGTATTCGTCTATGATATTCAGAAGCCTGACTGCCCGACCATCCGCTGTCCTCGTTGCCATGAAGTCATAACTCCAGACATGGTCCTTATGCTGGGGCCTGAGCCTTATACAGGAGCCAGCATTGAGCCACAGTCTTGCACGCTTGGGCTGCTTCTTGGGAACTTTCAGCCCTCCCCGTCTCCAAAGCCTCTCCACGCTCTTATGGTTCACGTTCCAGCCCTCTGCTTTCAGCAACCCTGTTCTTATCCGATAGCCATATCTGCCATACCGCTCTGCCAGCTCAATGATTCTTGTTACCAGGCGAGGCTCATCATCAGGCACATACGGTTTGAGCCGCTGCGTGGTCCTGGGTTGTCCAAACACCTTGCAAGCCCGCCTCTCTGAACCTGATAGCTGTTGACATGCCTGTTTCACGGCTCTGCGTCTCTTCGACGGGCTTAGAAGTTTCCCCTTGCTGCTTCCTTCAAAATGGCATTGTCCAGGGAAAGGTCAGCGACAAGTTTCTTCAGACGGGCGTTTCCATGCTCGATTTCCTTCAGTCTCTTGGCGTGGTCTACCTGCATGCCCCCGTATTCCTTCCGCCATCGGTAATACGTTACATCGCTGACCCCCAGTTTTTTGATGACCTGTGCAACGGTCTCCCCCTTGCTGATCAACACCTCAGCCTCTCGCAGTTTCCTGACGATCTGCTCAGGGGTAAATCCCTTCTTGCGCATATCTGCCTCCCTTGTTAAAATGTGCCCAGATTACAATTCTACACCTGGACCGGTTTTAGGGGGCAAGGTCA
>DASPQB010000164.1:0-5691 GCA_035625205.1 Nitrospirota bacterium | reverse complement strand
GAGATTACGGAAAGTGTTGCGGTAGTGGCCGTCGATCGCACAATTGACTGCCTGCATGAATTGGCAGCGAAGGGGCTCCGCATCAGCATTGATGATTTCGGCACGGGTTATGCATCTTTAAATAATCTGAAGAGACTGCCGTTTCAAAGGCTAAAAATAGATCAAACGTTCGTTAAGGACATCGCCAATGATCCTGATGATCGAGCGATTGTAGGCGCCGTGACCGCCATGGCCCATCAAATGAAAATATCTGTTATAGCCGAAGGCGTAGAAACCGCGGAGCAGCTTTCCTGCCTTACCGAAACCAGGTGCGACGAGGCACAGGGATATTTCTTTAACAGAGCGATGCCCGCCGGAGAGTTCACCGACTTAATGGTCGAACGAAAGCACCGAAGCGAAACAGATATTCCAAAGTTCACGGCCTTCTACTCTTGACCGTTCGGAATTCGCTTTGCAGATCTATGCAAAATATGTGATCATTGTTTCGGCGACCAACTATGTGGACGTTGCGCTGAGTTTCCAGCCTGCGCTGAAGCAAACGGCTGAGGCAGCACTGAAAGGGATCCGCAACGTTATGTGCAGGGTGGTTGCTGATATGATTCACATGGGAGAATCTATCCCTGAGCCATTAGCTACAAATCATTTGAGCGGCAATTGCATCGTTCGCGTGCCGCCTGACGTGCAGGGTACGCTGACTTGGTTGCCAGAGCATGATTCGCCCAGCGGTTACAGTCTACGGCAAGATTCCGGAAAAATCTTCAGGCTGGACAGGCCCTGGCGGATGTTCCAACGAAGTGAGTGATGCGCAACATGATCGTATCCTTGAAAATAGCTTTGCGGCTGCTGGCCCTTTTCATGGTCGTTTTTTTTCTTTCCTTTGCACGTTCGTTTGCCGAGGACCAGTTCGCTCTCATGCGGCAGCAGATGGTTACGCGGGACCTCAAAGGGCGAGGTATCAAAGATCCCATGGTTCTGAGAGCCATGGGCACGGTGCCGAGGCAGCTGTTCGTGGATACCTCGTACCGGAGCCAGGCGTACGGAGACCACCCCCTCCCGATCGGGGAAGGCCAGACGATCTCGCAGCCCTATGTGGTCGCGCTGATGACCGAAGCCCTGCGGCTCGGGCCTGCCGACCGGGTGCTGGAGATCGGAACGGGGTCAGGCTACCAGGCTGCGGTGCTGGCCCAGATCGCGAAAGAGATCTATACGATCGAGATACGCAGCTCTCTTGCTGACAAAGCGGCAAAGACCCTCGCCGATCTCGGGTATCGGAACGTGACGGTTAAATCCGGCGACGGGTACTTTGGATGGGAAAGCGAGGCGCCCTTTGATGCGATCATCATCACGGCTGCGGCCAACCATATCCCTCCGCCGCTTATCAAGCAGCTCAAGGAAGGCGGGAGGCTCATTGTGCCGCTCGGCAGCACGGTCTATTTCCAGACGCTCACACTCGCAACGAAACGGAAGGGGGAACTTGACGTTGAACAGCTGTACCCTGTGGCTTTTGTGCCGATGACGGGAGAGGTGCAGAAGCCATAGAACGCCTTCTCACACGCCCATTCACGAGGCGAGATATCCATCGGGAGCCAGACTGGTTGCCAGCATCACCATGTTTATATCACGATGCGCCATCCATCCGCTCGTGCGTCTGTGTAAGGGGTCAAGCCAATACATCTCGATGCTCTTACCAAGAGGTGTATACTGCATCAGACTTTCGGTCCGCGATTGAAGACGGTTTTTCCCATGGAAATTGTGCTGAGGTTGCTTGATTAGTACCAGCAACCTCTCGAGAGCATGTAATCCGAGAGATAACCCCAGTTCCCGGAATGCAAGCCGGTATTCTGCTGGAAGATTCAGGGAGACCACGCTTGCACAGGATTGCAGGCTAACCAGGGAGGAACGCAGAAGAGCGTCCAGAAGTTCGGCCTGCTCAAGACCTTCGATCAGCGTCAGTTGAGCCAGTTTGTAGGCGGTGCTCAAGAGCTCACCTAGGCCAAGAAGGTCATCAGTTTCCCACCTTTTTCCTTCACACATGTCGGCCGTGTCGGCAATCTCCCCGCTCAGGCCCAGCGATGCAGTTTGGTGAGAAGCTTTCGCCGCAGTCGCCTGAAGCTGGAGGTACGTGATGAATCCGTCGAGAGGATCATGATGCCCCATCGATGATACAAGCGGATAGGAGAGGTCGATGCTCATTTTCCAGTACATCCGCTTCCGGCCGCCAGACGCGGGAACGTAGGTAAACCTGGCATGTGCCGTTTTTGCGAGCTCAATTGCCCATCTGTTGTACGTTCCATCCCCTGTTACCTGGCTTACCCGATTGAGAGCATGCATCCACTTTGTCAGGTAATGATAGTACTGTCCGTCTCGGTCCCATTCCAGCCGTTCATCGTAGGGATCCTCGGGTCGGCGTTCGCTCATCTCCTTGCCGATACGTAGCCCGCCTCGCGTTGGATGTATTCGTCCTTCCTTTTCCTCAAGACCGCTGATCCAGCCGGTTCGCGGGTCATCGTCTCGGTGTCGTCCGAGTACGCTATGAACCTGATCGACGAGGTTGAGTGCGAGCTTCCTGAAGTGCTCATCACTCGTTTGACGGTAAAGTTCCAGAAAGTTGCAGACGGCAAAAGCGTCGGTCCATAAGTAGCGCCTCGGCACTTCCCGCGCAGGCATCAGTCCGGTCAGATCGGCAAATTCAAGCATGATAGTTCGCACCAAGGTCCTGGTATCGTTTTGCTCCATTGATGTTCTTCCCCCGCACAGCGTTTGCTCAACTCATGGCTCGCTCCGTGCTATACATAGGCTACAAAAAGGATGGAGGATATCTCTCTTTAAGCATTCCGGGGACCAGTGAGGGTGCGCTCTTGATGAGATGTCCGGGGTTGAGAGGCTGAATATATATTCTCTGTAGAGTACTGAATGAGCCTGTCCGAACAATGCGCTACGTTTCCTGTTGAAATTTCTCATCCTTCCCCGAAGGGTAAATCGGATGAAGCGGCTAAAAAAACGACCGATTGGGCACGCCTTAGAGGGCGAGTATGTCCCTTGATACTTTTTTGACGTCTGCCGTGCCGGTCAAGAGCATTGCCTGGGTGAGCTCATTCTTCATGGTATTGAGCAGCATGGCGACACCCTCACGTCCCCCGCCGAACGCGCCGATTGCCAGCGGTCTCCCGATGAGAATCGCGTCGGCGCCCAAGGCAAGCATTTTTAGAACGTCGGTGCCGCTCCGGACGCCTCCATCGACAAAAATAATAATTTTACCGCGTACACGATCGGCGATCTGAGGAAGAACTTCGGCGGTTCCGGGAGTAAAATCCATGACGCGGCCGCCGTGATTTGATACAACGATGCCAGCAGCCTTTGCTTCGACTGCCAGTTCTGCCTCGTCAGGGGTCATGATCCCTTTCAGGATGAACGGCAGGTTGGTCGCTGACACGACTTCTCTTACTTCCGCCAATGTTTTGGGGCTGACCGGCTGACCTTTCATCGCCATCGTGACCAGGCCGGCGCCGTCGATGTCCATACCGACAGCCAAGACCCCGGCTTCTTCTGCAAGTCTGATATACCTGATGATCTCTTCCTGCACCCTCGGTTTTATGATCGCAATGGTCCTGCCCTGGTGCGCCGCGCCCGCTTTCAAACCGCTCTCATACAGCGCAGGGTCTGCGCCGTCTCCCGTCATGCCGAGCGTGCCCGCAAGCAATGAGCCGGAAACGATCTCTTCGGTGAATTCCTGTTCCGTCATTTTGCCGCCCATATTATAGGGGGTCCCGGTCATCGGAGCCGCAAGGACGGGAAACGCGAGATTCTCATCCCACAACGTTAGTGACGTATCGGGCGTTCTGACCGCATGAATCGTGCGCATATTGAGCCGGTACCTTGCCAGAGCCTCGAGATTGGCCATGAACGACCTGCCCGTTCCCACGCCGCCCATGCCCGGCACTTCCCCGGCACAGGCGCGGCCGTCACAGACAGGACATACCCGGCAATAATCCTGCAGTTTTTCTCTGGCATTTTTCTTAACCGTCTTTAGATCCATGGTAGACTCTCCTTTGCTGGCAGCTACAGTCGCCTAAGGAAACATCATTGCAATTAAGCTCACTATAGCGCACGAAAGTGTATAGCAGTGTATGTGCTATAATGAAATTAATACTAGAATATCATATTCACAGTTCTTTTTTTCGATGCGGGAAGTGAAAAACTCATCCGTGGCGGAGGCAAGGAACATACTTTCTATCATGTCAATTCAATCGTCCGGGCGTATGCCCGTGTTTTGTTGTAGGAATAGCGTTTATAATCCAGGGTATAGAGGAGGTTCAGCGACCTCACGGTGAAAAGAACCTGAAGGAAGGCTCATTTTCGACAAGAAGTCAATCGAACAAGAAATTACTGTCTGTAACGGAAGGAGGTTGCCATGAATTCCATCGTCATTCTCTTGATTGGCTTTGCAGTAGCCATCGCTGGTTACCGGTTCTATGCAAAATATATCGACACAAAAATCGTCAAATGTGATTCCAAGAAGACTACGCCTGCGGTCATGTACATGGATGGTGTGGACTTCATGCCCACCCGCAAAAACGTACTCTTCGGCTATCAGTTCAAATCCATCGCAGGAGCAGGCCCTATCGTGGGGCCGATCATCGCCATCCAATGGGGATGGCTGCCTGCCGTGCTGTGGATCCTGCTTGGCACGCTCTTCATCGGGTGGGTGCAGGATTATTCGAGTGCGATGATCGCGATGCGGCACGAAGGCGCATCCTTCGGGGGGTTGAGCTATAAGCTGGTTTCTCCGCGCTCGAGGGTGGTGCTCGTCTCCTTTATTTATTTCTACCTGCTTCTCATGGTAGGCGCTTTCGGCAACATCGTGGTCAGCACCGCCGTGGGACTGAAAGCATCTCCCCCGGCGTGGCTCATCCTGACCATTGCCGGCGTCCTGGCCGGTCAAATGATCTATCGATGGAAGAAGGACATCCTCCTGACCACCGTAGTCACGCTGGCGATCGCCATGTTCGGCATCTGGTTCGGGACCATGGCTCCGTCCGATAGCATCCTGGGCACAGACCTCTCGAACAACCGCCTGTTGTGGGCGCTCGCAGCTTTCGTGTTCTGCTACTTCGCGTCGGTGCTGCCGATTTGGAAGTTCGCCCTCCCGATCAACTATGTTTCTTCGTATGTCATGTTTATTGGGCTGGCGTTCGGCATTGTCGGGATCTTCATTCTCCATCCTGATTTTACGCTGCCGGCGTATGCGAATTTCATGATCCCCATCGGGCCGCTCTGGCCGATCATGTTCGTTACCATTGCCTGCGGTGCCATCTCCGGTTGGCACAGCATCGTGTCCAGCTCGGGAACAGCACGACAGCTGGAAAATGAGATGGACGTCCGTCCGGTCTGCGGCGGTGTCATGTTCGCCGAGATGGTGCTGGCGCTCTTTGCACTGATCATCGCAGGCACACTCTACTCCAGCCCTGCTGAATACGGCGCAGCAGTATCAAAGGGGCCGGGAGCCGTGTTCGCCGTCGGCGTTGCGAAGTTCCTCGGTGCAGTCGGTCTCTCGCCCGCTCTCGGCAGATCCTACGGCAGCATGATGATGATCATTGTGGCAATTACGCTCATGCAGCTGGTCGTCCGGTTCATGCGCGTTGCTACCGCGGAGCTGCTGGGAGACATCAGCCCGCTCTTCCGGAACATTCA
>DASPQB010000163.1:0-3428 GCA_035625205.1 Nitrospirota bacterium | reverse complement strand
GAGGTACAGCCGCGCCACATAGGGATCCTTTGGTAAATTTGACGACCCGGCCCGGATGACGTCCCCGTTGACATACCCCCCTAGACCCACACCGTCGCTGATCCCGTTTCCCCGGAACCATTCAACATCCAGGTAGGCCTGCAGCCTTGACGCCAATTGCGAGCCAAGGTACAGGCCATATGTCTGTGTAAAATCTTTTCCACGATTCTCCTGAAAACTCAGGCTATTCGGACCTTCATAAGGACTATGGAAGTCCGGCATGTATTGGTACACGCCATTGAACTGCGCTCCCAAGAATTTGGGTATCCATTCCGGTATGCTGGGAAATTCTGCATACACGGGATAGGCTGTCATAGTCACCGCCATAACGGAGAGTGCCAGACAAAGTTTGTTCGATGCTCGCATGTTGTATTCCCCTTGAGTTATAGATTTTCCAAATCAGGATGAGCATCCTCAATTTTCAACTCTTATGTTGAAAATTTCACCACATAATGCTTGATTCTACACAGAAAAACCCTGGACTTTGAGGGCCCAGGGATGACATCTTTCACCTTCAGTAACGTGACATTAACGCTTGGTGCTACTATCAAAAATGCATTCTTATAGCAACCTTTTTTCGTTTAAAAATATTTCATAACGTTTGATACCTCTCAAATAGTCCTGACTGATATTTCGATATCTGTTGTAAATCGGCTTAAACTCCAATGTATATATTGACCTTTCTTCTAAAATAACCTCAAACTGCACATAATATTTATCTCCTGGCAGAGCAAAGAATATTTTGTGTGGGCCGACAGCAAGTCTTATTCTTTTGTCAAGACTATATCTCATGCCCTCTCCCCCATCCTGGGTTTTAATACCGTTGTCGTCATATTCAGGCATGTCTTCTTTTTTTCCGTCCACTTCCCATATAATAGCCTGGCCATCGACATTAAATACAAATGGATATTTCGGTTTTCCATGAAAAGATCCTCTTGGTTCTAAAATATAATGTCCCTCAAGGTGTGTTTTAAGCTGTGCCCTAATCAGAAGATCGCTAAAACCCTTCGAAAGCGCCTCTTCTGCTTGCATCTCCCTAAAAATATCTGTCCTGGCGGAAATTGCTTTTTCTTCAATTATGTTCTTTACCCCGCCACAGCCGAGAAATAATGCCCCTGGTAACAAAAATATTATTACAAATAGCCTACGCATCGTAGACTCCTTTCTTATAATAATGAAAGGCTCCTAAAAAATCTTATTGCTCCTCCGTCTTGACAAATTTTAATAGAAGCGGCGTTATGAGTGTATTATCGATGTTCCCTCCAACGACATCGATGGCAAGAGGTCTCTGCACCTGGCTACCTATGCCATGCGCTATTGAGTTGGGTAAAAGCCCTTGATCGGTGATATTGGCCTTTATCAATATCCTCCTTCCTCTTTTCAATTGGGTTTGCCCGCAGGTGCTACTGTTTGTACCGGAGATGTCTGATCCGGGCCGTTCCACCAGCCACCACCGAGCGCCATAAACAATGCTGCGGTGTCGGCAAAGCGGTTGGCCTTTGCCTGCACAAGATTACTCACTGCCTGCCGATAGGCCTGTTCGGCGGAGAGCAATGATAAGTAATTAACGTACCCGAGTTCAAACTGCCGACGTGAAAGGTCGAGGCTCCTTCTGGCGGCCTGTTCAAAAGCTGCTGCCGCTTTCATGGTATCGGCATCGGATTGGAGTGCATGAAGCGTGTCTGCAACGTTTTGGAAGGCCGCAATGACCGTGCTGCGATATTGCGCCGAAGCCTGATCCAGGCCCGCTTCAGCAGCGCGTTTCCTGTGAATCAGGGTGCCCCCGTCGAATATATTCTGGGCAGCGCTGCCGATTATACTCCAGACTATCATGTCCGACGTAAACAATTGGCTGAATTGCGCTGCAGTGCTGCCCCAGTTGGCGCCGATATTAAACTGGGGCAGCATGGCGGCAGTTGCAACGCCCACCTGGGCACTGGCGGAATGCAGTTGCTCCTCGGCGGCACGCACATCCGGACGCTGTTCCACCAGCTTGGACGGGAGACTGACCGGGAGTTCCTGCGGCAAACTGAGTGCTTCCAATTCGAATTTTTCCTCCATCTCCTCGTTCGGGAAACGGCCGGCAAGGGCTGTAAGCAGATCACGCGTCTGGGCCAGTTGCTTCCGTAAAGGCGGCAGTGTCTGTTGCACCTGGGCAAGCGCCGCTTCCTGCGCAGCGACATCCAGCCCCGCGACATAACCCAGAGCGAACTGCCGGCGCAACACCTCAAGCATCTTGGTCTCGATCTCGATAACACTTAGCGTTGCAGAGATCTGAGAACGCAGAGAGGCCTCCTGTATAGCAGTGGCAACCACATTAGACGAAAGCGTGATATAAGCAGCCTCAAGCTGAAAACGCTGAAAATCGGCCTGTGCCCTCAGGGATTCCACCAGCCGCCGGTTCCCTCCGAACACGTCCGGCACGAAGCCTACAGTCACCTGGGCGGTATGGAGAGTATAGGGTTCTTCGCCCGAAATCGGCACGGGCGAAACGGCCCCTGAATCATGTGCACGGCTGGCGGAGTAATTGGCCTGGACAGTAGGATAATAATAACCAATCTGTGCAGAGACATTCTCCCGCGCCTGGCGCAAGGCCGCTTTCGCCGCGTCGATCGTCGGGTTGGCTTTGAGCGATTTTTCGATCAGCGCATTGAGCGGCGGCGACTTGAACAACGCCCACCACTGCTGCGAGATGTCTTTACCCGCTGCAAACCGCTGCTCCTCGCCGCCGGCCACACCGGCGGTAGATGATGTAGCAGACAAGGGTTGCGTTGTATAGCTGCCAACGGGGGGTGGAGCGGGTCGACGGAAGTCGGGACCCACAGCGCACCCTGAAAGTAAAGCCACCGCTGCCAATGCTGCAGCGATCAAGGAAAAGAATTTAGAACACACTACTTTCATATCATCTACCTCTTCTAGACAATCATTTCTTCCGTTTCACCCTTTTTCCCCAGGAAAAGCATCCGTAGCGGCGGCACGACCACCAGCAGCAGGATGGGACCGATCAACATGCCTCCGACAATCACAGTAGCGAGCGGACGCTGGACCTGACTTCCAATGCCGGTCGAAATCGCCGCGGGCAACAGGCCGATGCAGGCGGAAAGACTCGTCATGAGCAGCGGCCGCATGCGGGTTGACGCCGCGTGGATCATTGCATCCATGGGCTTGCCTCCGTTAAGTCTTGCCTGGTTATAATAGGTAATAATCAGGATGCCGTCCATGACGGAGACGCCAAAGAGCGAGACAAAGCCGACAGCGGCGGAGATGCTGAAATTGAGACCGGCGACGTATAGCGCCAACACACCGCCGGCAATTGCGAAGGGGATTCCGGCAAGTGCCAGGAGACAGTCAGGCAGTGAATCGAACGTGGCGTAGAGCAACCCCAGGAT
>DASPQB010000162.1:0-3911 GCA_035625205.1 Nitrospirota bacterium | reverse complement strand
AGAGCAGCTCTCAGGCGGGGAGATGCAACGCGTTGCCATTGCTCGGGCTCTCATAACGGCTCCTGCCGTCCTTTTAGCTGACGAGCCTACGGGCAACCTCGATTCCCGTACGAGTACGGAAATATTGAATCTGCTGAAAGGACTCCATGAGGAAGGGCAGACCATTGTGATGGTTACTCATGACTCGAAAGCTGCATCCTATGGCACCCGCACCATAACTCTGAAAGATGGCAGTATCTCAGAAGACACGGCTTCTATAGGACTGGCGTCATGAACCTTGCCAATCTCCTCCGCTTCATCAGCGTCAGGCGCATACGGCTCCAGAAGGTCCATACGCTGATGACCGTGTCAGGCATCTGCCTTGGTGTTGCCGCAATCGTCTCCATAGGTATTGTGAACAAAAGCGTCCTTCGATCGTTCGAAGACTCGATCAATCGAGTAACTGGACGAGCAGCGCTCCAGGTCACAGGTGATGCATCAGGCTTCTCGGAAAGACTCATCGATCGCGTGCAGAATGTCCCCGGCGTTGAGTATGCCGTGCCTGTAATCGATACTCAGGGCATCCTCGTGGGAGCAAAGGAACGCTCACTCATGATCCTCGGTGTCGACGTGCTCCAAGATGGCAACATCCGTGACTATAAACTCTCGGAAGAGAATGCAGACATACCAGACCCGCTCCTGTTCCTTGCACGGCCCGACTCAATCCTGCTCACCAAAGAGCTGGCTGACCGCGAAAACATCAAGATAGACCAGAAGATACAGGTCGAAACCGTGCGGGGCATCCGGACCTTTCGAGTGCGCGGTCTCCTGAACCCAGAGGGCCCGGCGAAAACCATGGGCGGCAATATCGCGATCATGGATTATCCAGCAGCGCAGATGTCTTTCGGTAAAGAAGGGAGGATCGACCGGATCGATGTGAGCCTCCTTCGCGGTGAGGACCTTGATACCGTAAGGGACCGTATTAAGCATTCGTTGCCTGAAGGGTACAACGTCGTAACGCCAGAAGGCCGGACAAAGCAGGTGGAAATCCTTGTCTCCCGCTTTCAGAAAAACATAAACTTAATCAGCTTCATTGCCGTCATTGTCGGCATGTACCTCATCTATAATGCGGTCTCAATATCCGTGGTTCATCGAAGAAAAGAGATCGGCATATTGCGCGCATTAGGGACGACTCGGCTCCAGATCATATCGCTTTTTTTGGGGGAGACTTTTGTCATCTCCCTCGTTGGTTCGGGACTCGGCTTGGCCGTTGGCATCCTCTTCGCGAAATCTGCTATCGGAGCGGTGAGTCAGACCGTGTCGGAATTGTACATGAGAACGTCGATATCTGAGATTGCAATATCCTGGGCCAATCTTGTGATCGGCTTCACCACCGGTATTGTTGCTAGCCTAGCAGCAGCATTTTTCCCTGCTCTCGCAAGCACCCGTATAACGCCAGTCTCGGCAATTCGGTCAGTGCCCTATTCGGAAGAAGGTTTTCTCTCGGGGAAAAGGCTCAAAACCGCAGCTGCTTTTTTTGTCATACTTGCTTCACTGCTTCTGCTGCTCTACAGAAACACACCAAGATCGCCTACGTTCCACAGTACAGCTGTCATGTTCTCTGCTACCATTTTCATCCTCCTCGGGATATCCTTGGCCACGCCTGCCCTACTGCAGGGCTTTCTTACCCTGTTCCATAGGTTCCTATCGCCACACATCGGCGCCACGGGGAGACTTGCCGGGCTCAACCTCCAGAAAAACATTACACGCAACGCAGTGGCGGCGGCAGCTATCTTTTACGGCATTTCAGTGTTTGTCAGCTCAGCAGGCATCATCTTCAGCACGAAACAATCAGTACTCGAATGGATCGATTCCTATGTGAGGGGAGACATCATCGTAACATCGGGCCATCCAGTTGCAACTACGGGCGCGCAGAATATTCCCATGCCTGTCGAGATGTGGAAAGATATTGAGACGGTGCCAGGTGTTCTCTCGGCTGATCCCTTTCGTAAGATCTATATCGAGTATCATGGCAGACGGATCCTGCTCCTGACACTTGACATAACCCGCAGACTCGAGTACAGTCCTTTCAAGATCGTCCAGGGAAACCGCAAAGACATGGCGCACTTCCTGCCTAATCAAAATTATGTCGCGGTGAACGAAGCCATCGCATCGCAGGAGCGTGTCAAGCCCGGAGATACCATAATTCTTCCGACGCCTGAGGGGCCGGTTGCCTTCAAGGTTGCTGTCATCAATGTCGATTACAGCTCTGACTCCGGTTCGGTCCTGATGGACATGAATACCTACCGTCGATATTGGAAAGAACAACTTGCCGATTCTTTCTCGGTCCGGGTGAAGCCGACGGCGAATGTCGAAGCCGTGCGTGATGAAATCATAAGAAGATTTGGGAATGACCGAAAGCTCTTTGCGCTCCCCTCTCGGGAATTTAAGAACGAGATCCGCAAGATTATCGAACAGGGCTTTGTCGTCAACGATGCCATCAATATCATTACCATTGCAATCGCTTGTCTCGGCATTATCGTCACCCTACTCGCATCAGTCCTCGAGCGTACGCGTGAAATCGGCATCCTTCGTTCCATCGGCATGCTGAGGAACCAAGTGTCCCGCGTGGTCGTGTTTGAATCCATGCTCCTCGGCACCATCGGCGGCTCGCTCGGCGCGGGAGCCGGCATCATAATAGGGTGGATGAGCCTCGAAGGGTTTCTCAGGGGAGACTATGGCGCAAGTATGCAGTACCACGTCTACTACGCCGCTATCTTCTGGGCGATCATTC
Source organism: Nitrospirota bacterium (assembly GCA_035625205.1). Lineage (GTDB taxonomy): Bacteria > Nitrospirota > UBA9217 > UBA9217 > UBA9217 > JAJYKN01. Next base: position 1,138 of record DASPQB010000162.1, on the reverse strand, counting down.
TTTCTGTCGTGCTTGCTGCATTTGCGGGCATTTATCCGGCACAGCGCGCGGCAAGAATTAATATCGTGGAGGCGTTAGCGTATGAATAAAGAGTTAAAGGTTCGACGGTTAAAGCACAAAGCATTGCTTTTTTCTTTCCTGCTTACCCAGAACTCGATACTCTTCACCCCTCGCCTTGATGGACGAACATCACGAATTCTATTTATAGCTGTCATCTTTCTTGGAACGATGATGCCCTCCGTTTCTGCATCGGCCATGTCAGGACGTGAGGTCTACGAGAAAGTACACGAGGTACGCTCCCATGCGCTTGACCGGAAAACCGAGGCGACGATGGTCCTCTTCGACAAAGGTGGTGGTACGCGAACGCGAACGCTCACCGAGTATTCTAAAAAAGCCGAGCCGGAGGCCTATAAGGTTCTCGTCGTTTTCCGCTCGCCTCCGGACCTAAAGAACGTTGGTTTCCTTATTCACGCGCACACCTTTGCCGACCGCGACCTCTGGGCCTATTTCCCGGAATACAAACGAATTCGTCGCATACCCACGAGCTCGCAGGATGATTCCTTTTTCGGTTCTGACCTGTCCTATGATGATTTCGGAGGGCCTCCGAATCTGGATGATTACAAGTTCAACATACTGAAAGAAGACGTAGTGGACAATAAACCCTGCTACGTTGTAGAGGTGACTCCCAAAATTCACCGGAAGTATACCAAGTACATCGCTTGGGTCTCCAAAGAGTACTGGATCCATCTCAAGATTGACTATTATCAGGATGACAACATTTATCGCATGGTGGATTTCAAAGACGTCAAGATTATTGACGGTATCCCGACTCCTTTTTTATGGAACGTGGAGAACAACAGGACTAGCCACAGAACTGAGCTGACAATTGAACATATTCAGTACCATACTCATTTTGCCGATGATCTGTTCTCGCAGCGTTCTCTGGAACGAGCAGGAAAGTAATTTTCTGGAGATAGACAGCACCCTGCAAACAATATCGGGGCGGCTGTCGACAAGCTGAGTCACTATAGCAGGAAGATGGACAAGGGCGAAAGAAGAGTGCGTCGTAGATGTTCTCAAGACCCTTCACAAGAAAAGAAACACATGGGAACCCTTTGTTAGCCATGAAAGTATCATA
>DASPQB010000161.1:0-25478 GCA_035625205.1 Nitrospirota bacterium | reverse complement strand
AATCTCGAAAACAGTAGATTGGATATCAAGATACTGCTTATGCAATAATTTCTTATAGATTATTTTTATAGCTTCTAACAATTAAGTTTCGACAAATATATTCCTGAATCAGACAAATGTCAACGGCAAGGGGGGATGTGTCAAGGCAAAGTAAAAATGTCCGGTTTTAGGAAGCACGGGAAGTTATACCGAGGCTCTTCTGAGTCTCTTCCAATGGTGATTTACCGGTTGATACTTTCTATCAATTAGTATAGTTTTTTATCTTCACTTTAGCTGGTTGACTCTTGATCTCTCGATATCTAAGATCTAGGCCTCTATGAGTTATGTGCAGAGATCCATCCAGTCGTTCTTCCACAGCGACCTTTTGGGCTTTTACGGCGTCTTTGATCATGTAGAGTTTTCCGTTTTAAGCGATGGTGAGATCGTTCCGGAGCGACCGCTCATCTCGAATGCAGAAAATCTTATTAAGTTCTCTCAGGGACAGCGCGGCTTGGCGGACATCGGATTCTGAAGCCGGCTTTACCTTGAATTTTCTGTTGTACGTTGGAAGAAAGTCTATCAGGAATTTATTTGTGTGCTCGACGCTTTTTAGCCCGGGTAAGCCTCATCTTTTTGACCAGCCGATCCTAAAACGTTCAAAACAGTCTTTCTACCCTGCCTTTGTCTTGGGGTGAATTAGCATGGATGACCGTCAACACGATTTCGGTAAGACTCCCATCAATCTGGTTCATGGGCTTTTTATCCTCCAACTCATCCTAGATGCTCTGCATGGCCGTGGATTTATATGTTGACTGCTTGTCCAAGTAAACGCTCTGTGGAATGCCGTAGCGCTTGATATATCGAGTGAAGCTGTCTATAGCTGGCATCGTCCCCTCGTCATCATAAACATGGCCGAACACCGTTCCTGTGGTATCATCGATAGAGCCCATTATAACGCATTCATTACCTCGGCCTTCGAACTAGGCATGATGGGAACCTTCCATCTGAGTCATTTCACTGAAATGATGTTTTCGTTCTCGTCATTGTCGGTGTCTTTTCTCTTGCGTTTCTCATAAAAGATGTTTTCCTGGTTAAGCCATAAACGAAGGGTTACATCGTTTAGCTTAATTTTATGATCATCATAAAGCTTTTCGCAAACAACGGTGGGGCCGTAACCGCTAACTGATTCCGATACGACTTAAGCACTTTGTCTTTGACCTTCTGGGAGAGACGACGATTCGAGGTCTTGCCGCGAGAACGATGGCCGATACCGTCGTCTCCTTTCTCCTGAACCCATTTAATCATTCGTCGAAGCTGCCTCCTACTCAAACCTACAAGTTCCGCAGCCTTCTCCTGTGATCCTCTTATCCACTGCCTGATAGATAATGTGCAGCCTTTTTGTTTCTCTCCTGTTCATAGTGATCATGTCCTTTTCCGTCACAGTACCCTCCCATTATGCCTGGGTATTGTAACTTAAAATAGGAAATATCTACTTTGGCAGAAGAGAACATTATCATTTTGGTATTACACGTTCATTCAACATTATTGACATTATTCTGTATCCGGCATATATTCAATAGGGATTGTTTAACAATATACGATCTAACTATTGCTAAAACAGTCTTTACGTTCCACCAAGATCGTCACGCCTTCAACTGGAAGCAGAAGGTGGCTTCATGATTCTAGGGAAAAAGTTAATCGTTATAATGTCGGCATATGACGCCGAAAAGACGCTCCGACAGACCTAGGAAGAACTTCCTCATAAATATGTGGATGAGGTCATACTTGTCGATGACGCCTCACGCGACGAAACGCCGCGTGTCGTCGACGGATTGGACATGAAAACAATAATTCATCTGGAGAACAAGGGGTATGGAGGAAACCAGAAGACCTTCTAAAGAGAAGCCATGCTGCATGGCGCGGACATCATCGTCACGGTTCATTCGGACTATCAGTATTCCCCTCGGTTCATAACCGCCATGGCGGCCATGATCGCCTCGGGGACATCATGATGTTGTGCTGAGATCGAGAATCCTCGGCAGCACCCCCTGAGGGGCGGGATGCCTCTCTATAAATATATTGCCAACAGATTCTAACGTTGATCGAAAACGTGGCGCTCGGAATCCTCGTCAGTATCATGAAGTACCTCCACAGTAAATGGGGGGTACGAAAGTTTATGATATTTTATCGTGGCGGGAGGAAACTTCATGCATACAGGGAAGGCTGAACAGAGGAAGAACAGGGAATACTAGCGTTATGGGTAAGTCTTCAAAAAATACAAAGTCGTTCGGAGAAATCGTTATTGGCAGAGGCGGTTCGGAATCTTTACATACCATCGATGATACGCGGTTGCCGAATACTACCCGGTTTGATAGAAATTTAAATTTCAAGTACTATGTAGCGCTCGTCGTTTCACTGACAACATTCATTGTATATCTATTATCGCTACAAAATGATTTTATTGTCGGAGATGATGAAGAATATATATACAACAACCCCTATATACGCTCAATTGATTTAACCTTTCTCAAATGGTCTTTTTCGTCATTCTATGCCTCAAACTGGCATCCTCTTACCTGGATATCACATGCCTTGGATTATGCAGTGTGGGGATTGAATCCCCTCGGGCACCATCTGACCAATAATATCATTCATGCTGTCAATACCTTTTTCGTAGTATTGCTGATAGCGAGGTTATTGGAAGTTGGAAGGAAGCGTGTCAGGGCATCTCAAAATCTCACGTCTTACGATCCATCTTCTACCGTGATTGCCGCAACAACAACCGGACTTATCTTCGGCCTTCATCCTATACATGTGGAATCAGTGGCATGGGTTGCGGAGAGAAAAGACCTCCTCTGTGGATTGTTTTTTCTGCTGAGTATTATAATGTATGTGAACTATATGGGAAGTTGGAGGTTAGAAGGCAAGGGTCAGAAGATAGATGAAAAAAAGTGGCAAAGGATATTCTTCACGAACAAATACTATCTCCTCGCTCTTGGATTTTTTGTCCTTTCTCTCTTGAGCAAGCCGATGGCTGTTTCCCTACCTGCTGTTCTGTTGATATTAGACTGGTACCCTTTAAAACGAATTCAGTCTCTGAAGTCATTGTGGCCGACCATTATTGAAAAACTCCCTTTTATTGCCTTGAGCTTGATCTTGTCGATATTAACTATTATGGCTCAAAAAGCAGGGGGTGCCATGGAATTAATGGATGTTGTACCCTTGTCAACCCGGTTGCTCGTGGCTGCCGGATCGCTTGTCGGCTACGTATGGAAAATGATTCTGCCTATCAATCTGCTCCCTTATTATCCTTATCCCCTGCTTGAGGAGATATATGCTTTCAAACTATTCATCCCGTCTGTTCTCATTGCCGGGATTACTGCAGCATGCATCTATAGTGCAAAAAAGCATGGATTGTGGTTCGCAATCTGGAGTTATTACGTGATAACGTTGCTCCCGGTACTCGGCATTATTCAAGTGGGTGGTCAATCGATGGCTGATAGATATGCCTATCTGCCGAGCATCGGCCCCTTTCTTGCTTCAGGGCTCCTGGTGGAATGGTGTTTCAGAAGGCTTGATACGTTGAAAAGTCATATCCGATTTGCACAGGCAGCACTAGTTACCGCGGTCATTGTCACGATGGCAACCCTATCATATGCGACGGTGAAACAAACCGGCATATGGAAAAACAGCATTGAACTTTGGGGTTCTGTTATTGAGAAAGAAGATCCGAGAAAGCTTTCTATGGCTTACAACAACAGGGGGATCGCCTTTCTCAATAAACGTCAGTATGAGAGGGCCGTCGATGATTTCACGCAAGCGATATCTTCAAAACCGTCTTTTTTTGAGGCTCACGCTAACAGGGCCTTTGCCTTCGATGAAATGGGGCAGTTTGATAAGGCAATAGAAGACTATAACAATGTAATTGCCCTAAATCCCACTATTTCTCAAATCTATATCAAGTTGGGAATTCTATATGGCAAGACCGGGGCATTAGACAAGGCGATTGAAACATTCGGCAAGTCCCTTGAAATAAATCCGACCAGTTCAATCGCACATGATAAACGCGGGTATGCCTATTTTCTTTCAGGGGAGAATGGCAAAGCCCTGGAAGACTACAACAAGGCAATTGGATTAAACCAGAGCAATGCCATCGCTTATCTCAATCGCGGCAATCTCTATCAAAAAACAGGCATTAAGGCACTTGCCTTGGCAGATTTTCAGAAGGCGTGCGAGTTAGGGATTAGTGAAGGATGTAACGCGTTAAAGGCTGTGCGTCAATAACATCCCATCGGGAGAAATAACGAAAGATAAAGCTCGTGGTTTAAAATAAACGATCAGGAACTTCTGGTGAGAATAAGATGCAGCGTGTTGCGAAAAGCTGGCTTTTCCTTGTGATCAATGTTTCAATCAGTATTTCGCAATAATTTTGACCACGTCCGGTGCAAGATGGTAGGTTAGAACTACTCATTATCGTTGAGATTTTCTAGATCGAGGACGATGTTATATTGCAGCTTATTCGTCACTGCCATTTTCTTTTTTCAAGTTTTGCGGCTACTACTTTGCACCATGTATCAGAATGGTCTAATCACGAGTCAAGAATGCTTTCCAAATATAGTAAGCGCATAATTGCATGTCTTATAATATTCACTCTCTTGGCAACAACTTATTTTCGTAATATGGTATGGCAGGACTCGGTTGTATTATGGAACGATGCCACAAAAAAGAGCCCTTATAAAGAAAGAACATACTATAATCGGGGTTTGGCTTTTCATAAAATGGGCCAGCTAGATAAGGCAATGAAGGACTATAATACAGCCATTGCCTTAAACTCGGCATATTATCGGGCATACATCAGTAGGGGCGCTTTATACTATCAAGCCGGGATGATCACTATAGCTATTGAAAACTTAAACCAGGCCATTGCTTTAAACCCTAGATCTGGTATTGCATACAATAATCGAGGATTCATGTACGAAAAGATGGATATGTTCGATCAAGCATTAGAAGATTTCAATAAAGCAATTGAATTTGATCCAAATGGTGTGGTTCATTCTTATATTGATAGAGGGAACATCTATCTTAAAAGAGGCAACAAAGAACTTGCTATTTCTGACTTTTCGAAAGCCTGCAAATTAGGCAATAAAGAAGGCTGTGACGCATTACGAGCTGCACAATAACGATAGTCTCCTAAGTCATATTTAATCAAAATACGGCCACAATAAGAACGTTCAATAAAATGATGTCCCTTTATCATCGTTCAACGTAGAGTGGAGCCCTGGCGCAGTGGCTGCAGGTTGGGCCTATATGTTTCTGTCCCTTTCGGTTGACAGTGCCTCACTAGCCCAATCATACTCTATCTCCAACTCCAAGATCCCCTCATCAAACCGTACGTGAAGTTTTCCCGAATATTATGTGACAAAGCACATAAAATGCGTTATGTGACGGCCGCACTTATGTTGCGTGATAAGAACAGTCTATTGATTTGTTTAATTTTATCAAGTGCGGCTCGCCACATAAGCGGCCGTCACATAACGAATACGGCTTTCCAATCATCTTCATTTAGAGGCGTTCGCAGTGGTCTTCCAAGGAGCGCTGGTCGTCATCTTGTAGAGCCTAAGACTGTACCGGTAGTAGGATGTGTATATATTGTACTCCCATCCGCTTTTGCAGCGATTCCGCATGAAATATCGCCGTACTCTTCTCTCAAGATGGTATTTGACACTCCACAGGTGCATGCTGCAGTGGCGGTAACGGAAGTAGTTCTCCCCAGCCGCGAGCTACGCTGTTGAGATCCTTGGGGATCGCAACCTTCTCTTCCGGTGGGTCGTTGTGACGCTTCTTTCGCATGGACTTCACTCCGTTCGAGATAGTTTATCTCAAATCAGTCAAAAGTCCAGTTCAAGTTGAAGCAAAATACCCTCGTTCATTTTATAATTACCATTTCGCTGAACGTGTGTTCTGTAGGCTGTTTAATGGATTACACATTTTATCGTGGACAGAAATCCCACTGAAGAGCATCATCGCTGGTTTTAGACATTTTCACACTATCTGCGATGAACCTCGTTTCCGCTCCATTACCTACAAAATCATCCGGTGGCAACCTCATATAGGTTCGATACCGGCCACCTTAATAACCATATACTAATACGGTTGAATTCATTCACAGATACCTAAAAAATCTATTCCGGTTATCCTGTATAGCTATCCGTCATTCTCACGAATCCTTGCAAGGAGGATCGATTCGGCAGGTGATCCGTTCACACTGTTTATATCACGCATTTTATGATATAGTTTTTATTAACAGTGTAATTATAGGTTTTGATTCACCGGGGAAGATTCCCACCATCAGATATTATATTGCGATTGCACCTATAAATCTGGAGGTAATATGTTTGGACTTGGCTTGCCAGAATTGGTGATAATAATCATCTTAATCTTTGCTCTGACTCTTGGTGTCTTGTTGTATGTTCAAACTGCATTAGACAATAAAAAAAAGGCTTTTTTAAACATTGCATCAATTAAAACCACGGAGGCTGCCATGCCTTACTGTTCACGGTGTGGCAAGCAGGGTTTGCAAGGAAGTTCTTATTGCCGTTATTGCGGAGAGAAATTATCTGGTGCCCCTTCTAGTCCGAAAGCCTCAAACACATTGTCAAGCGTAACAATGCAAGATTATGCAGTCTTCGTTGGAAAGAATTCAGATAAGTACTTATCAAAATTCGCTAAATTTAGTATAGGAGGGATAGATAATTTTACTGCAACATGGCATTGGCCAGCATTCTTCTTATCTTTTTGGTGGTTGGCATATAGAAAAATCTATGGATGGGCAATTTTAGCTTTTTTTTTATCGATAATACCCATTGTGGGGTTCATCGCTGGATTTATGTGGGCTATGGTCGCCAATTATATCTACTACATCCATGCGAAGAAAAAGCTTCTTAAGATAAAACAATTGCATCTCGCGCCAGAGACACAGAAAGCGATGATTACCGTTACAGGCGGCGTAGGGAGTGCCCCATGGGTAATCAGTGCAATAATGGTCATAATTGCTATTATTGCGATACTTGCGGTTATTGCCACTCCTCAATTCACTAGTTATCGGATGAAGGCGTATAACGCTGTTGCTCTGGCTGATTTGCAGAAGGCTAAAAGTTCCTGCGAGCTTTTTACTTTGAAAAATAATCGTATCCCGGAGACATTGGAAGAAACGGGATTTATGCCGTTAAAGAATGTTGAAGTAACCTTCACCAAAGTAGACGATAAAACCTACAATATATATGCAAGACACAAAAAAGGGTCAAAGATTTATGAATCATCATCCGACAGTTTAGTTTTTTTCGAGCGCGATTCTTCATCCGAGAAGAATCCTTGGAGCCCAATCAATTAGTAACGATATTTAGGTGATGAATGCATTTTGAGCAAATATATAATCACTGATCCGTTATTTACTTTACTGTCATATTTTTGTAAGGTTGCGCTCTCGTTGAGGATTAAGTTTAATATTTGAGCCACAATGGGCCTATAGCTTTGTGACATGTCGTCGTAGCGGGGGATCATCGTGAGCGGTTTGTGGCTCAGCAGTTCCTCTACGGTCGTTAAATCTACACCCCTCGTTACGAGATGCTAAGGAAAGCTAAGTCGAAGATCTTAGACATAAAAATCGCAGATCCCAGCCCTTCTGCAAACTGCGCCAAATCACGTCTTGTCGTCCAAGAATCGACTTTCATGCTCGTCAGTACACTCATGGAGGCTATCGATTCTCTGCGACGTCTTTGACGCGTTTTCTCGTAGAGTGTTATTGATTGGGTTCATCCGCCTCTCTTCATTCTTCTTGATATCCAAGAGCATGAACTTAAGAACATATCGATATTTTTACCCTCTGTAGCCCCAAGATCTCACCTTTCTGCATCCCACTGTTCAGGGAGAATATCATGATCGATTTGAGATAGTGATTGAAGATGTTTACAAGTTCCTGACATTCCACGCTCTACAGATATCGCAGACGTTGATTAGACTCGGGCAGCCGCTTGACTTTCCTCACGTGTTACCAGATGATTTCTTCTCCCAATTTATTTTACCTGTGACACGATAGGGCAACCTCTTCCCACCTAAAGATTTACCCGCATACGACCAGAAAAGCCGCTATAATAATAACTATCACTAATAAAACATTCCATATTGTCTATATGATATAAAGCAGCCTCGTGACTATATAAATCCAACAGGAGGAGGAGCACACTATGCCATATTATGTGATCTTGAGCAACTTAACTGATGAAGGACGCAGGACCATTAAGCACAAACCCGAACGCATCATTGAAGTGAACAAGGAGATCGAGGCTATGGGTGTCAAGTTATACAAGCAGTATGCCTTGCTCGGGATTTATGATTTTGTCAATATCGTAGAGGCGCCTGACAATGAGACGGTCATGAGAATGTCGGTCGAAATTGGATCCCGGGGTTCGGTCCAGATGACAACCCTTCCAGCCATTTCAATCGAGGATTTCATTAAGAAGATCAAATAGCATGAATAACAAGCCTATTTTAGTGAGGACTTGAAAACGACTCGATCTAAAACATATCAGCCGTCATGCGCCATCATGACGGCTATTCGCTGTTATGCACGTATTGTTGGAGGAATAAGCCAATCGATTCCCACAAATCCATCTAGGGCTATTCTTTTTCCCCAGACTCAAGGCATATTTTACCAATACTGTCTTTCCCACTGTTTCATGCTCGACCCCATCGATTTCCCGACACTTTTCATATAAACACAAAGACTTTGAATTGAAAACGACTGACGCGTAAATTTTCGGCCGGGATCTCCGCTTTCTAGGGTATCTTGTCGTTGCATGAACTCCTAGCAAAGCTCTAGCTTTCTGCATAATCTATCGTTGCTCGAAGCGATCAAGAAACCTTACTGATAGTGAAAGCACATATTGTCCAAAGAAGAGGCTGCGGATTATCCAGATATCATTCTATATTGTTCTGCCTTATTTTATAAACGAAACGCCAAGGTATGCCGTTATTATATCGTTTATGTTCTAAGACCGTTAAAGAACGAATCAATTAACATCTTGAATATAAATTTTAATCAGAAAGTGATAATCATTTCGAATGAGCGAAATTACTGATGGTGGCTCTCTGCGTCGATATCTACCTGCACGGCGCGATACTGATTTATGTATCGTAATCATTGCTGAGAGGCGATAAGTATGATCTTAGAAAATCGTTCGGAGGGAAATCCCCTGATTAGCCGGAAGTAACGAATCGGGATTCCTGAAATGATGCAATCTCGATATGTATCTATTCCTCTGGAATCTGCAATTGTATGGTTTAACGCCACATACACTGGCTTAATACCGAAATCCTTGGACACTTTCTAAATCTCTTATCCTCGATAATCGCTTCGGAATTTCACGCCGGCGGCACTATGCGTCGACCTCGTCCGGCCTGGTTTTCTTTTCAGACTCTGCCAGATAGTCGATAAATGATTTGAGCAGTCCGGCACCCTCTTCCGAAAGGTCTGAAAACTCTACACCGATATCGTAGCGGGCCTCACCCTGCACTTCATACATGCGGGTTGAGGCAACTCGTCCCTTGAAATGCACAAAGTTATCGTCATGGACAGCGAGCTCCATGGGGATGACGCTTTGCAAGGTTAGGTTCACATCGGTTTGGATCAGGGCACCGCACAGGCTGACATCCTTCACCTTAAATTGTGCTGGATAATTCAATATTTTCTCGCCGGGCGTATGAATCACAAACCGTATATCAGACCTGCGATCGGATTCGGAAGGCAGGGTCTCTTTTTTAGCAAGTTCTATCGATTTAAAAAATTCCGCTATCTGACTCGATGAACTCTCCTTGAATCTCATCCCTGCCGTGTAGATCATGACCCGTTCTCCGGTAATTTTTTCTTCAATCCCGCTTAATTCCGACCGAACAACGATGCATTGTAGATCGAAGCTTCTTAGCTTGTCTCCCAATTTCAGCACATACTCCCGGCCAGGATTGAGTCTGCGGTCAACCCGAAGAGATACTCCGCCAAGACTAACATCGATGATTTCCACCTTATCGGCTAAACTCATTCTTCCGCTTACTTCCACTAATTCCAGCTTGTATCTCTTATACCGCCTTTTATCCTGTTGCATACCAGAGACCTCTCTAAAGCGTGTACATCCATGATAGGATAAAATCAGTTGAATAATTTCACTCACAGGCATATTCTTGAACGCCTGCTACTCCATTGCACAACCAATGTTCGGGAAAATGCTAAAACAGGACAACAAAGTGAATCTTCCCAACAGGAGTTGGGAGTTTCTTTAATGCTACCTGCGCTAACCGTGCATCAGCCCTCAGGGTTGCTGCTTTAACACCATACAGAAGCCTCGTACTATGGGCGGTTCAATAAACTTTTTTATAGTACAAATTATAATTGAAATTCATAAGAAGATAAAGAACAAAAGTATGCTATTTTTAGTGGATTATGTTAGCTGGTTCTTGCCTATTTCATGAGAACACCGTGCTATGAGGATAAAGATATCCGTTTGGGCCGCACCAGGATACAGTTACCTGTCGTCAGATCTACCTATTGATAAAGGTGAGCTGCATTATGTACCTTTTCCAATAAAGGCTCAAGTGGTTTCTGAGTGAGTACTTTTGAGCACTTTTTTATATTTCAGGAAGCATCCAGGTCAGAACCTTGAGACGAAGATATACTTGATCTCGTAGACCATAGGCTCGACGCAGAATGACCCTCATCTTGTTAGTCAAGCCTTCGACAAAGCCAGGAGATACTTTATTCTCGGGTTTGCAGAAGGCGGTGATTCCATCCCAGTGTCGTTCGACCATCTCAGCGAACGTTTCATAGGGTTTGAGTCGTTGCCATTTGAATGAAGTCTTCCAGTTGTCGAAGAACTTCCGGTCCCAGGCTTCTGATTGATAATCCCAGAGCTGCCCAAACTCCTCTTTGAGGAGGTAGGCAGTATGAAGCCGATTGTTAGCGGCCAAAAGCGTCTTTAATGATCTTCTCCCATCAGTCGTAAGGTTCTCACGAGGTGAGAGAAGCGTATACTTTTGGCCTTTGATGAACTTACGATCATTGCCGAGCAGTCTTGCATATTCGCTTTTTCTAATTTTGTCCAAGGCCTCGTTGAGATGCCTTATGACATGGAATTTATTGTAAAGGATGGCTGCTTGTGGACTTTTCAAACGGCTTCCACATGTCCATCACGGTAAGCCGAATATGATTGGTTTTAGGGGGGCCGAGCCACTCGTAGAAGAGATTCACGCTCTCTCTTCAGAGCGGTCCTCCCCTCCGAACCAAATAGGCCGCTTCTTTTCCAGGTCGTTTATCGCGATCAGATAGATATGGCCTTTGCGGATGGAGATCTCGTCGATGCCGATCACCTTTGGCTTTGGTTTCCCGGCACGGCTCAGTTTCTCCCGCATATACTGTAGTTCAAGTTCCTTTACCGTTCCGCGGTCAAGAGGGAATGCTTCAGCTGGCGTTTAAAACGCGGTTTCAAACTGAGCGAGACTGCAACGTTTTCGGCGGTATACCGCCAATATATATCGGCCTGTGAATTACCCTGCAGTAGCAAGAAACAATCGGTTGACAATAGTCATGAAATGAATAAAATATTCAGAGACCGGCAATTGTGGTTACAGCGGTTATCCCCCAACTCCATAACAAAACGAATGGGTTGACCTCGGGGTCAGCCCTCCTTTCTGCTCCAACATCACGGAGGAACGGCATGGACAGCAAGAGACTCGATACTGCGTTACAGCACTTTACCGCCAAAAAAGGTGCATTCCTGAACGATTTGAAAGACCTTGTCCGCATCCCGAGCATCAGTTTTCTGGGTTTTGATCACAAGCCTGTAAGATGCTGTGCCGAGGCCGTAGCTGATCTTTTAAAAACCGTCGGATTTAAGGACGTCCGCATGCTTGAAACGGGTACCGGCAATCCATCGGTATTCGCGCAAATGATTGACATGCCTGGCCAACCAACGATCCTGTTGTATGCCCATTACGACGTACAGCCTATTGGTCGTGAGGAATTCTGGACCACACCCCCTTTTGAACCTTCGGAACGTAACGGAAGGCTCTACGGACGAGGATCGGCGGATGATAAAGGCGGTGTGGCAATGTATCTTGCCGCGCTGGGCTCCTATTTGCAAACAAGCGGCACTTTACCGGTCAATGTCAAGGTTCTGATCGAAGGAGAGGAGGAAATCGGCTCCTCGAACCTTTACATGATTCTTGAAAGTAGCCGTGCTCTTCTATCTGCAGATGCGGTGCTGATCGCCGACAGCGAGAACATCGACAAAGGCGTACCGACGCTTACGGCATCACTGCGGGGAATTGTAACAGTAAACGTTGAAGTTAGATCACTCGAATCGAGTGTGCACTCGGGGACGTGGGGCGGTCCCCTACCCGATCCCGTGATTGCTCTCTCCCGCATGATTGCGAGCCTCGTGGACGATGCTGGCAGACCTGCCATCCCCGGGCTCTCAGACGCAGTACGTACGTTATCTCCCTTGGACAGGAAAATCCTTGATTCCCTCCCGTTCGATGAGGCGGTATACCGAAAGCAAGCAAAATTGCTGGACGGAGCAAAGATTATTGGCGGAAAAGGTTCTGTTTACGAAAAGATGTGGTACCGGCCGTCGATCGCTGTAAATGCGATAGAGGCAAGCAGCCGTAAGCAGGCTGCTAATATCATTAATGACGTGGCATGGGCACGCATCGGTATCCGAATCGTACCAGACATGGACCCGGAAAGAACATTGGATTTATTCACCAGCTACCTGAAGGAGCAGGCGCCATGGGGATTGCAAGTGAGTGTACAACCGGAATCGCCATCAAAGTGGTGGAAAACCGACACGACGGGCTCTATGTTCGAAGCTGCGCTACGTGCTCTCGAAAAAGGATACGGAAGAAAGCCTGTTGTAGCCGGGGCGGGCGGCTCAATTCCATTCGTCCAAGCGATTACCGAAGCCCTGGGCGGTGTCCCTGCCCTGCTCTTCGGAGTCGGCGATCCCTTTACAGCGGCACACTCGGAAAATGAAAGTCTTCTGATCTCGGACTGGGAAAAAGGCTGCATCAGCATCATAAACCTGTTAGATGGTTTGAGAGAACCGAACGGTTGACAAATCATAATCTCCATGGTTTAATGAGCAGAATTTCATAGGCAGGAAGTAGTAGGAAGCCCGAAAAAGCAGGTCCTTATCATCTGCAGAACAGTAGCCAGCGAGGTGTAACGGGCGTTTTCTTGAACCGCGTCACGCATTCCCTGTTATCGCAAAAAATACAAAAAGAAAAATTGGCCTCGCTCAGAGCATGCCATTCGCTATGATGCTCTACGATGGTGACTCTGCAGCTGACGAACTTTAATCTTTTTCACGCTTTTTAAGTGCCAACTCCTCGGTCAAAACATACTGCTCGTTGTATTCATGACAAGCTACAACCCGGCAACTACCTAGGCACTGATTTCTCTTGGATGCACGGCCATCCTGCCAATACCGCTTGACTTTGCTATGGTTATGGAATTCTGGCGCGCTTCTACGTCCACTTGAGAAGTACTCCCTACATACCGGCAAAATTATGCTTAGAAATAAAGAAGGAACGCCGAAAAATACATTGAGCTTCATTAACCTGTATAAAGGGGAATTATATCTTCGATTGTCGGGACCCCTGACAAAAGGCAGGAGTCTTCATAAGCTTTTGATCTTCTCGACGGCATCAGGAATTGTCAATCCTTCCTCGTATCCGGCGTGAGCATACGCTTCCGTATTGGGCAGCTAACCCTGACTTAAGCGATGAGTGTTAAGATGTAAGTTAACTTTACAGCTGTGAGACTGATTTTTCGTCAATCAACACTGGTATTTTTTTCTCTATATCTCTTAGTGCCGCAGTAAGCGCATCACGTTGTTTTTCCGCAACGTAAGTCTGAGTGAAACTGTCACGGCTCTTTTCAAAATCACCTTGTTTTGCCTTTGGATATTGTTGTTTATAGGCAGCAACCAGTTCGGCTTCCGATACCGAAACCCCATCTCGTATCAAATGCTCCATTTTCTGTCGCAGAAGCATTTCGCGCTGACTCGTTTCAAAGGCTGCGGGCGACATATTGACGCGGTCGAGCATCCGGTCATAAATTCTCTTGTCAAACTTTCCATTTACGGAAAAAGCAGGCATTTTGATAATAGAGGCTTGGAGCTCTTCATCGCTCACCTCCAGTCCAAGTCGCCCTGCTTCCGAGATCAAAAGCCGGTTCACAATCAACTCTTGAAGCGCCTGGGATTTAAGACTTTTCGCGAAGGAATCGTTGAACTTATCTTTTAACAACTCTTTATAGTTGTCATACAAATTTCGGTAGGCCCGGTTCACTTCATCTGCGGTGATCACCGTATCGCCGACCTTAGCCACCCTGGTGCCGCCCACGTTGGATGGATAGATTCCGAAAAAAAGAAAGGTCACCGTGACGAGGCCGACAATGACCCACATCATCCATCCCATATGTTTTCGTATTTGTTCAAGCATTTGAAATTCCCCCTTAAAGGACAATGAGTAAATTATTAGTGTTTCACTCTGACAGCTTTTTCTTCAACAGCTGGTTTACCAGGTCAGGGTTCGCCTTGCCCTTGCTCATCTTCATCACCTGTCCGACGAAGAACCCGAAAAGCTTTTCTTTCCCAGCCTTATAATCTGCTGCCTGGCCCGGGTTAGCCCTGATCACATTAGCAATTATCTGGTCGATAGCATCCATGTCCGAGACTTGGACAAGGCCCTTCTCTTGTACGACCGTGCCTGCGTCCTTACCAGACACATACATCTCCTCGAAGACAGTTTTGGCGATCTTGATGCTGATAACGCCGTCGTTGATCATCTTGATCATCCCTGCAAGCTTGTCCGGCTTGACAGGGCATGATTCGATTTCCTTGCCGTCTGCTTTAAGTAGACGCATAAGCTCGCCCATCATCCAATTAGAGACTGCTTTGGGCTGGTTTGAAAACTTGACCGCTTCTTCAAAGTAATCGGCCGTGGCCCTGCTCTGGGTCAGCATATCCGCATCGTATTCAGGGATGCCGTATTCCTTCACAAACCGAGTGCGCTTGACGTCCGGGAGTTCAGGTATGGTAGCTGCGATTTTCACGACGGTTGCCTTAGAAACGACAATTGGCACAAGATCGGGCTCGGGGAAATATCGGTAGTCGTGTGCTTCCTCTTTCTGGCGCATCGAGAAGGTAACACCTTTCGCGGAGTCGAAGAGACGCGTTTCCTGAACGATCCTGCCGCCTTCATCGAGGATTTGCGCCTGTCGCTTGATTTCATACTCAAGTGCCTTCTGGACGAACTTGAAGGAGTTGACATTCTTGATTTCCGTCCTCGTCCCGAGCTCCTTGGTTCCTGCAGGCCGAATCGAAATATTCGCATCGCACCGAAAGTTCCCCTTCTCCATGTCAGCGTCGGATACCTCAATGTAACGCAAGATGGACCGCAATTTTTTGAGATACTCCGTCGCCTCTTCCGCCGTACGGATGTCCGGCTCGGACACGATCTCCATGAGAGGCGTACCTGCTCTATTCAGGTCCACAAGGCTTGCGCCGCTCTCGGTCTGATGCAGGTTCTTGCCTGCATCCTCTTCAAGATGGATGCGTGTGATACCGATGCGCTTAAGCTTCCCGTCGACAATAATTTCCACAGACCCATGTTCGCACACAGGAAGTTCATATTGAGATATCTGGTAACCTTTGGGTAAGTCGGGATAAAAATAATTCTTACGGGCAAACCTGCTATAGGGGCTGATGGTACAATTTGTGGCAAGCCCGGTCTTAACGATGTACTCCAGGGCCTTTTTGTTCAACACGGGCAGTACTCCCGGCATGCCAATACAAACTGGACAGGTCCGTGTGTTAGCCTCTTCCCCGAACCGCGTCTCGCAGCCGCAGAATATTTTGGTTTTAGTTTGGAGTTGAGCATGCACTTCAAGCCCGATGACTGTCTCGTATTTCATATTGAAAAGCCTCCGAAAAACCATCAACCGTGAATACGCAAAAAGCACTAATAATCGATCTCGTTTTACTAAAGTGTTGGCGTCTTCGAGATAGTATTTTCACAATCTACAACTTCGGTCTTCTCTTGTGCCATTCCGTTGTTTGCTCATATGCAAAAGCAGCGTGAAGAATGGATTCCTCATTAAAGTGTTTACCCAGAAGCTGGAGCCCGATGGGCATATTTCCCGACGTGAATCCGCAGGGGATCGAGATCCCGGGAATCCCGGCGAGATTCACGCTGATCGTAAATATGTCGGACAGGTACATCTGGAGCGGGTCAGATGATTTCTCTCCGATCTTGAATGCCGCCGTGGGTGCCGTGGGTGTAGCGATTATGTCAACAGTTTTGAAGGCCTCATCGAAATCTCTTTTGATCAAGGTCCGGACCTGTTGACTCTTTTTGTAATAGGCATCATAGTACCCCGCAGAAAGCGCATAGGTACCGAGCATGATCCTTCGCTTTACCTCGGCACCGAATCCCTGATCGCGTGTCTTCATGTACATGTCCATCAGGTCCTTAGGCGCTTGGGTGCGGAACCCATATTTTACGCCATCGTAGCGCGCCAAATTTGAGCTTGCCTCGGAAGTAGCGAGAATGTAGTAAGTCGCCACTGCATAGTCTGTGTGGGGAAGCGAGACTTCCACCACCTTTGCACCAAGCCCTTCTAGCGTTTTTACTGCACCTTTGATCGACTTCTCCACCTCAGGATCCATACCTTCGATGAAGTACTCTTTTGGCAGGCCAATCGTCATCCCTTCGACATCTTTTCTGAGCGCCTTGGTAAAATCAGGGGACGGGATATTCGCTGACGTTGAGTCCTTGACATCGTGGCCGGAAATCACGTTCAAAAGAAGGGCAGCGTCTGTTACATCCTTAGTGATCGTGCCGATTTGATCTAATGATGAAGCGTATGCTACGAGCCCATAGCGGGAGACTCTACCGTAAGTAGGTTTGAGACCGACAACACCGCAACATGATGCGGGTTGGCGGATCGAGCCGCCCGTGTCCGAGCCGAGTGAGCCGATGCATTCTCCCGCAGCGACCGCTGCAGCAGAACCGCCACTCGATCCTCCGGGGATCCGTTCGAGATCCCAGGGATTTTTCGTGATGAAGAACCCCGAGTTCTCCGTTGAGGACCCCATGGCAAATTCATCCATGTTCGGCTTGCCGCAGAGCACGTAACCTGCGCCTTTAAGGATCTGGACAACAGTTGCATCGTACGGCGGCACGAAATTACGAAGCATCTTCGAGGCGCAGGTCGTCCTGATGCCATCCGTGCACATATTGTCTTTGACCGCGAGTGGAATGCCGAGAACAGGTGACGAGGTGTCTCCCGCCTTGATACGCTTATCTGCTTCTTGGGCCTGCACGCGTGCAATATCTTCCGTAATCGTAATGTAGGCCTTGACCTTGTCATCCACGGCCCTGATCCTGCCCAGAACTGATTCAGTAATCTCCTCTGACGTGGTCTCGCCTTTTATTAATTTGTCATGCAGTTCATGAATCGTAAGACTGTAAAATTCCATCACGATTACTCCTTATCGCCAATTCTTCGGCTCACACGATATGCTTTCCTCTAGGGAAAGGGCCGAAATAAGGCGAGGTTGGCATTCTCCATCACTCTAGGAACCTATTGTTTGCATCCACAAGAACGATCTTGGGTTTAAAGGTTTTGAGCTCCTCTTCATTAAAATACTCGTAGCAGAAGACGATAACTTTATCTCCTTTTAACCCTTTTCGGGCAGTAGGTCCGTTCAGCACCATTTCTCCGGCTCCGCGTTTGCCGGGTATCACATAGGTTTCGAATCGCTCACCGTTATTCAAGTTAGAGACGCTGACCTGTTCGTAGGGCAGAATGCTCGCAGCCTCAAGAAGAAGCGGATCGACTGTCAGGCTTCCCTCATATTCGAGATTTGAATCCGTCACAGTGGCCCGGTGGATTTTTGATCGGAGCATCAGTCTGAACATGTGTTTACCTCAATGTACCAAACTTTAATCTTTAACACAGACCGCAATTTGAAATTACTCGATGATCTTCGGCACCTTGTAGTGCCCAAACGCCTTATCCGGCGCATTTCCAATCGCCTTCTCTTGCGGAAGACTCTCAGCTGAAACATCATCGCGCATAACATTGGTAATTTCCAGTATATGGGATGTCGGTTCAACACCCTTCGTATTCAATTCGTTCATTTTCTCAACATAGGTGAGAATGTTCGAAAGCTGTGCCGTAAGCTTTTCCTTATCCTGCTCCGACAGCTCCAGCCTCGAAAGCTTTGCCACGTATTCGACTTCCTGTTTCGTAATCTTCATTTCCTCATATCTCCCTGTCTGAGCCAAACCACCTGCTGTCCATCATCTATATCACTTCCAGATTAGCGTATTTCACTGCCAGCGTCTTCATGCCGTAGCCTGGGAAACTTACGCTGATTTTGAGATCATCTCCCGTTCCCTCGGATCTCTGCACCGTACCGAGACCAAACTTGGCGTGCCGTACCACCGCGCCCCTATAGTATCGGCCTCCAATACCGGATTTTGCGGTCTGAGGAGCAAGTGCTTGCTTTTCTTTTGTTTCATTTCGCATCGAGTCGAGAGCAACATTTTCCGGCAGCACTCGGTCACGAAATGAGTACGAAGCAGTTGAATCAGTTCCCGTAAAATCCATGGCCTCCCGCGGTATCTCTTGAATAAAGCGAGACATCATATTGGACTGCTGATAGCCGTAAAGTCTGCGTTCCGAGGCATGGGTGAGAACAAGACGTTCCTTCGCGCGTGTTATCCCCACATAACAGAGTCGTCGCTCTTCCTCAAGCTCTTCTTCACTGTCCACAGACCGTGAATGAGGAAAGAGCCCTTCCTCCATGCCGGCAAGAAACACAACGGAGAATTCAAGGCCCTTGGCATTATGCAATGTCATGAGTGTTATGGAGTCTGTTTGCCCGCGAGCGCTTTCCGCAGCTGTTTGTTGCTCCAGGTCGGTGATAAGCGCGACCTGGTCCAGGAACGATGCAAGCGATGCTTCGCGGTTCTGCTCCTGAAAGTCCTCGGTAGCGGTCATAAGTTCATTCAGGTTTTCTAACCTGATCCTCGACTCAACGGTTTTATCCTGATCGAGCGCTGCGCCATAGCCACTTTCATGGATCACTCTGCGCACGAGGTCTGTAACTGTTATCGTCCCGAGATTAGACCGCATCCGTTCCATCATGCCTGTGAAGTCCTGAAGCTTCTTTTTCGTAGACGTAGTGAGATCGGTCGCGTCTGCATCTATCACGGTCTGGTAAAGCACGGTGCCAGTTTGCGCTGCCTTTCGCTCCAATTTATTTATCGTCGTATCGCCGATGCCCCGCGAGGGTACATTAATGATCCTGCGGAGGCTGACAGTGTCCGCAGGATTCTGAAGCACCCGCAGGTACGCAATGATGTCCTTAATCTCCTTGCGGTCATAAAATCGCAGACCGCCGAAAATGCGGTAGGGGACGCCATGACTCCTGAGGGCGTCTTCCAGGGCACGCGACTGGGCGTTCGTGCGGTACAATACCGCGATCTGTCGTAGGCTCCTGCCTTCATCAACTTCCTGTTGAATGGTCCGGCAAATGTAGCGCGCTTCGTCCTTCTCGTCAAATGCCCTGTAGCAAAGTATCTTATCACCACCTCGTTTTTGTGTCCAGAGCTCCTTCGGTTTCCTGCCGAGGTTTCGCGCCACAACCGCCCCTGCAGCGCCGAGAATATTTTGTGTCGAGCGGTAGTTCTGTTCAAGCTTGATCTCCTTGGCCGCGGGATAATCCTTCTCGAAGTTCAGGATGTTCGAGATGTCTGCCCCGCGAAAACGATATATGCTCTGGTCATCGTCGCCTACGACGCAGAGGTTCTTATTCTGTGCCGTCAAGAGCCGAACGAGGCGGTATTGGGCATGGTTCGTATCCTGGTACTCATCGATCAGGATATGGTGAAACACACCCTGATAATATGCGAGAACATCCTGATGCTGCTCGAACAGCTTTACCGTAAGCATAAGCAGGTCATCGAAATCGAGGCCGTTCGATTCTTTGAGTTTTTCCTGGTAAAGCAGATACGCGCGTGCGACGGCTTCCTCAAATCCGAAAAGGCTGCTTGTCTTTGTGTACTGCTCCGCATTAATAAGATTATTCTTCAGCGTGCTTATCCGCGCACTAATTGCCCGAGGCTGATATTGCTCGCCGTCTATCCGCAAGTCCGCCATGCACGCCTTGATGAGCGAAGAACGGTCGGTCTCGTCGTAGATGATGAAAGACCGCGTGTATCCCAATCGGTCGGCATATTGCCGAAGTATCCGGACGCAGGCGGAGTGGAACGTGCTGATCCAAAGCCTGTTGAGCGGAACATCAATCATCCGTTCAACCCGTTCTCGCATCTCATTCGCTGCCTTATTCGTAAAGGTTACAGCGAGAATATTGCTGGGGTCAACGTTTCGTTCACGAATCAAGTGAGCAATTCTGCAAGTGATGACTCGTGTTTTGCCGCTGCCCGCACCTGCCAGAATCAGAAGCGGCCCATCGCCGAACAATACTGCCTCGCGCTGCGGCGGGTTGAGATTTTCAAGATAGTCCATAAAATAATTGTAATACGGGATTCTAAGAGCGGAATAGACACCGTCCGTCCGGTCCAAATTCCGCATTGGCCATTACAATCCACGCGTGCCTTACTCCACGGTCACGCTTTTCGCCAAATTCCTCGGCTGATCAACGTCCGCGCCGAGCAGCACTGCGATGTGGTATGCCAGGAGTTGAAGCGGAATGGCCATGAGGATCGGCATAAGTAACTGGTTCGTAGCCGGGATGGAAATAGCATGGGTGACCCGTTTTGCGATCTCCGTATCGCTTTCCGTCGCAATGGCGATCACAACCCCGCCGCGTGCCTTAACCTCTTCTATATTCGCCAGAATCTTTTCGTAAACGTCGTTTTTCCCTGCGAGAACCAGGACAGGCATGTTTTCGTCGATGAGTGCAATCGGCCCATGCTTCATCTCGCCTGCAGGATATCCCTCGGCGTGAATATAGGATATTTCCTTCAGCTTGAGCGCGCCTTCGAGCGCTACGGGAAAATTCGGCCCCCTGCCGAGATAGAGGAAGTCGTTTGCCTTGAAATATCGTTTTGCTACTTGCTCAACCTGTTCATTCGTCTCCAGGCAGCGCTCGACGAGCGTAGGGATATGCACGAGGTCGGCAAGCCGTACTTTCACTGCTTCGGGGGCAAGCGTACCGCGCATGCTACCGAAGAAAAGTCCAAAAAGATAAAGTGCCGTGAGCTGGGCGGTAAATGCTTTCGTCGAAGCCACCCCTATTTCAGGGCCGGCATGAGTATAGATTACGCCGTCAGCCTCGCGGCTAGCTGTCGAACCAACAACATTGCATACCGCGATAACTGTGGCTCCTCGCTTTCTTGCCTCACGCATGGCAGCCAGCGTGTCTGCAGTCTCCCCGGACTGAGTGATAGCGATGAATAGGTCATCCTTGGTGACGAGCGGATTGCGATATCGGAACTCCGAGGCAATATCAACCTCCGTCGTTATGGAGGCCAGTTCCTCGAACATGTACTTGCCCACAAGTCCAGCGTGCCACGATGTGCCGCAGGCAACAATGAATATCTTTTTGGTCGAGTTGAGCCGCTCATAGGCTGAACCAATCTCTTCGAGGTGGATGGCACCCGTGTCCTGGGAAAACCTGCCCCGGATTGTGTCCATGATTGCGCGGGGTTGCTCGTAGATTTCTTTAAGCATAAAGTGGCGGTAGCCGCCCTTCTCTGCCATAACCGGGTTCCACATGACCTGTGTGACTTCCCGGGAAAGTTCAACGCCCTTGAGGTCGGTGACGCGCACGCCTTCGGGAGAGAGGATCGCCATTTCATCATCGTTCAGGAACAGGACATCGCGTGTCCGATGCAGAATTGCAGGAATATCAGAAGCAACAAAGAACTCGCCCTGACCAAGACCTACAACAAGCGGACTTCCCTTGCGTGCGCCCACAAGGACGTCGGGATTTCGCTCATCGATGACAGCAATAGCGTAGGCGCCCTCCAGAAGCCGCGCCGCTTCGCGTACCGCATCTTCGAGTGGCATGCCCGTCTCTGCGATACGGTCTATAAGGTGGGCGATTACCTCAGTGTCCGTCTCGGACCGGAACACGCAACCTCTGTTCTCCAGGTCTTTCTTGAGCGCAGTATAATTTTCGATAATGCCGTTATGGACCACTACGATTTTGCCGGCACGGTGGGGGTGGGCGTTTTCTTCCGACGGCCTCCCGTGCGTAGCCCAGCGGACATGCCCTACGCCAATTCTGCCAGTCAACGTCTCGCTATGAAGCACCGCCTCGAGGTTCTTGAGCTTTCCGACGGCCCTGCGGACGATAAATTGTCCGTTCTCGAGTACCGCTATGCCAGCCGAATCGTAGCCGCGGTATTCTAGCTTCTTAAGCCCCTCAATCAGTATCGGGACAGCAGGTTCTTTCCCGATGTATCCAATAATTCCACACATGTTCGAAATGCTCCACAGTAAGACGGATTATTTGGTCTTTTGCTTCATTTTTTTTCTGCGTTCTGCAAAGCCCTCGCGAATTTCCTGCGGCATGCGACTTATGGCGAGTGCGCCGGAAGGGACATCCCGTGTAATTGTTGTCCCTGCAGCGATGATCGCACCCTCCCCGATCTTCACCGGTGCGACAAACTGCGTGTCGCTGCCTACAAATACGTTATCCTCGATGACCGTCCGATGCTTCTCGTATCCATCATAGTTGCAGGTTATGACACCTGCACCGACGTTTACATCCATGCCGATAGTTGCATCGCCGATATAGGCGAGGTGGTTCGCCTTGCTCCTTTTGCCTATTACGGATTTTTTCACTTCGACAAAGTTCCCGATATGCGCTCCATCACCGATCGTGGCACCCGGGCGCAAATGCGCGAAAGGACCGATTGCCGCACCGGAAGCGACATCACTTTCTTCTATGAGCGAGGAGTCTTTTATCGTAACATTGCTGGCAATTACGCTGTCGATTATCCGCGTACCGGGGTAGATCGTACAGGCGTCGCCGATCTTCGTTCTGCCCTCTATTCTCACATTTGGATATAGCGTGACATCACGGCCGATCGACACTTCATTCCCAATAAAAACAGTATCGGGGTCGATCATAGTCACCCCTTCACTCATCCACCGCCGGTTGGTCCTTCGCCGAATGATTGCCTCGGCTCGGCTCAAGTCGTATCGTGAATTTACCCCCATGACTTCGTCCGAATCGCCGCACAGCAGCGCTGCCACGGTTCGTTTCTTTTTCCGTGCAAGTTCAATCGTGTCAGTGAGATAGTACTCTCCCTGGGCGTTATTCTTTTTCACCGAGGCGAGAGCGGAGAGCAGGAATGCAGGATCGTAGCAGTAGATTCCTGCGTTTACTTCCTCGATCTTTTTCTGCGCCGCTGTGGCGTCCTTTTCTTCCACGACGCGAAGGACGCCGCTCTTCCCGCGCACAACCCTACCGTATCCAAACGGATTTTCCGTCCGAAAGGTCAGGAGCGTTACCGCAGCACGCGATTTTGCGTGGAGAGCAATGACGTCTTTGAGCGTTCCGCTCGTCAGAAGCGGAGTATCGGCACACAGGATCATGACGGGACCAGAACCGGCTGCGATGGCGTCTGCCGCTTGTTGCACCGCATGGCCTGTCCCGAGCTGTTCAGCCTGTATCACAATCATGACCCGAGAATCACCGAGTGCGCTCTTCACCTTGTCCGCCTGATGTCCAAGCACCAGAACGATCTTTTCCGGGGCAATTCCCGATGCTGCATTCAGCACATGCTGGATCAGCGGCAATCCCGCGAGCGAATGAAGTGCTTTCGCCAGTCCGGATTTCATGCGCGTTCCGAGACCAGCGGCAAGAATTACTATCGTCGGATTCACTCACCGCACCTCCTGTACGTTATGCTTTAGTTTGCTGGCCTGAAGCTCGTTCATGGGGACTAACCCGAGCGATATGATGAATTTCATACCTTCTTCGACCGTCAAATCGACCCGCGTGACTTCTGCTTCGGGAAGGATAAGCAAAAAACCAGCCGTAGGATTCGGCGTGGTTGGGACAAACACAGTTATGAGCCTGCCCGGGAGGCCAAGAGCATTTCCCCGAACCTCGCCGGTCATAAACCCCATGCTATAGCAACCTTTGCGCGGATACTCGACGAGAGCCACTCCATGGAACTGGTGTTTCATGGAGAAGGTCTCCATGACCTGTTTTACGGTGAAATAGACACCCCGAACAAGTGGCACTTTATGCAGCAATTCATCGCTTACCTTGACGATCCTGCTTCCCAGATAGTTCGCAAACAGAATACCGATGAGCAGAATGAAGAAGAAGAGCGTGATGATTCCCATCCCCGGGATCCGATGTCCCAGAAAATGCGCAGGGAGATCGCCCAAAATGCCGTCAATCACACTAAGGAGTGCCGATAAAACGTAGTACGTAGCCCACACCGGCAAGATGACAAGCAAGCCGGTGATAAAATATTTTCTTACAAAATCCCTTATTTTTATCACGTTTGTAATATTACTGATTTTACGGTGAGGTTGCAAGCTTTTTTTCGGAATGACCACGGAACGAGGGTCTCCTGAACCTCCCCCGTGCTAAAAGGCCAGGTTTCTAGAAACCTGAACCAATGCCTTTCCGTGCTACCGACGAGCATATGCAAATGGCTACGATATCCTTGGTTTCAGTTTTTGTAAATCCAGCGGCTTTCGGCATTACAAAGGATTTGGTTATAGAATTGAAGGAGGGAAAATCAGAACCCTTTACGCTTTTCAAGAGTGAAACCAAAAGGTCTTTAAAATTACCAGGAATTGTAGGTTGTGCCGTCTATTGCAATCAACGGACTGGCACTATGTGCGTCGAACACGCCACCTTCCTCGCCCTCAGCCGCTACTGTGATCCAATCACTGGCTCCGGTAAAGGGGTCTTTGGGAATGTCCCTTAAATAGCTCTTCGTTTTTTCCTGCTGGTTGATCAAGTCCTGCAGGGTAGGAGGATATTTATCGTTGTCTGCATAATACTGATCAATGGCCTCGCGGATCTGGAACAGGTCTTCCCGGAGTACGGCTTCCCGGGCACGGACTATTGATATCTTGAGGTTGGGCGTCGCAATGGAGACGAGCACTCCCATGATGGCGAGAACGATCATCAGTTCTAAAAGAGTGAAGCCATTACTATTCCGCAAGAGGGCTGCGAAATTCCGCGCCTTAATATCAAATCCCGTCCACCAACGTCGCGGGCTGTCAGTACCCCGATCTGTCTTCAATCGTGGCCATTTAACCATATCTATTTTACGCCCCTCGCTGCCATGGCTTAGTCATCGGAACCGAATTGTGCATTACCACCTATTATATGTCGTTCCATCTAGCGCTATGGCCTCGCTCTTCGAATAGACAT
>DASPQB010000160.1:0-10878 GCA_035625205.1 Nitrospirota bacterium | reverse complement strand
AATCCCTATTCCGACATCGATATCCTTTTTCTCTGCAGGGATGAAGATGACCGAAACCACGCACCTGACATGCTCTACGTGCTTTGGGATGCAGGACTGGATATAGGCTATAGCGTCCGGACGGTAAAGGAGTGTGTGTCGCTCGCCCGGCAGGACATAAAAATCCGGACATCGCTGCTTGAGTCTCGCTTTCTTGGCGGTGATCGGGACCTGTATGCGGCCTTTCTGCAATCTATGCAGAGCGATGTTTTCTACTGGAAGTCCTCGGCGTTCATCAAGGAAAAGATCGTTGAACGAAACGCGACGCGCAGAAAGTACGGAGGCTCCATCTACCTGCGTGAACCGAACATCAAGGAAGGCGAAGGCGGTTTGCGCGATTTCCATACGGCATTATGGATAGCGTTTGTCCATTTCCGGATTAATTCGCTCGGAGAACTCGTGTCCCTGGGCGTGATCACCGAAGGGCAGTATGCGGTTTTCCTTCGGTCCCGGAATTTTTTCTGGAGACTCCGAAACGAGCTCCATTACCTGTCCCTCCGTAAGAATGATCATATGACGTTCGACCTCCAGGAAAAGGCAGCTCTGGACTTTCGATATCGCGATTCCGCCCACCTTTACGCTGTCGAGCGGTTTATGAAGGCCTATTTTATCCATGCACGCACCATACGAGAGTTTTCGAATATCATTGTCAATGCCGTGCTCCCGAGGACAGTTCGTCGCTGGTACTATCGAAGGACTTCTCTAGGTGCATTTTCCCTCGTCGGCAGGACTCTCTTCCTTGCTTCAGATAATGCGTCTTCCCGCGACTTCACACTCGTTCTGACGGCCTTTAAACTGGCGCAGTCACACCATGCGTCGTTCTCTGAACAATTACGCGAGATGATCAGCAAATGCAAGATTGATGACAAGGTCAGGACGTCTCTCGTTGCAGCGCAAATTTTCCTTTCTATCCTGGACAATCTCGACGGGTTATCGGAGACGCTCAACCTGATGAAAGAGCTTCGGTTCCTCAGCCGCTATCTCCCGGAATTTCGCGCTATTCAGGCCCTTGCCCGGCATGACTACTACCACATGTATACGGTTGACGAGCATATTCTGCTGGCAATTAAAAAACTGCAGGACCTGTGGAACGCCAAACATTCTGGACCGTTAACGTTCTCCGATGCCTTGAAGGAGCTGCATAAGAAGTGGGTCCTTATCCTTGCCGTGTTACTTCATGACCTGGGCAAGGCATACCGTGAGGATCACGAGCTGAAGGGAACAGAAATAGCCCAAGTTGTTCTCGATCGCTTGGGAGTAACGGGAGAAGACCGTGAACGGATACTTTTCCTTATAAAAAACCACCTCGTCATGGCTTCTCTATCGCAACGACGTGAACTCTCGGACAGGAAAGTGATTGCCGGTTTCTCAAGCCTGGTCCGCGACCGGCAAAACCTCGCCATGCTGTATCTCCTTACGTACGCCGACATCTCGTCGGTCAACCCCGATGCCTGGTCACAATGGAAAGCGGTGCTTCTCCAGGATCTGTACGTAAAGACGCTGAACTACCTCGGTAAAAAGATGCTTGCCGGAGAAGAAGACAGGGTGCGTTTGGAGTCACTGATCGCAAAGATCAAAGAAGCGGCACAGGGAAGATATCCTTCTGATACGGTCGCACATTTTTTGTCGGTCATGTCGGACCAATATATCCTTACTACGTCGCTCAATAAAATATTGGACCACGTGGGGATGATGTTGCGGCTTCCCCAGGAACAACTTATCATCCAGCACCGACATTATCCCGAAAAAGGATACACGGAACTGACCGTCTGCGCCTACGACGCTTATGGCATGTTTTATCGGACCGCGGGCACGATCGCTTCCAAAAACCTGAATATTCTCCGGGCGCAGGTTTATACTTCGAAAAGTGGCGTTATGATCGATACTTTCCAGATCACTGATCCGGCCGGCAAAATCTACGAGTATGAAGACGCCTGGAAGAGTGTTCAGGAAGATCTTCGAAGTGCGCTTACGAACAAAGCACGGCCGCCTGAAACGAGTCCTTACGTGACCATTCCGCGGCTGACGACAACGATCACACCTGAAGTGGAGTTCGACAATGACACCTCGGAAGCCTTTACGATTATTGACATCTCGGCCCGCGACCGCGTAGGGTTTCTCTATACCGTGACGAAGGCACTCTATGACCTCAATCTGGACATAGCATCAGCAAAGATTGTGACCGAAGGTTCACGGGCCATGGATTCTTTTTATGTCACCGACCTTCTGCGCAGAAAAATTGATGATCCTGAACGGCTGGGGAAAATAAGAGAGACCTTATTAACGGTGTTGCAATCGTAAACCATGCCGTAGATATATCCGGGAATGAAGAATGACGGTTTGAACGATCCGAACTATGTTCGTGGCTGCCATATGAAATAGCGGCCTCCTGCCTGGTCCCATTTTAGTTTCCTGTTTCGGCGATTTTCTCGCGTTTCATGCGATAAGTTCCATGAATATTTGGCGAAGAGAATCATCATCGTAATATCGATCATGAACTTATCGTGATCGCTGCGCTATACACAGTGAAGCTGTCTTTCCTTCATTTTCTCCTGGTTGGAAGCGCGGGACAGCATTATCGGTATCACCATTTTATAAAACCTCTTCATGATACCTGTCAATGCATCTTCGAGGATGAGTCGGAAAATCCAGGAGGAGGTCAGATTAAGAATCTGATTGGTGTAAGGCTCAAGCGGTTTTTGGTGCTCGCAGCTCTGTGTCGGCAATTCACTGCAACCGTTGATTTAGCACCGCGGGACATGCCGATCTCTCGTTGTGGAAACTACTGTATTCTGGATTAGAGTTTCCCGTACTTATCCCGAATATAATCCTCGAGACAGTCATTTCTCACTTGTCGGCGAATGGGATTGATCAGGGCACCTGCGCGGATATCAGCTACCGGTTTGCGTTTCTGGCAAGAAATGATAAATGGCGATAACCGATATTGTGGATCAATGTAGTAAGAAAAGGTTGGATAGGTGTTGAAGGGGTAACCCGTTAATTGAAATTCATCGTGGGAAAGCCACTTCCTAGAACGGGAGAAATTCGTAAACGGTTACTTTCTTGCTGAATGCATGATGGCCATCGTTCACGAATGACATGCCACATAACATAATTAATTAATGCGCCTCATCCCAGTTTTTCCCGATCCCTATATCAACTTTGATAGGGATTGTCAGTTTGATAACTCCTTCCATTTCTTCCCTCACCAATTCCTTCATGGTATTAATTTCATGATCAGGGACTTCAAAGACCAGTTCGTCATGGACCTGCAGAATCATCTTTGAAGAGAGTTTCTCACGCGCAAGGCGCCGTTGGACATTGATCATGGCCAATTTGATGAGGTCCGCCGCCGTGCCCTGAATCGGCGTGTTAACGGCCATACGTTCACCAAAGTTGCGGACCGCGACTACTGATGACGATAGTTCCGGGATGAACCTCCGTCTTCCGAACAGGGTAATGATGTAACCTTTTGTCTTTGCCGTCTCTATTGTCTGGTTGATGAATTCACGCACCTGTGGATAGCGTGCAAAGTAACTGTCAATATATCGCTTAGCTTCGACATTTGAAACCCCGATGTCCTGGGCAAGTCCGAAAGCGGATATTCCGTAAATGATCCCGAAATTAACGGCCTTTGCTTTGCGCCGCATCTCAGGGGTGATTTCATCTGGTGGGAGGCCGAAGATCTCGGATGCGGTGCGCGTATGGACGTCTTCGTCTGCTTGGAACGTATTGATCAGTCCCTGGTCTCTACTCATATGGGCAAGGATGCGAAGCTCGATCTGCGAATAGTCTGCTGAGAGCAGGCTGGATCCTCGTTCAGCAATGAAAGCCCGCCTGATTTCCCGTCCTACCGCCGTTCGAATAGGAATGTTCTGAAGGTTTGGGTCGCTGCTGGATAACCGGCCTGTGGCAGTTACGGTCTGATTAAGCGATGTATGGAGCCTGCCTGTATTCGGGTTAATCAGTGCGGGCAGCGCATCGACATATGTTGATTTGAGCTTGGCAAGAGTGCGGTATTTTAGAATTTCGGCAGGCAGCGGGTGGACACTGGCCAGCTCCTCAAGAACATCAACGTTTGTTGAAAAACCTGTTTTTGTTTTTTTCAGCGGTGTTAGCTGCAGTTTTCCAAACAGGATATCGGCAAGCTGTTTGGGTGAATTAATGTTGAATTCCGCCCCTGCCAGCTCATAAATGGTTTTTTCAATTTGGACGATTTCATTCCCGAGTCTGACGGACATATCTTTTAGAAAAGCGGCATCAATCTTGACGCCGATGCGTTCCATATCCGCGAGGACTTCCATGAGCGGCATTTCAAGATCCCGAAACAACTTTTCGAGGTTGTGCTCCAGGAGCAGGGGGGCCAGTGTATGCTTAAGACGCAGCGTAATGTCCGCATCTTCACCGGAATACCTGGTCGCGGTCATGATATCGACTGCAGAAAAACCGATTTGCTTTTTCCCCGAGCCGGTCACTTCGGCATAGGTAAGGGTTTTATAGTTCAGATACTCGAGGGCGATCGCATCGAGGCCATGTGAGGCTTTCCCCGGGTTCAAAAGATACGATGCGATCATGGTATCGAACGCAATGCCTTTTACCACAATGCCGTAATGGCCAAGTACGAGCAGGTCATACTTGATGTTCTGGCCGATCTTTTTGATCCCGGGATCTTCCATGAGCGGTTTAAGCACTGGAAGCGCACGTTCAAGAGCAATTTGCCGCTGAACTCCAGGATAAACATGACCGAGGGGAAGGTAGTAGGCATGATAGGGGTTCAAGGCAAACGAGATGCCGACCAGTTCAGCCCGCATGGGGTCGATCGACGTTGTTTCTGTATCGAAGCAGAATTCTTCCGCGGAAGAGAGAATCTTTACCATATCATGCAGTTTAGCCTCTTCGAGGACAGTTTCGTATTCTGCTTCTTTTCCCGGTTTCTGAGTTACATATTTTAAAAGGGTGGTGAATTCCAGTTCCTTCAGCATCCTGAGCAGCGCGGTATTATCCGGCGATTTCAATTTCAGATCCTCGTAGTTGATGTCAAGCGGTACGTCCGTATGGAGCAGGGCAAGCTCCCGGCTGAGTCGTGCGAGGTGGGAGAATTCCAACAAGGACTGCCTGAGTTTGGGTTTGGTGATTTCGAGGGCATGAGCCAGAACGCTTTCGATCGTACCGTATTGTTTGATGAGCACCTGTGCTGTCTTTTCGCCGATGCCGGGAACGCCAGGGATATTGTCTGCAGTATCCCCCATGAGGCCCATGATCTCGATCATGCGGCCAGGCGGCACACCGAACCGCTCTTCCACATCAGATGGTTCATAGATTTTATCTTTCAGCGTATCGTAAACTTTTATGTGGGGACCTACGAGTTGAAGGATGTCCTTGTCCCCGGTGACGATCGTAATGTCCATCCCTTCTTTCACTGCTTTGAGCGCCAGTGTTGCGATGACATCGTCGGCTTCCTGTCCTTCTTGTACAAATACCGGGATACGGAAGGCCTCGACTAGCTTGTGAATGTACGGTATCTGAGGGACGAGGTCCTTGGGCATGGGAGGACGGTGCGCTTTATACTCTTTAAATTCAAGATGTCTTCTGGTTGGGCCCTTAGGGTCAAATACGAGCGCAAGTAAATCTGGAGATTTTTCCTTAATGACCTTGAGAAGCATGTTAGCAAATCCGAAGATAGCATTCGTGGGAAGGCCTGATGAATTGGTTAAACCACGCACGGCATAGAATGCCCTGTAAATGTAGGAGTTACCGTCGATTATGTAAAGCGTTGATTTTCTATTGTCATGCGCGTTTTCCATAAATCCTCAATATATCATATCTCTGCCGCCATGAGGCAGGATTTACGGCGAGAGTATTTCTCTTGAACACGATTTTAAGTATCTGGCTATCTTGAAATTTATAGATACTGGTGGTTTTCGCTCAATGTGCTCGCTAATGCTCAAAGAAATAATATTTTTTTGCAGTATAATACTAGCAACAATTTGATAAATATAATAAAATTAAAACAAATTTTATTGGTACTTATTTTGCACTATATATACCCATTAAAAATTCATGTTGCCGGGGCCGCTATGATGAAGTGCAATGTGCGAAATGCTAACTATGAAAGAGTTGTGGCAGTGCTGGATAAGCTCTTAAAAGAACGGTTCAGTAACGTGAGCGACTGCCAGCGTTGCAGAGATGACATTGCTGCCATCGCCTTGAACTATCTTCCCCCTCATTATTATGTCGACGTTGAAGAGCAGAAGGAAATCGGCTCTCCCTGGGTAATGGTTGAGACTGCAGTTTTAGAGGCCATAGACCGAGTTTTAGAAAAACCAAACCACCTTCATGAAGAAGCACGCAATCAAAAGCATTCATCATAAACCGATATTTTTATGAGAGCCTGAGGAAGAACGCAGAACACGATTTTAACTGGGGATATAGGTCGAGCGATACCTGCTGTTCCTATATCTGAGATATAGAGCTCATCCTCCGCTTTTTTCCCAACGTCTCAGAAGTGACATCTCAGTTTTCAGCAATCCACGCCACGCCGATACTCATCGTAACTTTGCGGTCCTGCTCTATATTCGTCATGAAAAATGCTGTATCTTTGATGGCCCTCGTTAACCTTTTTTGGCTACCTTGACTGCTGCAACCCAAGTCCTGGCATGATGATGGTGACTTATCTCCACCGTAGCGGCATGATGAATCGATAGCATAACACCGTGCATGATTGATGACGATATTCAATAATTCATTGAGAATTGTATCGCCACCCTGAGGGCCAAAGACATGATTCAATTGTCTGAATTTATAAATATAAAGCATCTGAAGTAAAAGAGGCGTTAGCATTCTTCCCTGTCATCTGATTTTTGCGGGAGTTTTCCCTTTTATTATCCTGTGGTTGTAAAGAGCCATTAGTCCATCGTACAAAGAGACACGCTTCATTTTTATCAATAAAAAGATATTTTTCAATGACTGTAGCCCGTTGGTGAAAAAATGGCGATGAAATCCATAATTATCCACCGCGTACCCCTCTGTGGACTAGTTGACCATGTCAATTATTTCTATCGTGGTACGATAAACTGTTGGTGTCATGCGGATGCAGGAACCGTCTCGTTTTGTTTCTCAGACATACTGGATGAAATCACTAAACATTGCGTAAAAAATAAAAGGTTGGGAAGGTCTATATGTTCGCCATCCCCGACTGTTCTGCTCGGAGTACCATACTGCGGGCACTAGCTCCAAACTGAGGTAATGCGAAACCGCTCTGGCAAATAGGCTCGAGCTTTTCTCTTCTTTCATCAAGGACATCAGCGGAAAAATGCTTAATGGGGAGAGATTTCTTGATAATGCCGAATACCTGCTCGAGTATTTTCATAGAAACAGGCAGGTAGCCTTTGGTCCGGGCAATGTGGCAATGAACGTAAATTTCGTTCAGTTTTTTTCGAGCAGGTCGCCAATAGCGTTTCCACAAGCATGGGATTCATTCACATCCTCTTCGAAGCCAGCACACTCTTCTTTTAAACCATCATCGGCTATCGATGCCCGTTGATGCAGCCGCTCAGAGAGCCTTCCGGATGGTTATCGCCTTGTTCGGGACTTAATTTGCTTTGGGCTGCGCACGTTGAATCGGGATCATCTTTGGCTGCATTTGCGGAGCAACTGGTCCCGTTGTAGATGCTTTAGTTGACGGAGCAGTCTCTTGTTTCGCTGCGACCGGCGTTGCCATAAGGGGATTTTCTATTATAATCGTTGTCTTGTGGGCTTTGATTTTCACACCGAACTCGGGTTCTTTTGAAGAGAATGCCGCGGCTATTAATGAATTTTGATCCACACCATTATTTTCAAAATCCTTAATAAGCGCCACTGACCGCTCTGCAGCCAGCGTTCTGGCATCTTTTCCTGGCATTTTCTTTCGTCCTCTGCCCTGAACCGGAACGGCCTCCGTCGTGTTCCCAATGTACATATCCTTGCTCTTTAATTCATCCTTTTTGAGCAGTGTGGTTAACTTCGTCCGGAGGGCGGGGCTTCCCTTCGAAAACGTGTACGAACCTGGCACATATAGTGCGTCCTCGGCGATGTTTACGATTAGGCGGTTGCCTGACGTGAGGACTTCTGCTTTACCGGCCTTGATCTCAGCGCTTAAGGTCGAACTCAGGAGATCGACCGCCGGGTTTAGCCATGCCATCTCTTTTTTCTCCTGTTCCCTGATTTTTTTCAACTCCGCACTTGCCTTGTTAAGTTCGGGTAAGCCCGCTTTCATCCGGGCGTAATCATTCATCATCGGTTTATAGGACGTGAAATAAAATGCAGTGGCAGCGGCGAGCGTTAAAATGAGAAGTGCGATCACAATATAGGTAACAATCTTCATGAGCATGACAGGGGGATCCTCCTGCTGAAAGAGTTGAAGGTTTGCATTGTTCTCTGCAATCACTTAAGCATATTGATTATCTTTTCAATACGATCCAACCCTTTTTCAATGATTTCCCGCGAGGTAGCGTAGGAAAGCCGGATGTAGGCATCAGCGCCAAAAGCATCGCCTGAAACGAGCGCTACTTTTGCTTCGTCAAGCAGAAGCGCAGCGAAGTCAGCCGAGCTCTTGATGACCTTCCCGTTCAGGCTCTTGCCGAACAGCGCTGACACGCGTGGGAAAGCGTAAAAAGCACCGACAGGCATAAGACATGACACCCCCTTCATTTTATTCAGCCGATCAATCATATATGTTCGTCTTGTAGCGAATTCGGCATTCATGGTCCGGATAAACTCCTGTGGTCCTCGGAGAGCTTCAACTGCGGCCTTCTGCGAGATAGACGATGGATTGGAGGTGCTCTGACTCTGGATGTTCGTCATGGCAGTAATCACGTCTTTGGGGCCGGCAGCGTAGCCGATGCGCCAGCCGGTCATCGCATGTGATTTAGACACTCCATTCACGACGATTGCCCGGCTTTTGATCTCCTGTCCGAGTGACGCAATGCTGGTATGCGTGAAACCATCATAAATAAGCTTTTCGTAGATTTCGTCGGAGATCACGTAGATATTTTTCTGAACGGCCAACGCAGCGATGTCCTCAAGGGCCTTCTTGTCATATGCCAGACCGGTCGGGTTTGAAGGACTGTTCAAAACCAGCGCCTTGGTTTTGTTCGTGATGGCCTTGGCGAGCTTCTTCGCCGATATCTTGAAACCCTCTTCTTCCGTCGTCTCTACGATGACGGGAGTGGCATCCTTCAACAAAACTTGGTCGGGATAGGATACCCAGTAGGGAGAAGGAATGATGACTTCATCGCCGGGATCGAACAATGCCTCCGCGATATTATAGAGGCTATGCTTGGCGCCGCACGAAACAAGAATCTGAGATTTTTCGTACTGTAAACCGTTGTCTTTTTTTAATTTATCAATGATCGCATCTTTGAGCTCGTCAGTACCTCCGGCTGGAGTATACTTTGTGAAGCCCATCTGAATCGCTTTAATACCAGCCTGTTTTACATTCTCCGGCGTATCGAAGTCAGGTTCGCCTACTCCAAAATCCACAACGTCGATTCCCTGAGCTTTCATAGCCTTTGCTTTTGCCGCCATTGCCAACGTGGGAGAAGGTTGGATGGCCTGCGCCCTTTTTGCTATTCCCATGTTATCGCACTAGCCTTTCTTTCAACAATCATTGATGTGTAATCATGAAAGTTTTTTTAGCATAGAAGCAACGTAAAGTCAATGGGTTTCTTGGCAGAACAACTCAGCTGAATCCAGCAGCGGACATCATCTGATGAGCGTCCAATCCGAGCTTTTCTTTGCTTGCTTCAGATGTTCCGAGGTTGCAAATGAGGGAGAAGTATGATAGTATTTTTTCAGTTGAGGAGGCTTCATGTTCGGATTTTTCCTGCGCTGGTCCATCAATTTGCTGGCGCTCGTTATTGCCGGTTCAGTGATACCAGGGATCAGGATACAGAGTCTGCAGATGGGCATAATTGCCGCTGGCATCCTCAGCGTTATAAACGCCGTGATAAGACCGGTGGTACTCATTCTCACCCTACCGATCAATCTCTTGACACTTGGATTGTTCACCCTGGTCATCAATGCTGCGCTCCTGAAGCTCGTGTCAGACCTTGTCCCCGGTTTCGTCATTGATTCGTTCAGTGCTGCATTTTTTGGCGCATTGCTGATCAGTGCTATCAGCTGGCTTGCGAACATTTTTGTCAGCGGAGATGGTACCTTTATCTTCATTAAACGAGCAAACAAGGGTGATGGGCGCGGTCATCGCAGATAAGCTCTCATTCGAACGAACGTCGTATGGATGAACATCGGGAAAGATTGCCATGACTCTAATGCACATGCCAGACGATGTTCTGTCTGTCTGGATCCGGGTTCTGGGTTTTATCCTCATGTCACTTGTTATGGGGTTCAGCCTCTTTTGGCTTCGGAACATGGACATGAAGAAAAAGATACCATTACTCGGCCTTCTGTCAGCAACAATGCTGATGGGCATGAGTCTTCCTCCGGAGCTGATTCTCTCCGGTTATCACATCAATTTACCAGTCGTGACCGGCATCCTCGCAGGTGCCGCCCTGGGATTCCTCGCGGCCTTCATTGCAAACCCGATGCTGGCGTTTAGGGGCCAGGGAGGCATTTCCGCTATCGATTTTAACAGGCTGCTCCGCGGCTCAGAAACTATTTACGGGCATTCTCTTTTTTACTTGCACAAACGACTTCCTGCATTTTGGCGGGCGGCTCTCGCGACGGTTGGGACTTTACTTGTCACAACCATGGTTCTCACCGGTTTTGTCGCTCTCTTACCTCTAACTTCTGACTTGCTTTACCACCGTTATAGATATGGCTACGAACTGAAGGCCAATAGTC
>DASPQB010000159.1:0-3406 GCA_035625205.1 Nitrospirota bacterium | reverse complement strand
CCAAACATATCATTATCACATTCGGTATATTTGCTCAGGCTGCATATCGTGCTCGAGACGAAATCCCGGAGGAAGGTATTTACCGTGCAAAGGAAGAAGCTACCCCTGTCTGCTTGACCCCCTCCTGGCGAAGACGCCTAGCAGGGGGAATGCGCAGACATGAGTTCAATCAATGGTAGTTACGAAAAACCGCACTTTGCAAGATATCATCAATCACCCGCCGCGGGATGCTTGAGATCTCGAGAAGGTGGGTTGAATCCGCCTTGCTTTTGAAAAATAATAGTGTTACATTCGGAAAGAACGAAGGATCCAAAGAATGATCATAGAAAAAATCAATATCAAAGCTCTGAGCCGTGACGAACTTTTGGCGCGCCTTGTAGATCAGGGGCTGAAAAAATTTCGTGCAGACCAAATCCTCAGGTGGATATACAGGCACCATGCCAGATCTTTCGACGATATGACGAATATCGCTAAGCTAGAACGTGCGCAGCTCGCATCCTGCTTTTACATTTCAAGCCCAAAGATCATCAGATCGGAAACATCGTATGACGCCACGAAAAAATATCTTTTCGAGCTCGTGGACGGCCATACCGTCGAAAGCGTTCTTATCCCCGATGAGGAACGTCAGACGATGTGCATCTCTTCCCAAGTAGGCTGTCGACAGGCGTGCCGGTTCTGTCTTACCGGAAAGGGCGGATTTACGAGAGACCTCAAGGCATACGAAATTGTTGATCAGGTGCTGGAAATATCCCGTATTCTGAAGGAAGAGGGAAAGCGGGGCATTACAAACATCGTGCTCATGGGCATGGGCGAACCGCTCGCAAACTTTGACGAGGTCGTTTCGGCGGTCAAGCTTATTACTTCCGGTACGGGGCTTGGGTTTTCGCCTCGCCGGGTGACAATCTCAACCAACGGGCTGGTCCCGGAAATAGAGAAGCTGGGTCATTCCGGCGTGAAGGTGAATTTAGCCGTGTCGTTAAACGCAACGACCGATGAGGTGCGTGATAGAATCATGCCCGTGAATAAGCGCTATCCGATCAAGGCGCTCTTGGCTGCCTGCAAACGATTCCCCCTTGAGCCGAGGCGCCGGATCACCTTCGAATATGTGATGTTGGGGGGGGTGAACGATTCTGTAGAAGATGCACAAAGGCTTGCAAAGCTGCTGCGAGGGATCAAGTGTAAGGTAAACCTTATCCCGTTCAATCCTTTTTCTGGTAGCGAGTTCAAAAGGCCCCACGATGCAACGGTTCGACGGTTCCAGCAGGTCCTGCAAGACGCCCACTTCACCGCGCCCATCCGCGAATCGCGCGGAGGGGACATCTCGGCGGCATGCGGTCAACTGAGAGAAAAGGTAGCGGCGGCATAAGAACAAGCCATTTCCCCATAGATAAAAAAGGGAAACCCATATTATCAAGCTGACAAGAGCTCGCCGGGGTGTAAGCAGGATTATGCAGGGTTTGGACGAGGAAAAAGGACGGGAAACCGTATCGTCCCACGTCCTTCGCGTTGTTTTTCCATGTCTCGCTGGGGCTACTTATTTCCCAAGATCCCGTTGACCACGCTCAACAGGTCCGCAGTCTGGATGGGCTTGGGGATGTAGGCGTTGGCGCCAAGGGCAAGTCCCCGCTTGCGGTCCTCCTCGGCTCCTTCGGTGGTAATAATGACGATCGGGATGGTCTTGTGCGCCGGATCGTTCCGCACCATCGAAACGAGCTTCAAGCCATCCATGATAGGCATATTGATGTCCGTCAGGATGATGTCGAATTTCTGGGTCGAGAGCTTCTTCAGCGCGTCAATGCCATCGTTCGCCTCGACAATCTTGCTGCCCGGAATGCGCTTCAAGGCAAAGGAGATCAACTGCCGCATCGTCGGGGAGTCTTCAACTACCAGAAACTTGTACTCGGGCATGATCTAACCTCCCTTTATTTTTCCTTGAGCAGATCAAGAAAGCTCTGGATCGTCGTCAGTTTGCGCTCGGATTGCGAATAGAGCTTCGAAGAAAACAGCGCCGTGGCTGCATGACCGGCAAGCATCGAGAAAAGTTCATAGTCTACATTAGAAAACTGCTGTTTCTGAACCAGGAGCTTGTAGATGACAATAACGCCAATGACGTGCTCCTTGATTTTTAGGGGAATGACGACCAAGGGGTGGAGATAATCCACGTCGGTTAGATCAGTGGGGTCTCCCTCGCGGTAGAACGACTCGCCCGAACGCGCAACCGCCCCGATGCTCCCCTCTCCCAGCTTAATGCTGGCCCGCGCCTCGGGTCCCATGCCTTCCTGGGCTACGATCGTGAGCTCGTTCGTCTTCTCGTCGAGCATCATGATGGAAAACTCCTCGGCACCGATCAAATTCATGACAATCTCAAGTATTATCTTCAGGGACTCGTTGAAATCCAGCGTGGAGTGCAATTGATAGCTCGCAACATAAAGGTTTGCTAAGTTGTTGTTTTCAGCCTCTACCTCAATGTACCGGTTTGCGAAGTCCTTGTTCTCCTCCTCGACCACACGGTAGCGCTCGATGAGGCTTCTGTTCTCCTCTTCGAGGAACTTAATCCGCTCCTCTAGCGAGTGTACCTTGTAGGTGCCTTCGCGATCTGAAAATTTGGTGATTTCCTCAAGCTGGGCAACACGGTACCGGAGTTTCTCGTTCTCCTTGAGCAATTCCTGGGTAAATTCCTCCCCTTTTTTGAAGACCTGGAGAAACTCTTCAACCTTCTTTGATATCGGTGCGGGTTCTTTTTCCATCATACCCTCCTGTTGTAACCGCTCAAAGTGCAAATGTCTCTGCTTCGATTCTTTTCATGCAAGATAGGAGCACTCCCAGCGATCGCACAACTCACGCCCCTCCCCCTGAAGATATGAACGATACGGGCAATTATAGTCGAGTACAAAAAAATTATCAAGGGAGAATTCTCACCGTTGCTTCAATCCGCAGGCTTACTGGGGTTACATCGCAACAAGATCTCTTGAGCCATCTCGCTTAGCGGCAGCACCTTGTCAATAACGCCCGTTCGGATAGCTTCTTGCGGCATACCGAAGACCACGGCACTTTCTTCGCTCTCCGCCAGGCACAAACCATTTTCCTTTTTTATGGCAAGCACGCCCTCAACGCCATCTTTGCCCATCCCGGTCAGCACAACGCCGAGCACGGCAGGCCCGCAGGCCTCGGCAAGGGATACCATCATCCGGTCGGCGGATGGTACGTACATGTCTGAAGGACCCCGATGGACAAGCTCGGTAGTTAGCCCTTTGCGGTCCCGTTTTATGAGGAGATGGTAGCCGCCTGGTGCGATGAGGACGGTACCGGGTTTAACGCGGTCGCCTTCTGCTGCCTCGCTAATGATGAGCGCCGAGAGTTTGTTCAGCCGTTCTGCAAAGCTTTTGGTGAACCCGGCTGGCATGTG
>DASPQB010000158.1:0-4889 GCA_035625205.1 Nitrospirota bacterium | reverse complement strand
ATTATAATATCCATGATACCCCTCCTTTTGTCTGGTATAGTTATTCGAAAATAAACTATTCCAGCCGTTGAACAAAGGGGTGGCTTAATTTTCATCCTTTTTTGTGCCGACCCGTCGGCATGGGGGTTTCATCCCGTAATTCATCCCGAAATTTGCATTACTTAACAGCCGGAAGATTGATTGTCGTGAGAAACTTAGTAGTATAATTTTATCTTCTAAACAAAGCTTACATTGTCCTGTCATAATTATCCCAATTTAATTTCACCATTGCGTTTCGCTTAAATTAAATGCCATATTCAGAATAAAAAGAGTAATAATGATTCCAATGATCCCTATGATTACCAATTTAATTATTCTGATAAAAGAATTCGATTTGCCTTCTAACTCGTCTTTTTTAATTGATTCTTCTAATTTTGGATGAATCGACATCAAGAAAAAAATAAATACAAAAAATCCAACAAACAGGACAACTGTTAATAAATTTGTACCGCTACCTAAATTTATACTTTCTAAATGTTTTATAATGTCCGTCATATTTTTAATTTATCCAGCAATCTTAATAAAGAATATCATATGATATGAAAAATGTGAAGAAAATGAATAAATAGCCAAGCCGTACTAATCCCAGTAGAGCAACAGGGCTTAATACAAATAAATAATTGTGTTTCTAAATAACTTTTCAGAGTAGTATCTATGACACGTTATTTTGGGCTCTCTTTCTATACGTAAAGCTTGGTTTTTATGCGAATCCAACACTGAGGGTTTGAGGTGTAATGTTTTTTTGGGGAAAGCGATCTTCGTAAATTCGTTAGTAGAAGATATTCTAATAAAGATATTATTTACCGTATTCTATTAGATAGGGATTATAGGAGGTAATAGCGATGCATCGGTCATTAGTTTTCTTGAGTTGTGGACAAAGGAAAAAGTCGAGCGGGAGTTTGCCAAAAGCATGGAAAAGATGATCAAGGATAAGCTAAATATGGACTGCTATAATGCAGACTCGGTACATGGATTCGATGACGTGATGTCCATAACTGATAAATTGGCCATAGCTGACTATTACATAATGATCGATTTCAAACGGGATGATAAGGTGCCGTTGTCCATTTTTACACACCAAGAATTTGCATTGGCACGAGCTTGGGGTCTTGATGTTGGTGTTCAAGAAAAAGATCAAAAGTCTCACGGAATGCTTAAATATGTTCTCGCTCACCCAATTCGATTCACTCGCGACAACTTGGTTGAGACTGTCAGAGATGCTATTCGTCGCCAGAAATGGGAATCAGACTACTTCCGCAATCTTGTTGTTTCTAAAACAATCAAACGATCCGATCCCGTGCCTCACGGGGATCATACAGGCCCATGGGGTTTAACATGCGTCTGGCAGCTCACTGTACACAACAAAAGAAAGGATAAGGCAGCAGTAAACACTCTTGCTATACTGGACTCAATTAAAATCTGTAGTACAGGTGCGCTTATCAATTCGCCTGATCGTTCATATCTGAAATGGACCGACCAAATGAATGGCTATCTTCATACAATCTTACCTGAAGATCATGTCTCACTTGACGCTTTCGGTATTCGCGCTGATGTTCCTGGTATTTTCCTTCTCAGCCGCTTCGATACCGCTCCTAGGAAACCTGTTTGTCCTAATCCGGGAGAGTACATATTCAAATACAATATATACTCATTCAATTTTCCGCTGCTTGGGGTGCGAGTTCGGATTAACTACACCGGTAACTATGAGACAACTCAAGCCATGCTAGAAATGTAATATGACCAAAATCAAAAAATACAAGGAAGTTGAGATCTAATCGATCGCTCTAAAATGAATTTGGACTGCGAGCACACTAAATGTATTAAATTCCGATGTTACTGTCTTTCATCAGTAATCTTCAATTTGGACAATCATCGCTTGCTGCATAGTTATAGGTGTTACAGAGAATCGAGCCTCGACTTAATTTGACATTAAACTGAATTCCCGGATCAACTGAACCACCCTCGACAACAAGACGAGGCGTTCTAATATGTGTTGTTTAAAATCAACTATTGTCTTACTCCGAATCAAGTGCGGGGAGACACGATAAGCATGCCCCGTATCCTCGCCTACGCAAGGACAGGCCCAATACAAGGGCATCTAAATCACTACACGATCCAATTCCTAGATTCCGGCTTGGAGGCCGGAATGACAAGTCACAAAGCGAGAACATAAAACTTGCTTCGCCTGAAGGTGCGAAAGCAACAATTTCAATAATTCTTGCA
This sequence comes from Nitrospirota bacterium, assembly GCA_035625205.1. Taxonomy (GTDB): domain Bacteria; phylum Nitrospirota; class UBA9217; order UBA9217; family UBA9217; genus JAJYKN01. The sequence goes on along the minus strand of DASPQB010000158.1, from coordinate 2,627 downwards.
TTCATGGAAAGTATAATTTAAATATCGCAAGTAAATGCCATTAATGGTCTGGAGGATATTATGAAACGTCTTGCTACTGTCGCAAGTCTCTCGATATTGACGATAATCTATCTCTTACTCGCAATGCCCGTGCACGTGCAGGCCGCGGACACGATCAAGATCGGCGTCGCCGTTCCCCTGACCGGAGACATTGCATCGTACGGTATCCCTTCTGAAAGGGCAACAGAACTAGTGGTCAAAGACATCAACATGAAAGGAGGCATCTTTGGCAAGAAAGTGGAAGTCCTCGCTGAGGATGAAATGTGCAAACCGGAACTGGCTGTAAACGCTGCGACAAAACTCGTTTCCGAAGGGGCCAATGTTGTAGTTGGGCATGTCTGCAGCGGCGCTACTAAATCCGCGCTGGGCATCTACAAGGAAGCCAAAGTCATCTTGATGTCACCCGCAGCTACAAACACAGAACTCACTATGAGCGGTAAATATCCCAATTTCTACCGGACGATCGGGTATGATAAGAACCAAGCAAGGCTGGCAGTAGATTTCGCCATAAAAAACCTCAATCTGAAGACTATAGCAGTTGTCCATGACAAAGCTGATTACGGCAAGGGTTTTGCGGAGTATGCAAAGAACTACATAGACAATTCCAAACAGGCGCAAGTCGTCTTATTTGAAGGGATCACTGCTGGCGCCGTCGATTACTCCGCTGTCATTCAGAAAATCAAGCAGTCCGGTGCAGAAGCTGTAATCTACGGCGGCTATCACCCCGATGCCGCCTCGCTTGTGTCACAGATGCGCAAGAAGAGCCTGAAGACTCTCTTTATATCTGACGACGGAGTAAAAGATAACACCTTCATCAAGGTGGCGGGAAAATATGCAGAGGGAGTATATGCAACAAGCCACACGGACACATCGAAAAACCCCCTAGCCATAGCTGCTGTGAACGCTTACAGGAAGACCTACGGCTCCGAGCCCGGCGCATTTTTCCTGAACGGTTACGCAGCTGCGCAAGCGCTGCTTTACGCCATCAAAAACGCGGGATCTACAGACTATGAAAAGGTTAGAAAAGCCCTCCGTACCTATTATGTGGAAACCCCCGTCGGAAAAATTAAATTCGACAACAGGGGAGATGCCATCGGGGTGGGGTTTTCTATGTACCAGGTAAGGAACGGGGCTTACGTCGAAGTCAAATAGATTCCTCTGTCAGTTAAGCAAATCTTGTGTTATGTCATACCGCAATTGATGCGGCATCGTGCATTTACAATTTCCCGTTCGAAAAGACCCTTTATAAAAGTGGATAGTGGGGCGCCACGAAGGCGGAATACTAGTCCATTGAAAACTGGATTCCCGCCTACGCGGGAATGACGAAAAGGTATTCTGGTTAAGTGTCAGGACAATAAAAAAGTGTAGCAATTAACATGAACTATTTTGTGGAACTATTCGTCGGCGGCCTGACGCGCGGAAGCATCTATGCGCTTATCGCCCTCGGCTACACCATGGTTTACGGCATCATTGAGCTGATTAATTTTGCCCATGGTGAACTCTACATGATCGGGGCTTTCACGGCGCTGATCGTTTCGAGTGTCATGGCCATGTACGGGCTGAGCGGCCTCTCCGTGCTGATTATGGCATCCGTTGTCGCTGTAATCTACTCCGCTGCCTACGGCTTCACGGTCGAGAAGGTTGCCTACAAGCCTCTCCGCAATGCCCCCCGCCTATCACCGCTTATCAGCGCCATCGGCATGTCCATCTTTCTCCAGAATTATGTTCTTCTTGCCCAGACGCCGGACTTCCTTCCCTTTCCGAATCTGCTGCCGGAGTTGAAATTCCTGGAACCCTACTCCGGTTTCATAGGTTCCACCGAATTTATTATCATCGTGACCACGGTGATAATCATGATACTGCTCACGCTCTTGATCAAGTTCACACGCATGGGTAAGGCCATGCGGGCCACGGCCCAGGACAGGGACATGGCCATGCTGGTGGGCGTCAATGCGAACCGCGTAATCTCCAACACCTTTATTATCGGCTCCGCCCTGGCAGCCGTGGGTGGGGTGCTGATTGCCTCTCACACGGGACGCATCAACTTCTATATCGGCTTTATCGCAGGGATCAAGGCCTTTACCGCCGCGGTTCTGGGCGGGATAGGCAGCATCCCCGGCGCGGTTATCGGATCATTGGTTCTGGGTTTCACGGAAAGCTTCTCTACCGGGTATGTGTCGAGCGATTACGAAGACGTCTTCGCTTTCATTCTTCTGATCATCATTCTGATATTCAAGCCTGCCGGGCTGATAGGCCGTTCAACGGTGCAGAAGGTATGAGCAATATGAACGCTACGAAATACATGGAGGAACTGAAGCATTCTGCTGTTATCGCGGCCTGGTTCATGTTTCTCACCTTCCCGATCATGGCAATCAGGGTCAACACCATCGAAAACATAATCGAATGGCGCTGGATGAATATTATCTACGTCGGGATCGGAAGCTTCATCGTATCATTTTTCTGGCGGTGCCTCTCCGGTAGAAAGACATCAGAAAGGAAACCGATCGCAAGTGCCGAGGGAGTGAGATCCCTGGGGCAGCGTCTGCTTGGCGAAAAAAGGATTCTCCTTCCTGCCGCAGGAATTGCGG
>DASPQB010000157.1:0-7291 GCA_035625205.1 Nitrospirota bacterium | reverse complement strand
GCCCTCTTTGCCAGCATATGTGTTATGCAGAAAAGGAAATTTCGCCTTCAGTCTTTTCGCCGATTGCGACCTGATAAACTGAACGACATCGGCAACTGCAATTCTCGGCGGTATCACGATCACTATCTGAACATGGTCAACCTGAACACTGAGTTTTATTACCTCGATATCGGGATCACGTCCTGGGACATGCACACGAGTCTTTCCCGCATCCTCCTTGACACCTTTTACAAAGATTTTACTCCGATATCCCGGTCTCCATACGAAATGATATTCCGTCTTATAGATGGCATGTGTACTTTTACGATATCGCGTGCCTTATTTTATCAAATAGTCGCTCGTCTGGATTGCCACTACATCACCAGACAGGAGTCTGGTGTTTTATGCGGCTCAATAAATCTCAGAAAAACAACACAACATGGACATAACAAGGCGTCAAGTCCTCTTTTCCCGGAACCGAAGATGGATCTTCGTCTCTACGCTTAATGTTGATCCCCTGCCCTTATTTCTCGAAGTTTTCATATTTTCTCAAATTCATCCTTGCTCGCTCCGCAAACAGGACATTGCCAGGTATCAGGAATTTTTTCAAAGGGGGTTCCCGGCGCTATTCCGCCGTCAGGGTCACCTATTGCCGGATCGTAAATCCAATCGCAAACCGTACACTTCCATTTTCCCATTCCGATCCTCCTTATACTTTATCTTGGTTTATAATTCCAACGGTAAACCATTATCCCTAGCCTCTACAGCTGGAAGCATTGATCAAACACCTGCTCGTTAAGGGAGCAGTTGGAATTTTATGCTCTATAAAATTACGAATCGTATTTTAACTTCCCTAGCATCTATTTCATGCCTACGCACATTAACGAACTGAATCAACAAACGGAAGGTAATTCGTGACTATGTCATCCTTAAAACCATACCTGTAAAAATATATCATATTTTGAAGAACCCTACATGATCAATAAAAGCATTTTTTTAATTATTTCACCAAGAGAACTAGTCGTGACTAGCCTAAATGTACTCTATTTGGCACGAAATTTGATCGTTTCTTCGGCAGGACAAAGAAAGTTTTGCATTGAAAATAGAAAATAGTTGTTATAATGAGAAGAGCATGACGCGTTCCCGCCCTTTTGTTCTCTTGATCTTCTTGGCATCATGGCCAGCTACGCCCTATCTGGGCATCATATGATAACAGGCCCATTCGCCACTGGGACAGTCTAGAAATTAAGAATGACGATACGATTTATTAATATCTTGGAGGCTCTACCTTGGACGAAAGAAAGTTCGTATAGATGCCTTCAAGTGATGGCTACGTCGTGCTTGTTGATGTGCTGTATCTTGAGTGCACGTGTAAGATCAAAGGCTGGTAGTATGGGACCTGCAATCTGTTCCGAGACTCTAACTAAATTTCGATTGGTCATATTATTTAATCCCATGGCAGATGATTCAGGAAAGTCCCTTATTTTGGGCGAGGCGAAAAAGTGATTTAAGCCAGGTAAGGCAAAGTAGGCCATGCAAAATAAACGAAACATTATAGGTCTCGCGGACTCCAGATCCATCCAACGATCCTACCCCTCAGACTGCGCTTCCAGATAATTTTCGTCCTAACCATCGAATGCCCGAGCACAATCTGGATTCTGCTGACGCAGCAGGTCGCTTGCAGCAAGTACATGTAAATCGTTGATGATAAGCACAAAATGTTGCATCAACTTTCAGGAATTAACGAGTTGATCAAACTAACAGGTCGGTACTGCTGCGCACAACTCGGATAGTTCAGCACATCATGCTTCCTTACACTCCCCCTTCCTTCTGTATTTTACCCACAAGCTTGATAATCATCTGTTCTGCCTCTTCAAAACCTGCTACAGCCGAATCAATGCAAAGATGATAATTTCTCGAATCGTACCAGTCGGTGTCGGTCATGTTTTTTAAGAATTTTTCTCTCCGGCGGTCAGAATCCTCGATCTCCTCCTGTGCTTGTTCCACCGAAACATCGTGAAATTTCCGAAACCGTTTGATGCGAAAATCCATGGGCGCATGGATAAACACATTCGCTACGCGCGGCCGACCTCGAAGCATGAAATATCCGCCACGGCCGACAATGACAGCATTGTACCGCTCTGCAATGTCTCTGATGATTTTAGATTCCACTTTAAAGAGATCTTTGTCATAGACAGGTCGTCGGGAGGGAGGGACATAGGTCGCCTCAGGCGTGCCGAAGACAAAGCTTTTCACGAGATTTTCAACAAAGCTCGTATGACGCTCATCGAGTTTGGAAAGCTCTGAAATATCGACATCGAGTTCTTTGGCAGCTATATGCAGAATTCCACGTTCAACGAATTTGAAGCCGAGTTTTCTGGCAAGCAGATGGCCGATATAAGCGCCGCCGCTCGACATTTGTCGTGAAATGGTTATGACAATTGTTCGATTTTCTGGCATGAAGCTCTCCTGATACCATGCAGGCTGGGTAAAAGATGAAGTGCACAGTGACGATAGGATCGTATAGTCTCGCCAAAAAAGAACATTCTTTATTTACCTATACGCTTTTGAGAAAGACTACCTCTGCTTAAAAAAGCGCTACTCTGCAACGATCTCTTCGAGACCATCCCTCTTTTTGTTCGAGTGCAACAAGAAGATAAGGGGCATTGAAATGATGAACAAGATGGTGACAAGAAAAAACATGTGATTATAGGCCATCATGCCTGCCTGACGCGATAATTCTCCGTCCAGAAGCGTCAATGTCATTTGCTTACCCGTTATAGCATCGGCCCCCTGCCCCTGCATACCGCCTGAAACGCTCTGAATCCATCTTAAGGCTGCATTGCTGTAATCAGTAACTTTCTCGGCGAGGAGAGCGTGGTATGTGGTCGTTGATTTCGTGAGTTGTGACGCAGCAATGGCGATGCCGATGCTGCCGAAGACCTGACGAACAACGTTATAAAACCCGGCAGCAGCCGTCAGAGTACTCTTTTCTACCGTAGAAAGCGCCGCAGTGCTGAGAGCTACAAAGATCATGCCGAACCCTGCTCCTTGCAGCATTTGAGGGAAAAAGATATCGCGATATCCAATAGAGAGTGACGAGCACGACAATTGATAAAAGGAAACTGCCGTCACGATAAGCCCGCTCCCGATGAGGACTCGTGGACCTACCCTGTTATACAGCTTTCCGCCAAGCGGCATGACAACCGCCATGGCGAGACTCCTCGGCATTTGAATGAGGCCCGAATCAAGCGCCGGATACCCCAAGAGCTGCTGCAAAAACATAGGCAGAAGAAAAAGGCTGCCCATAAGCCCCATGCCGAGAAACCCTCCGAGGAGGGATCCTGATGCAAAATTCACATCTTTTAGTATCCTGAGATTAACTGCCGGTCTTTCACAAGTCAGTTCGCGCCAAATGAAAAAGATAATCCCGGCTATAGAAGCGATTAGAAGATAGCGGATCATATGGGACTCGAACCAGGCTTCCTGCTCCCCTTTTTCGAGCATGATCTGAAAAGCACCGAGTCCGATGGTCATAAATCCCAGGCCGAGCAGGTCGATCTTGCCTTTTTCCCGCACCAGGTAAATCGGATCCTTGATAAACCGCATCACCATCAGTACGTTGATGATACCTACTGGAACGTTTATGTAGAAAATCCATGGCCAGGAATAATGGTCAGTCAGCCACCCGCCGATGGTCGGACCAAAAGCAGGTCCTAGGACGACGCCGAAGCCGTAGAGCCCCATTGCCATGCCCTGTTCTTCCTTCGGAAAGGTTTCACGCAGGATCGCCTGGGACACTGGGATAAGTACGCCGCCACCCATGCCCTGGATCACGCGGAAGATGACCATAGACGTTAAGTCCCATGCCATGCCGCAGAGCATGGAGCTGATCGTAAAACTGATGATACTGATCAGGTAAAATTTTTTTCTACCATATCGCGCGGAGAGCATGCCCACGATCGGCATGATGATGACGTTCGAGAGTATATAGCCCGTGGCTACCCACGTGATTTCCTCAAGCGTGGCGCTTAAGCTCCCGCGCATGTAAGGCAGCGCAACGTTCACGATGCTTGAATCGAGTGCGCTCATAATGGTACCGATCATCACAGTGATAGTGATGATCCATTTATTGGCTTTCAACGAGGTCATAAGCGATTCCTGCAAGAGCAATCGACAGGATCATCATCGGACCTTGTCGGATACGTCTATCGAGGGATAGACCGAGAGTCCAGGCCAGAGGGGACAAAACGGGTCGGGCTTAGAATCAATAAGGATCTTCACTGGCACGCGCTGAACGACTTTCACGAAGTTGCCCGTTGCATTCTGCGGAGGGAGAAGACTGAAGACTGCGCCGGTGCCAGGCTGAAAGCTGTCGACATGGCCTTTGAAGGTCACGCCAGGGTATGCGTCAATGATAATGTCTACTGCCTGTCCTGGCTTCATGTGCGAGATTTGGGTTTCTTTATAATTTGCTACAATCCAAAGGTTGCTCTCATCCACGATCGAAAACAGCGGCTGTCCCTGTTGAATGTACTTCCCAACATCTACATTTTTCTTGGCTATCCTGCCTGAAATGGGTGCGGTTACTATAGTCCTCCTGAGGTCGAGCTTTGCGAGCCCGGCTGATGCCTCTGCTTCTTTGATCTTAAATGTTTGGGTCGTGAGCTGGGCATTCAAAGCCTCGATTGAAGCCTCGGTTTCGGCCACTGCTGCTCGAGCCGCTTCATTGCGTGCCGATGAGGATTTGAATCGTGCTTCGGCCTGGTCGTACTGGCTCTGAGAAATGACTTCTTTTTTGCGCAGTTCCATGGCCCGTTGAAAGTCTTTATCGGCAAGGATTGTATCCGAATTGGCGGCATCCATGTCGGCACGGACCCGTGCCAGTCCCATTTCTTTTGCCTTGATGGTCGCCTGCAGTTCCTGTTTTTCGGAGATAAGACGGGCAAGAGAACTTTCCTTAGTCTGAACAACACGCGAAAAATCTTCCTGGAACAGCTCGAGCAACGCATCCCCCTGTTTCACATACTGGTTGTCGGCAACCATCACCTTGGTTACTTGTCCCTTGACCTCGGAACTAATGGGCACGACGATACCGTCGATGAATGCATCATCCGTGCTTTCATGCGCCATCGCATAAGATATTTTGTGAAAAGCATATAACGCGCAAATTGCCAGAGCAAAAACAACGGCAGCCCGGATCCCCCATGTCTTCGCCCACGCCTGATACCGAGGTGCAGACTCATTTTCGGTAGTAATGCCCTCTTCCATATTCATATTCATTAATATTCACGGCCTCCTACTTATTCATAATTCAACTGTTGCATCTTTGTCAATAAGCAAAGTTGGCCACCGGACATCACGGGCACAGTGGCTCGCCCCTTTACACTTAACATGCATTCCTCTGTGGTTAAATGTCCATATGATAGATTATGATTCTTTTAAGATTTTCTCCCAATTCAAGTCCGGCTGGCTATAGATTAATATTTCTCGTAGGCAAACCATCCATACCATGGCGCGTCATCGGAATAGGGGCTGGAACTCTGCCCGAACAATTTCTATTGAAATAATATTAGCTATAGTTATTACCGGCTAAGAAATCAAAAGCATTAGAATTTCCCATTTGCGAAGTGGATATGGATGCCCAGAGTAATAATTATGATTGTCCAGAATATTTTTTTTCATGATGGCATCTTCATAAAAACCGAAATTTGCCGTGAGCGATCTGTTCTCGGTCATAAGACCCGCCATAAGCTGCACGGGAGGGTTGTATACTTCTTCGCCTCATTTTTCGCAAAGACTTGCCCGTGAACATGCTTGCAACAAACGGAGGCAATATACTGCACTGGCACATACTTTACGTTATAACAATCTTAATATATCTATAATCTTCTGCTTATAGCTCGGTTCTGAATGACGCGCTACTACCCCTGCAGTCGAACAAGGAGACGGTGATGATGCCGGCGATGTGATGAGGCGTAGTGACTTTGTCCCTTCCTTTTTTCTAAGGTAACTTGTAGCCTATCGTGGTCAGTTAGTGTGAAGAAGTAGTAATTTTACAGTCCGAAATCTTAGACGTTGAAATTATTCAGTTTCGGGCGCTCTCTCCGTTCGCGGAGCGTTACCATCCCCCGTTGCCGAATGAAAAATCGCAAGTTTTTCGAATCTGTGCTTGAATGCATCCAGATACGTATAAATTACGGGAGTAATATACAACGTCAGCAACTGAGAAAAGACGAGACCTCCCACCACGGCAAGTCCCAGGGGACGCCGCGCCTCTGCCCCGGCGCCCAATCCCAGTGCGATAGGCAATGTTCCCATGAGTGCCGACATGGTGGTCATCATGATAGGACGGAACCTGACAAGAGCGCCTTCGTAAATCGCATCCACCGGAGATTTCCCTTCCTTCCGCTCCGCTATCAAGGCAAAGTCGATCATCATGATCGCGTTTTTCTTTACAATGCCGATGAGCATGATCACGCCGACAAAGCCGTAAATGTTCAGCTCTTTTCCAAACATCAAAAGGGTCAGCAGCGCCCCCACTCCAGCCGCTGGAAGACCGGAAAGGATAGTGAGCGGATGGATAAAACTTTCGTACAAGATGCCCAGCACGATATAGATAATTACGACGGCCAGGATCAGCAGCAGGAACAAGCCCTTTGTAGACGACTGGAATGCCTGTGCCGCTCCCTGGAAACTCGTCGTGATGGTAGGCGGAAGCGTTTCCTTGGCAGCCCTAGCCACCACCGGAACGGCCTCGCTGAGCGACACACCTGGTTTCAGATTGAAGGAAATGGTTACTGACGGTAGCTGACCCACATGGTTCACGAGGAGAGGGCCCGTGCCTACTGACGGTTTCGTAACCACATTGATTGGCACAAGTTTCCCTGATGATGATCGGATATACAACATGGTCAAGGAAGATGGTTCCGCCTGATATTGGGGCAAAAGCTCCATAATGACTTGGTACTGGTTGGTCGGCGCCATGATGGTTGATATCTGAAGTGTGCTGTAGGCAGTGCTAAGCGCACCTTCGATCTGCTGTGCCGTGACGCCGAGCGCCGCTGCCTTATCGCGGTCTATGTCAAGATTCACCTGAGGATTTTTTATCTGCAGGTCGCTTGTCACGTCCTGAAGTTGGGGGAATGTCTTCAGTTTCGCTTCGAGCAACTGGGCATCCTGATAAAGTTCATTGGTATTCGGGCCCTGAAGCGTATACTGGTACTGGCTCTTGGTAAGCTGGCCGCCGATACGTATGGGCGGTAGGTTCTGCATGAACATCCGGATCCCGATGACCCCCGCCGTTTTTTTC
>DASPQB010000156.1:0-22742 GCA_035625205.1 Nitrospirota bacterium | reverse complement strand
TGCTGATTGCGAGTGCAGGCATCATCGCCGTGTATGTCAGAAACCACCGGAAAAGAAAACAAAATGCCGGAGCTGCTGATATCTAACGGCAGCGGTGTTTGTGTATGGCTATGTCCAAAATTAGATTTGCTCATAAAATGTCAGGATGCATGGATCTCGTGAACCTCAGTGCTGAATAACATTCATGCGATCCGTTTCAGCGTCCTATGGTGCAAGGATTGGGATAAAAACCTTGACAAATTGCCAAATTGGCGCAGCACGCTTTCGCAAACGTAATCCCGGCTACCTGCTCATTGTTGACGGGGATGTCAACGACCTCTATTCATTGTCTATGCTCCTTCAGCGTTTCAATTACAATGCGTGCACAACCACGACGGGAAATGACGCCTTCGAACTGTCAGTAGCGGCCGTTCCGAAGCTGATCATTATCGCCCTTAATCTCTCTGACTTGCCCGGCGCCGAACTAGTCCATCGTCTTAAGAGGGATTCGCGAACATCGAACATTCCAGTCATCGTTATGAGCGATGCGTCAGCTCCCGAACTCGAGCAGGAGTGCTGCAGGGCCGGGGTCGTTGCGTTCCTGATAAAGCCGGTGCCTGCCGAAGTTCTCTTCCGGACAATCCAGAAAGCAATCGAGCAGACGCCGCGCGAGAATATTCGGATTAGAACCCGGTTGTCCATAATCATAAACAACAAGCCTCTTGATTGTGAGAATGGCGAGTGCATTACTGAGCTGTCGGAGTACGGCATGTATGTCAGAACTCTGAATCCATGTCCTCAGCAAACTCGCGTTGCCATCCAGTTCGAACTCGGCGGACGGCCTATCTCTGGAGAGGCAGAAATACTCTACAGTCATCGCTTCGGCGAGGGACCATTCAAAGAGCCCGGCATGGGGCTTAAGCTGGTGACCCTCGACCCCGCCGATAGGAACTACATTAAGGACTACATCAGGGAAGAGGTCATGAAAAGCATTTCCTAAGGATAGCAGCCCGGGAATTCAGAATTTCATGCATGCAGAAAAAAATTCAGATTAACTCAGCTCCTTGAGTTTTTTATTTTATTACAGTCCGAAACAATCGTCTGATTTCAATAATTGTCTTACCGCATTCCTCCGGGGAACTGATGCCTCTAACCAACAATCCTGCGCCGTTTTCTTTCTTTATTCTCTCCCCCTAACCGTGTATAATGATTCCATTCTCTTTCGAAAATAAAATACGGTTCCACCTGGATGTCCTGAATTTCCGAATCATGTACGGGGAAAGGAAGGAAAAATCTGTCTGCATCCGTATCAAGCTGTGGCTGTCGATTCGTCCTTTCATGAAGTCAAAAACCGAAGCCATCATCATCAGTAGTATGAACCTCGGCGAAGCGGACAAGCTCGTCACGTTCTTCTCCCTCGACCGGGGCATGCTCAAGGGCGTAGCCAGGAACGCGCGGAAATCTTTTAAGCGCTTTGGTGCAGGGCTCGAGAGTTTTGCCCTCGTTCGGCTTTTGCTCTATGAGCGAGAGCACCAGGAGCTGGCACGGATCGAGTCAGCGGAGATTATAGAGCAGCACCCGGGGATCATCGTGGACCTAGGATGCTCCGCTGCCGGAGCCGTTATGCTTGAACTGGTGCGGGAAATGTCCCCTCTCGGCGAGCGAAATGCCCAGGCCTTTCTGCTCCTCTCTCAAATACTTCATCTCCTGGACGCAGGCGAAGACCCGCTCTTTCTGCTCAGCATCTTCAAGATCAAGTTCCTATCGCTTGTGGGCTACCAGCCAAAGCTTGATTACTGCCTTTCCTGCGGCAACCCGCCGAAAGGCGAGATAGTGTTCCTTGGTCTGAAAGGCGGCATTCTCTGCCCGGACTGTATGGTCCCTTCCGGAGGACCGCAGGTTAAACTTTCTCCGGGCGCAGTCGGCTTTTATTACCAGGCGCTTAGGATGGAGATGGACAAGGTTTGCAGACTCAAACCATCGGACGGTATCGTGCATGAGCTCGATCAGGCGTTTACCTCCCACACCTTTCATATCCTCGGCAAGCGGCTCAAATCAACGGAGTTTCTGAAGACCATAACGTCATTATGAGATGCTGCTCGCTTCAGAAACCCGGCGACGTTGAGGGATTTCTGATATTACCAGGTTGCTTGTTTCCGCGTCATTATGGTTACCTGCCGGATATTGATTTTTTGGGGATTATTGCCAGTAGGATCAGGCTTACGATCGTGCAGGCATAGGAGAAGATGTCACCGTACCGGGTATACAGGGATCGTTCAGTACCCGGTTTAAGCTCGTGAGTTACGTGTGCTTCGGTGAATATCGCTGAGGTTTCGAGAATCCTTCCCCGTGAATCGATGAAACCTGAAATGCCGGTATTTGCAGCTCGGGCGATAGGCACTCGGTTTTCCACCGCTCGGAACACCGCCATGGAAAAGTGCTGGTAGGGGGCGGCCGTCCTGCCGAACCATGCATCATTGGTGATCGTTGTTACAATCTCGGCGCCGTGATCAACAAATCTTCTGACGAGATCGGGGAATATGATCTCATAACAAATGACCGTACAGAGCTTTACATCTTTCCGCTGACCCGTATCTGCATAAGGTACGGTCATAACCGTATACTCGTCCCCAGCCTGAAAATCACCGATCGTCTGAACCATCTTGTCGAGAAAGAACAAAACTTTTTTGAGCGGCACATATTCGCCGAAGGGGACCAAGTGCATTTTATGGTATACAGCACCGATGCGTCCATCCCCCAGAATCAGAAACGCGGAGTTCCTTCCGATGATTCGCCTGTTTGGCTGCAACTCGTAGGTTGGGCTACCGGTGAGCAGCGGCACATGGTTCTGCCGAACGAATTGAACGAGGTCAGCGGTCATAGCACGGTCGTTCTCACCGACTCCCGTGAAATAGAAGGGCGTAGCGGTCTCAGGCCAGATGATCAGATCCGGCTGCTGCTTCAGAGCGTCTTCTGTAAGTCGCTTGTAGATCGCAACCACCTCCGACTGGAACGCGCGGTCCCACTTTTTGTCCTGCTCGATGTTCCCCTGAACAACAGCGATCGTGATCCCTCTGCCGGATGATTCCGGTATTCGAATCTTCAGGAACCCATATCCGAGAACGAGGATTACCATGACGACAGCGGTAAAGATTGGAACATATTTTTTCTCACCTATGATGGTTGACGCAAGTGCGGCATTCACCAGCACGATTATAAATGAAACTCCATATACGCCTGTGATGTCAGAGATCTGTATGATGGGAAGCATACTGTATTGCGTATAACCGAGCAATGACCATGGGTATCCGCTGAACACCTGGGTTCGCGCAAGTTCAAGGGTTGTCCAGAGCAATGGTGCTGCGATGAAGAACAGTTTCGGTCTATTGCTTCTGATGCTGACAACACATGCTCCGAACAGGGCCGGGTAGAGCGCGAGGTAAGCGCTGAGGCAGAAGGTGATCAGGGAGGCGGGAATGAGCGGAAAACCGCCATAGAAATGTATGGAATGGGTGATCCAGTGGACGTTGATGGCAAAGAACACGATGCCCGTGATACCGCCGAGCCAAAAGCCGGTTTTGACGTTCTTTTCCTTGAGCGTTAAGAAGAGCGGAATGAGGGCAACCCAGGCAAGGAAGGAGAGATTGAAGAGAGGAAAGGCTGCAGCGAGGAGTAGACCGGAAAACGCGGCGAGGGCCGTGGACCGGAGGTTCATGCTACTTTGCTGCTTTCTGTTCCTGCATCCATTTCAGGAGGCCATCCTTCATGCTGCTGTTGATGGGCTCGCTAGCTGAGGCTGAAAGCGACGGTTGCTGGTGCATGGGTTGGGTCTTGCGTGCAGAGCTTTTCTGAGGTCTTGTATTTGGAGCGACGGCCGGTTTCCCAACCGCAAGCCGCTGTTGCGCGGGCTGCCGTTTCTGCTCCTCCTGAACAGCGAGACTCAAGGTGGAAATCGCATGCCGGTACAGAATTTCCCGCTTCTGGCCTTCCATGATGATGACGTAGCCGTCGAATGCTTTGATTTTTCCCGAAACACGAATCTTATTCTGGAGCGTTACCGTTACGGGTGTCTGCCCGGTCAGATATGTGCTCAGCATCCGGTCGAGGAGATTTGTTTCCATGGAGAACACCTCATGCCGCTATCGATTGATCGTCGTAATCGAATGTTTATAGAATAAGTGCTGCTTGCCGCCTTCTTTCAGAAGGATCGTGAAACTGTCATATGCTTCGATATGCCCTTTGATTCGCTGCCCGTTGATCAGATACAGTGTAAGCGCCTGGTTTTCCTTGATGGCTTTGTCGAGAAACTCCTGCTGAATATTCGGCCGTGCGGACGCAGCCTCTGAGAGCTGTACCTGCTCAGAAAATGCAGGGACGGCTTGTGGCGCGGTAAAAGCAAGGAGAACATGAGGAGCGGTGAGGTAGGATATTTCCTGCTTTAAAAGAGTTACGATCTTGCCGCCTGCATCAAGATTTATTTCGTACCGCCCGATCTCGCGGATGATTCCCTCAAATTCGGTTTTGTTCATCTGGCCGATATGAAGCTTGATACCGCTTGCTAAGGCCTGTGACAGGAATTGAGGTTCAACGGCAACCTTTGATTCTTCCTTCAATACTTCCATTGGGAAAATCATATCTGAAATTATTTACTTTTGCAAGGAAATTGTGCTGACCGTCAATTCGACTCGTTTGGGGAAAATGGCAAGGGCTGTGATCATTCGCTAGAAGTATGGTGCGCCATCTTTTCGGAGGCCAGGCGTTCAAGGTTGCAGTGCGCCATGAATGGGAAGAAGACATTCGCAGCGTTCAAGATTCAGTAGTGACGTTGAGGATATCGTGTCCTGCTCAAGGCATGAGAGTCTTTTCTTTATTGACTTTTCATTGTGTATGTCCTAATATCCAACGCTATGTATGAACTTATGGTTGAATCTAAATTTGCAGCTGCTCATCAGCTTCGGGGGTACCAGGGCAAGTGTGAAAAGCTTCATGGGCACAACTGGCGAGTGACGATTGCCGTGACCGCTGAAAGACTGGATGAACAGGGGCTGGCAATCGATTTCCATGATTTGAAAAATGCGCTCCGTGAAGTGCTCGACCAACTCGAACATTCTTTTTTGAACGAAATATTCCCTTTTACTCAGATCAACCCGTCTTCGGAAAACGTGGCCAAGTGGATCTATGACAACATGGCGAAGAAAATCGATGACGATAACGTCGAAGTCGCGAGCGTGACTGTCTGGGAGTCCGACACGGCATCGGCGAGCTACTTCGAGTAAAATCCGTTATGCTTGCCGCAGGGCGAAGGGGAGGCACCATGGACAAAAACACTGCGGAAAAGATTCTCATTTATGCCAGATCCCACAAGGCCGATGCCGCTGAAGTTTTTCTCCGGTCCTATTCCTCAACATCGATTGAAATAAAAGACCAAAAGGTTGATGCCTTCGACCGCGCCAAGGATATCGGGGCCGGCCTCCGTCTACTCGTCGGGTCGCGCATGGGATTAGCCTTCACGACCGACCTCTCCGATAGTTCACTCAAAACGCTCGCCCAGGCTGCGGTCACGAACGCGCAAAATACGGAACCCGATCCGTTCCATTCTCTCCCCGACAAACCTGCTCGACCGTATCAGCGTGCAAATATCTTTGATGCAGAAATCGTTACCCTGGGTGAGAAAGAAAAGATTGAACGAGTGATGGCCATGGAACGGGAAGCTTATGCCGTCGATTCGCGGATCAAGCGCATACGTAAAGCTTCTGCTACCTTCTCCGACGTCGATACCGTGATCATGAATACCAATGGCGCCGTATCGTCATACCAGAGCACGGCCTGTTCCGCAAGCATCGAGGTCGTTGCTGAAGATAACGGCGAAGCGCAGGCAGGTTCTGATTTTGATGTTAACCGCTTTTACAAGAAACTCCGTATTGAGGCAGTAGGCCGGAAGGCCGCACAGAACGCCCTCGACCTGCTAGGAGCAAGGCACATCAATTCCATCAAAGCTCCCGTCATCCTCGAGTCGACGGTGGCCCAGGAGTTCCTGTCGATGATGGCAAGCGGCTTCTCCGCCGAAAGCGTGCAGAAGAAGCGGTCGCTGTTCATCGGCAAGCTAGGCCAGGAAGTCGCATCCCCGGTTGTCACGGTGTTCGATGACGGGCTGCTTGAGGGAGGGCTCGGGACCGCACCGTCGGACGACGAGACCGTGCCGATGACAAAAAAAACCGTGATAGATGGGGGACGGCTTGCTCTGTTTCTCCATAATACCTACACGGCGAACAAAGGCAAGACCGTATCAACGGGTAATGGCATGCGTGGCGGCTTCAAGGGCATACTCGGCGTGGGTGTGACAAATCTCTATATTGATCCGGGGACGCATACCGTTGAAGACCTTGTCAAGTCGGTCGATAAGGGCATCTATGTCACGGAAGTTATGGGCATGCATACAGCCAACCCCATCTCCGGAGACTTTTCCGTGGGGGCCACGGGATTCTGGATCGAGAAGGGCAAAAAAGCCTATCCCGTACGCGAGATCACACTTGCGGGGAATATTCTTGATCTTATGAAACATGTGGATGCCGTGGGCAGTGACCTTCGCTTCTCTGGCAAGATCGGCAGCCCATCGCTTCGCATCAAAGAAATTTCGATCGGCGGAAAGTGAGATGAAGTCGATTCCCCTCTCACGCTGAAGACGGAAGAACGAACTCCGAACCATGTTCCTTCCACACGTTTTTTTCGATCTCCTTCAACAAATCTCCCAACGTTTCCTGGTTGATCGCTGAGCAGACAACACCCCTGAACCTGCTTGCGATAGTTTTTGCCCAGAGTGGGTTTACGAGGTCCACTTTGTTGAACACCATAAGCTGGGGAATGTGATCCAGGCCGATTTCGCGCAAGAGACTGTTCACCGAATCCATCTGCTGCTCGAACCGGGGATTACTGATATCAACGATGTGCAGGATCAGATCGGCGTCCTGCATTTCGTCGAGCGTGGCACGGAACGCTCCTAGCAGGTCCTGCGGCAGGTCCTTGATGAAGCCTACCGTATCGGTAATGACGACTTCACGATCACGCGGGAAACGGAGCCTCCGCGTAGCAGTGTCGAGCGTGGCGAATAAGAGGTTTTCCGCCTTGACCGCCGATTTCGTCAGCGCATTAAAGAGCGTCGATTTGCCGGCATTCGTGTAGCCGGCGATCGATACGATGGGAATTTCACTTTTGATACGTCGCTCGCGCCTCTGAC
The DNA here is from genome assembly GCA_035625205.1 of Nitrospirota bacterium. GTDB lineage: Bacteria > Nitrospirota > UBA9217 > UBA9217 > UBA9217 > JAJYKN01. The sequence goes on along the minus strand of DASPQB010000156.1, from coordinate 15,529 downwards.
CTCTTGCCTTTCCGAGGGAATCGAGCTGCTTCTCCAGCCGTCGGATTTTATCCCTGGCACGCCGCATATCGACCTCGAGCCGCGTTTCACCCGGACCTCTCCCGCCAATGCCGCCGGTGAGGCGCGAGAGGGCGGTGGAACGTTCCGACAGCCTCGGCAGCCGGTACTTGAGCTGGGCAAGCTCTACCTGAACTTTACCGTCGCCGCTTTGGGCCCTATTGGCGAAGATGTCAAGGATGAGCTGGGTGCGGTCGATGACGCGCATCTCGGTGATGTCGCCGATCGCCTTGACCTGGGCTGGCGACAAGTTTTGGTCAAAGATGATTAAGTCAGCACCAAGCTGCTGTGAACGAATGATGAGATCCTTGAGCTTGCCTTCGCCGAGCAGATATTTCGGATTGATGTCATGCAAACGCTGGATAACTGCATCGAGCACCGTGATGCCATCCGTTCGCGCAAGTTCCTGCAATTCCTCAACAGACTCCTCTTGTTCGTGCCTGCTTTTTTTCGATACGCTTACAAGGATGGCGCGGTCTTTTTGGGAGATTTCGTGCGCAGCCACCGCACGCTCCATTTGACGCTCGATGTCAGAGATGAATGCAGAGGCATCGAGCGAGATCGTATGCACGGACTGCGGCGGCAGCACCTCGTATAACTTTGCTTCGGGATTAGGAGGCACAAGGTAGGCGATCGAGATATTTCCGGGGAGGCCGTCGGCCTGGACCGCAAGTGCAGCCATGAAATCCAGCCGGAGCAGGGCAAGGTCAGTCAGGTCTTCCTGGTTCAGTGGCTGTCCCTTCAGATGAGTGTGAATGAAACGGACGCCTCGAAGCCTTCTGGCGCCCAGACGATGCTCGGACAGGTCAGGGATGAGGATATCCTTGTTCGTGCCTACAAGCACGTTCCTGACGCTTCCCGAGCGGTCGATGATGAGGCCGATCTGCCTGCCGGTCTTCGCCGAAGCCTCTGAAAGCACCCTCGCTGCCTCGGGGGTGATGACCGCGTCCGGTGGCATTTTCCTTCGATAGAGGCGTTCGAGCATTTTTACTTCAGCAGCTTTGAGGCCTGTTGTGTTGCCGTGGATAGTGGGGATAGCGGTCTCCTCGCGGACATCAGGTTAAAAACAGATACAGCGCAGGTAAGTACCTGCGCTGTATCTATTGTATCATAATTATCATGGTAGAGTGTTACTTCACGAGAAACACTATGTCATGTTCCCGTGCATGGTCCTTTACCTTAATACCGATGCTCTGGCCTGCCGATGCCTGGTCTATGTGCTGGTGTTCATACTCCATGGATTCTATGGTCTGCGTGAAGTCAGTCATGTGTCCTTTAACATGAATAGTAGCTCCGGTTTTGAGGGCCCCTTTATTGATCTGGATAACCGCCACGCCGAGATGGCTGTAATAATGGGTTACGGTACCGACGGCCTCCTCAGCCGGTGCGGGTTCTTCCACAGGCGGAATGGCGCGCGGAGGCGGGCCCGGTTCTATCATTGCGGGTTTTGAGGATACGGTCTTGCTGACGGCAGGCTTGGCTTTTTTGGCCATTTTTTTCTTCAGCGCTTTTTTCTTTACAGTTTTCTTCGCTATTTTTTTCTTAGTGACTTTCTTTTTAACAGCTTTCTTGGCGGGATTGCGGGAAGCGGCTTTCTTCTTTGCGCTCTTGCCTTTTACTTTTTTCGGCATCGATAACCTCCTCCTGATTTTTCTCTTGAATTGAGCAGGCATGAACCATTACTAATCGCCCCTCGTGAAAGAAAGCGGATTCGATCAAGCGTATCCGGAATGATCATGTCTCGCAACAGAAAACTGTCAGAATTTTAACAAAAAAACTGCAAAATGCAAGTCCAAAAGAGGTTAATATCGTGGGTGCAAGATTCCTCGAATAGTGAGCAAGGCAGCATCCGATACCTCTCAGCTGATCGTGCAACACATAGACGGTCTCTCGTCTAAGTTCGACAGGCTGCTTTTATCAGTCCGTATGGATTTGTAATATCGTTTTATCATAAAGCCTTTCACCAATCCAAATACATGAGCGAAACCCTCGGCTTTTCCCGAACTCTATGTCTTTCGAGTTGACTGCGTTCAGCGAATCGATTATGATTGTTGGACGGCCGCACTATGAAAATTCTTATCATCAAGCTTTCTGCCATCGGCGATGTTGTCCAGACGTTGCCGGCACTCGAAGCTATCAAAAAAAAATTTCCCGACAGTGAAATAACGTGGGTGGTCGAGGAGTCTGCAGCAGGTATCCTGGAGGGACATCCGCTCATCAACAGGTTGCTGGTATCACAAAGGAGGACGTGGCTTCGCCTGCTTAAGAATCCGTTCACTGCATGGCAGGGCGTACGCAGCATCATCAGGTTTGTACGCCTTTTGCGCAGTACCTCCTACGATATTGCCATAGATTTTCAGGGACTCTTCAAGAGCGGCGTCATCATCGGCGTTGCACGTGCTGACCGGAAAATAGGATTCGATCGTACGCGCGAATTTTCTTACTTGTTCCTGAACGAGCGCTTGCCGGCCTATGACATTGAAAAACATGCACTGGAGCGGTATCTTTACATTGCAACGTATCTCGGCGCGAAAGATGCTTCACAGACCTGTACACTGACGATCGAACAGGAGCAGGAAAAGGTCAAACAGCGCATTCATGCGGTGAAACTGCCCGGACGGCGTCTTGTGATAATGAATCCCGGAGCCCGTTGGACGACCAAACTCTGGCCGGAGAGGAACTTCGCAGAACTTGCGGACCGGTTGATTCAGGAAAAAAATGCAATGATCATATTCACAGGTGGCCCTGACGACCGCGGGATGATCGAGCGAATAGTAACTCTGATGAGGCACGGTGACGTTGAAAACTGGGCGGGTGAAACGACGCTCAAAGAACTGGCAGCGCTCGCGTCAGTGTCCGATCTGTTTATCACGACTGACACAGGTTCGATGCATCTCGCTGCAGCTGTCGGAGCGAAGGTCCTTGCTCTCTTCGGGCCTACGGCCCCATGGAGAACCGGACCCTATGGGCCCTCAAACACGGTTGTGCGCTCAGAAATCGACTGTTCACCGTGCTTTCGGCGTACCTGCAAGAAAAATGTGCAGTGTATGACGGGAATTACAGTGGCAGATGTCATGAAGAAATTGCCTCTCTAAAATAGAAGACGTGGCATGAAAAACGCGGGAGCTTCTCAAATCGGTATGTATTTCTTAGCATTTCTGCGAAAAAGTGTTCCTTTTCAAACGCGAGGAGAAAAACTCACTGAGGCAACGGTATCATAGCTACAATCCCGACGTTTCACTTGACGCCTTTTGTCCGGTCTGTACCAGGGCACCATCAGTCATGTATCTGTGAAATCAACCCCAACCTTGCATTTTCTGTTCACGTGCCGAGGCTGCTATCGTTTCAACAGAGACCGATCCCCGCCGTCTTTTCAATATACTGTACGATCTGCTCCAGCGACAAGCGTCGGTCTTCAAGAGCCCAGAAAAAAAAGTCATCAACTGACTTAAACGGGCCAACGGCCGAGCGATGCGATGCGAGGACATCCTCAGCCGCTTTATCTGCCACGACCTGGCCTGAAGACAGCATCTGCTCCATCTGTTTCGGGAAGTCGGCGTACCAGGCAGAATAGCTCTTCCCCTTCGTTTGCCTGATGAAATCCTTGATGAGGTGCAATACGGAATGATAGAGTTCCTTCTGGTCCGCAATCATGTGTTCAGGAGCAATAAATATGGAGTGCAGCCCGATCGCCAGCGTCATATCCGCGTAACGTTTGTTCTTGAATAGTTCCTCTAAGTAGTCCTTCAGTTTTTCTGTTTTTTCAACGTTTGATACCATAACAAGTTCAGGCATAACAACGTTCCTCCCCCTGGACACCGGTGATTGATTTATGACCTTGTGATAATATACCAAGTCCACAGGGGAATCAATGTTTTTTTAAACGCTGATCATAAAACCAGAGCCATAGCATTCCTTTCGGTATCTCAATCTGCCAAAGTTATTTCCTGGCAACAATCGTTTCGCACTTAGCATGGTAGCAATTTTGATTCTTTTTTCGTTGTACAAAATCAGACCGGCTCTCATCGATCGAACATCCACACACAACGAAAGGGTGGCGAAATGCTCTTCTCTATGCTGATTAGAACGCAGAAACGATCATGGCTGCATTTTGTTTCATTGGTGGGAGCTTGATGCCTTTAGTTGTACGGCCTGCATAGTGCTTCCGTATAGTTGTTTTAACGGAGGAGGTATTGCGCAGGAGTTTACAGCTTGAAAAAAAAATATAAATCGGGTAAAGTCACCAGAACTTATGACGGAAATGAAGACACAAGCCGCAGGCTGGCGCCGTGGGCTTACCCCTAACGTCATCGTCCTCGGAGCCGTTAGCCTTCTGAACGACGGGGCATCCGAGATGATTTACCCGCTACTGCCGGTCTTCCTTACGTCGGTGCTCGGAGCAGGTCCGGCGGCGCTCGGCACGATCGAGGGCATTGCGGAATCGACTGCCTCCCTTCTCAAGTTGTACTCCGGCTATCTTTCGGACAAGGTGAAGAGGCGCAAAGGCTGGATTGTGGTCGGCTATTCCCTGTCGAACATTATCAGACCGCTTATCGCGTTTTCAACATCATGGTTACATGTCCTCGTGCTCCGTTTTACCGATCGGGTGGGGAAGGGGCTCCGGACCTCGCCACGCGACGCAATCATTGCCGACTCGACACCCGCGGAATTTAGAGGCAAAGCTTACGGCTTTCACAGAGCCATGGACCACAGCGGCGCAATCATTGGGCCTCTTGCCGCGACAGCTTTGCTCCTTGTTTACCACGATAACCTTAAAACAATCTTCTTGCTATCCATCATCCCAGGAGCGCTTGCCGTCGGCATGCTGCTTTTCGGACTCAAAGAAAAAAGGGTGGAAATCTCGAAATCTATTACCCCCTCTGCGATATTTAATTTCCGCTCATCGCTTCGCGAAATGCCAGCAGGATTTCAAAAATTTCTTATTATCATATTCGTTTTTACCCTGGGCAACTCAACCGATGCTTTCTTGCTGCTTCGAGTGCAGCAACTCGGCGTGCCTATCACGCTCCTTCCGATGATCTGGGTGGTGCTCCATATCGTCAAGATGGTATCTTCGGTCCCTAGCGGAATCATCTCAGACAAGATTGGCAGGAAGAAAGTTATTGTTACCGGGTACATTGTGTATGCGCTGGTATATGCTGGATTCAGTGCAGCAACCCAGCAATGGCATGCTTGGGCACTTTTCGCATCGTACGGCATTTACTTCGGCTTCACGGAAGGCGTTGAAAAGGCGCTCGTCGCGGATTTCGCACCCATGCATTTACGGGGTTCGGCATTCGGTCTCTACCATTTGGTTGTTGGTGTCGTCGCCCTTCCAGCATCCTTGTTGTTCGGGTTTGTGTGGCAGCGGTTCGGATCTCCCCCGGCTTTCGGGATGGGCGCGAGCCTCGCCTTGCTGGCAGGGGTGATGCTCTCGACCCTGGTAGTCAGAAAACCGGAGGAAAACATCGCTCTTAAGTGAGGCAGAAACGGACGACGCGGGACGATGCTGCCTCCAAATACTGGGACGAGGAGCGTTTTTATCCCTTCGATTTTGTCCTGATGGTTTTAAAAATAGGCAGGAGGTCATGAACCTGGTCGTATCTCAGTTGGTATCGACCATACTTTCCGCTTTGCGTGCCCGTCATTGAGGGGTAGCCGCATTTACGGTTTAACTTTTTTGCCAAGGATTCCTCTCAGCAGTCATTATGCTGAATATCCAGCTTATGCCAAAAGCCTGCAGGTGAATACTAGATCATTTGCAGATTGTGCATAATTAGCTCGCTGTTCTTGGCAATTCAAAGGCTTGAGTTGTTGCGCGAGGTCGTGACACGGACAACCTGAGGTCGACACCGGCCCTTTCCGGGCGAGAAAACGACTGCGCAGGTTTCAACGGGAAAGATCAGTATATCCGGCATACGCCTCCTGGTTCACGTATCTTATGGAGGCTGCGGAACATATCATGAATCACCGGGTGCGGGACGGAAACACTGTTGACAGCGCAGTTTAATCACCGCTGCCGCGGGAGAAGAAAACGAGAATATTCAATTTTTGGTTTTATATGCCTGGAGCGGATGAGGCGTGCTATGATGTTCATCCCTACCGTGATTTGGCCGGCATCTTGTGTTCGACATCACGAGATTGAGGTAGCTGTATCACCGACGTCCAAGAGAAAGAGGTGCACTATGGGAACCTATATAGTAGCTGTCAGCGGAGCAAGCGGAGCGCCTTATGCACTCAGGCTTTTACAGGTACTGATCAAAAGCAGCCACACCGTGTATCTCTCGATCTCGGGAGATGGGTTGTCGATTCTGAAAGATGAAACTGGTCTCATGCTCAAGGGCTCGGAGCTAGACATCCAGTCTGCAATTGAGAAACGTCTTGGTGCGAAAAAAAGGCAGGTCCGCTACTTCGGCGAGGACAACATGTACGCGGTAATCGCGAGCGGATCTAATAAGGTGGATGCCATGGTGGTGATCCCTTGTTCCATGAAGACGCTTTCCGCTATTGCCCACGGCTATGCATCGACGTTGATCGAGCGCGCGGCAGACGTAACACTTAAGGAACAACGCAAGCTCATCATTGTCCCGCGCGAGACGCCCCTTTCTGCCGTTCACCTTAGAAATATGTTAACGCTGGCTGAACTCGGGTGCTCTATTATTCCTGCGATGCCGGCGTTTTACCATAATCCCAAGAAGATCACGGACATGGTTGATTTTATCGTAGGGCGCGTGCTCGATAGCATGGGGATCGAAAACAATCTGTCTCCGCGATGGGGAATGTAAGAGGTTTGCGGGTGGCATGTCTTTTGGCATGTTTCTTCAAGCGCATCAATAGCTCATCCTATCAAGCTGTGCGATCTTCCTTCCCCTGGCTGGATTTATTGACGCACGGGATGGAAAGAATTATCCCTATCGCCGTGGGCGGTCATCATGATGAACGGAATTGATGGTAGGAAGAGTCTCAGGGGCGTGACAGGACTGAGGCCTTCACAACGGGCATGCGATAATCGTTGATTACGCGGCCGTAATGGCCGCCAAGCCAGATTATGGATAACGCGGACAATCCATGCGGCTCATAGATGCTGTTATACCCCCTATCGCTCCCTAGTTCGCAAAAGATATCCCTTGCTTCCGCCTCGCAATTCACGAACAAGATCGTCTTGAAGGCTCTCGGTGAAACTGTATTCATGCAATTCTCCATTCAACATGCCTCTTACGAAATTGTGTTCAATGATGTCCACGACATGCGTCGGGATGCTCACGTCGGGCCGGATAAACCTGCTCATGAAAAGGGGGATATCGAGGTTGTACTACGAAGCGGCAAACGGTCGGGTTTATCCGGCGAGCCATAGGGTAAACCGGATACAGAGGTGCCCGCCCTAAATGAGTTTCTGAACGATTATGGAAAAGAGACGATAGGATGACCGAATCGATGTCGATGAGACGATCGCGGGAACGCCGTTGAAGTGAAGGGGCTGAGTCAATCGGTCGGCTACTGCTTTACGCGTTGAATTCCGTGCCGCCGCTCTCGCCGAGGTTTTTCATCCATGTATCGATCATAGACGAATCCTGTTTTGCAATCACGTCCTCCTCGACAAAGACAGGTGCCCCGATGCGGATTGCGATTGCGATTGCGTCGCTGGGTCGGGAATCGATATGGAACTCTTTGTTATTGTGGAGCAAATAGAGCGATGCGTAAAAGGTGTTGTCGATCAGGTCGCTGATGACTACGCGGGCGATTTCAACATCAAGGCGGTCGAACATGCTGACGATCAGGTCGTGGGTGAGGGGACGGGGAGCTTTAACGTTGCTCAATGCCATGGCTATGGAGTTACCCTCTGCTGCCCCAATCCAGATGGGGAGTATCTTTTTCCCCGATTCATCCTTCAGTACGACGATGTAACTACTGTTCCGGCTGTCGAAAAGAATCGTATTTACATTCATCTGGATCCACATTGCACCACCCCGATAGTAGAGATAAAATACCACACCCTAAATGGCAAGTAAAGGGATTATTTTATTGACATTTTTCAAAGATACGCTATACTTTCTTGCCTGAAAACTGAGAAGGATGCGCTGATCATACATGAAGCAAACGCTGACTGAAATCCTGCTCCAGGCCCTCAGAAGGGCTAAAGAAAAAGGGGAACTAAAGCTCGAAACACAGCCAGCAATTACGCTTGATACGCCCCGGGAAACAAGCCACGGCGACCTTGCCACGACACTTGCCATGACGCTGGTTAAAACCGAAGCCAAAGCACCGCGTAAGATAGCTGAGATTATCGTCAGCAATATCCAGGATGAAGACGGCATCATCGAGAAGACCGAAATAGCGGGCCCGGGATTTATCAATTTCGTCCTCCGGCAAGATCACTGGAAAAAGACGCTCTTTGAAATAGATGCGGAAGGCGATGCCTACGGGTTTCAGGATATTGGCAAGGGCGAGAGGGTACTTGTCGAATTCGTCAGTGCTAATCCAACGGGACCGCTCCACGTCGGCCATGGACGCGGTGCTGCGGTGGGAGATGCGCTTGCAAACCTGCTTGCAGCCGTTGGCTACGATGTCTCACGCGAGTTTTATATAAATGATGCCGGTAGACAGATTCGCCTTCTCGCGCTGTCAGTGTACGCCCGCTACCAGCAGGCACTTGGCAATGAATTCCCTTTGCCCGAGGACGGTTACCACGGTAGCTATATTGAGGAGATTGCCCAGGGGTTCTTGAAGTCACACGGGGACACATTTCTGAATGTTCCTTTTGATCAGTGCGAACGCCAGTTCGGCGATTACAGCAAGGACACCATGCTAGCCGATATCCGTACTGACCTGGATGCCTTTGGCGTTCGTTTTGACAACTGGTTCAGCGAGGCTTCGCTGCTTTCGGACGGGTCGGTTCAGAGGTCCCTCGACGAATTGATGGAGAGCCGGAACCTCTATGAGCAGGATGGGGCTTTGTGGCTTCGGTCCACTGCATACGGTGATGATAAAGACCGGGTCGTAGTGAAGAAGGACAAGAGCTATACTTATCTGGCAACGGATATCGCCTATCACCGCAATAAACTGGCCCGAGGCTTCAAAACACTCGTCAATATCTGGGGAGCTGACCATCACGGCTATATCCCTCGCGTGCAGGCCGTAATCCAGGCCTTCGGACATGGAAAGAATTCACTCCATGTCGTTCTGGTACAACTGGTGGTTATCCTGAAGTACGGCAAGCCAGCGCCTATGTCCAAACGGGCTGGGACTTTTGTGACGCTCCGGGACGTTGTTCAGGATGTCGGAAGCGATGCTGCGCGATATATTTTTCTCACACGACGGTCTGATAGCCACTTGGACTTCAACCTCGATATTGCCAAGGAGCAGTCCCGGGAAAACCCGGTTTACTATGTGCAGTACGCACACGCGAGGTTGACGAGCCTCTTCCGGGAAGCGGAAGCAAGAAAGTTGACAGTACCCAAAAGCGATTCAGTCGATCTGTCGCTGCTTGACCTCGAGGAAGAACAGAACATCATCAAAATGCTTGCGAGATACCCCGAGGTCATCGAAGAAGCTGCTCTGTCTTATGAGCCGCATCGGCTGACTTTTTATCTTCAGGATCTAGCCGGGCTGGTGCATAACTATTATTTCAAACACCGGGTGATCACCGACGACTTGGCCAGGACTGCGAACAAGCTGTTTCTGATGAAGCAGGTCAGGACGGTGATCAATAGCGCTCTCAAGATACTTGGGGTCACGGCGCCGGATAGAATGTAAAAATTGCGAATTGCAACTTGCGAAATACGGAACGCTGATTGTGACTTCGAACATATGAATGCGCCGTTTAAATAGAAATCCGCAAGTCGCAATTCTCCTACATAATGCCATTTAGTTTTACGTTGATAAAAAAAGACCCTGCTTCCTCCGCCCGGCTCGGGAAACTTGTGACTCCCCATGGCGAGGTGAAGACGCCGGTGTTCATGCCGGTAGGGACACAGGCCGCCGTCAAGACTCTGTCACCCGATGATCTGGTCAATATTGGGGTTGAAATGGTCCTCGCGAACACCTATCACCTCTTCCTGCGCCCTGGGCATGAATTGATTCAGGAGTTCGGTGGGATCCAGAAGTTTATGGGATGGAACCGACCGGTCCTGACGGATAGCGGTGGGTTTCAGGTTTTCAGCCTCGCAGAACTTAGGAAAATTAACGAAGAGGGGGTGACCTTTCAGTCTCCCCTCGACGGTGGTGCGAAGCACTTGATAACGCCTGAGTATTCGGTGGAGATCCAGGAGGCGCTCGGCGCTGACATTATCATGGCCTTCGACGAGTGCACGCCCTACCCGGCGACCCGTGATTATGCTGAGGAGTCTCTGGAGCGAACCATTCGGTGGGCAAAGCGCTGCAGGGGCGCGAAGAAGGAAACGGGTCAGGCCCTCTTCGGCATCGTCCAGGGCGGGATGTTCCCTGATCTTCGAGAACATTCCGCAGAAGCGCTTGTCAATATCGGTTTCGATGGTTATGCCTTGGGTGGTCTGTCCGTGGGAGAGACTAAGCCCATGATGTATGAGATGATCGAGGCGACGATGCCAGCGCTTCCCGAGGAACAGCCCAGGTATTTAATGGGTGTGGGCACGCCTGAAGACCTCGTGGAGGGAGTTGATCGCGGCATAGACATGTTCGACTGCGTCATGCCGACAAGGAACGCGCGGAACGGGACGTTTTTCATCTCCTCTGGGAAGGTTGTTATCAGGAACGCGCAATACGAGCGAGATAAAGGACCGATCGATCCTGAGTGTGGCTGCTATACGTGCAGAAATTTTACTCGGGCATACCTGAGGCATTTGTTCAATGCGAATGAGGTGCTGGCCTTACGGCTCGGCACGATTCACAATGTGTCCTTTTATCTGGACTTGATGCGGAATATCAGAGAGAGCATCGAACAGGGCAGATTCAAGGAATTTAAGAAGGGATTGTTGGCGAAAAGAGAAATGCAGGTCAGTTAGTCTCGGTGGAGAACAAAGAATGGCGGATTGTGGAGAAGTAGTGGGTAGCAGGTTGTACCAGGGAGGTCATCCCGGTAGTTTTGCTGCGGCAATGTCACGCAGGTGAGGACGATCGAAGCGCGTTCCCCGATTTTCTGGTGGGTACAGTTTCAACGTTCAACATTGTCCGAGCATCCGTGTTTCCATCGTGGAATTGATTTGTCTTTTGAATTCGATTTTTTTAAGGAGGAAGAACATGTTTATCGCTACAGCGTATGCAATGGGAGCACCAGGCGGCTCAGCGTCGCCGGGAGGCGGAGGAGGGTTCTCGAGCCTTATCATGATGGCCGTCATCTTCGCGATCTTCTATTTCATCCTCATCAGGCCGCAGCAGAAGAAGATGAAAGAACACAAGAAAATGGTTGAAGATCTGAAAAAAGGCGACCGGATTATCACTTCCGGCGGCATGTACGCTACGGTCGAGAACGCCACGCCTGATACGCTAACGGTCAAGATCGCCGAAGGCGTCAAAGTAAAGATCACGCGCGGTTCCGTGGGCGCGGTGGTGAAGCCTGAAGAAGAAAAAGAATAAGAATAAGAATAAGGCATCGTAACGTACTCTTCTCGGAGAGGTCGCCAAAAAAATGCTGGGGGTACGTCATTCAGGATTCATCATCCTGTATTCTGTGTTTTGGCGATCTCCCAGGTAACTATTTTGAACTAAGATTCAGCAGGAGGCAAGGATAATGAAGAAAAGCATCCAGTGGAGACTTGCAATCATCGCACTGTCGGTCCTGATCGCGCTGTTTTTATTTCTACCTTCGACGCCGCTTTCATCGAATCTGCCGGAGTGGTGGCACCAGAGTGTTCCCAAAATATCGCTTGGCCTCGATCTGCGGGGCGGAAGTTTCCTCATAATGCAGGTGGAAACGGACAAAGCCGTAGAATCGTCTGTCGACAATATTGTTGCGGACCTTCAGACAACGGCCGCATCACAACAGCTCGCGGTCACATTCAATAGGGCAGGCCAGGATATCATGGCAAAATTCAACGAGGCGCTCGACGACAAAGTGGAGAAACTCGTCAAAGACAGCTACGCCATCCTCGATCTCAAGTCCCAGAACAAGGGTGAGTTGCTGTACAGCTTGAAGCCTGTAGAGGTGAGGCGGTTGAAAGAATCGGCTGTACAACAGGCTCTCGAGCGTACCCGCCGCAGAGTGGACAAGTATGGCGTTGCGGAGCCTCAGATCTATAAACAGGAAAACGACCAGATCGCACTCCAGCTTCCCGGCGTAAAAAATCCGCAAGAGGCCATCGCCTTCATCAAGACAGCGGGCAGGCTCGAGTTCAAACTGGTCGATTCCGATTCCAATGACCTGCAGAAGGCTCTTGCCGGCAAGGCGCCTGAAGGGACCGAAGTCCTCTATGAGGAGCGGGAAGACGAAAACGGCAAGATCTCGAAACAGCCCGTCCTTGTCTACAGTAAGACCTTGTTGACCGGCGACCGCCTGAAGGAAGCCAGGGTAGGGATCGACCAGTACAACAAGCCAGCGGTCTCCATTTCATTCGACAGTGAAGGCGCCAAGATTTTCGATCGTGTCACCGGAGAAAACGTTGGCAAACAGCTTGCAATCGTACTTGACGGCGTGGTGCAATCGGCGCCAAGGATTCAGGACCGGATCAGCGGCGGCAACGCCCAGATCACGGGGAATTTTTCGCACGAGGAAGCGGCAAAGCTAGCCATCGTTTTGCGGGAATCGCTCCCGGCACCGGTGAAGATCATTCAGAACATTACCGTCGGCCCGTCACTCGGTCAGGACTCCATAGAAAAAGGCGTCCATGCGGCGATGATCGGAGGCCTCATCGTTATCATCTTCATGATTGTGTACTACCGGATGTCAGGGATCATTGCCGATTATGCCATCGTGTTGAACCTTGTTCTGCTTCTCGGAGCGATGGCGCTTTTAAACGCCACACTCACGCTGCCTGGTATCGCTGGAATTATCCTCACCATCGGGATGGGTGTCGATTCGAACGTGCTTATGTTCGAGCGCATCCGTGAGGAGATCCGCGCAGGCAAACAGCCGCGTCCGGCTGTTGACGCCGGGTATGATAAGGCGTTTCTCACGATTCTCGATTCGCATGTGACGACACTCATCACCGCAGCAGTATTGTTCATGTTCGGCACCGGACCCATTAAAGGCTTTGCCGTTTCGCTCAGCCTCGGCATCATCATTAACCTGTATTCCGCTCTGGTTGGTACCAAGGTGATATTCGACATCATCAATACGCGGTGGAAGCTCGAGAAGCTCAGTATTTAAAAAAACAGCACATTACAGCAAGCGAAGGGAAAGAAAGCCAATAACGAAAGCACGAGGTTCAAAGCTCACGTTATCTCAGCGTCAGCGTGAAAAAATGACTTTTTGGGGATATTTTGGAGGGTGCGATGCTTCAAATTTTGCATAAAACCAATATCGATTTCATGGGATGGAAGAACATATGCTTTACGTTCTCCTCTCTTCTCATCATTCTCGGTCTCATAGGAGTGGTGCAGGTGGCGCGCGGTAAGGCGAACCTGGGTATCGACTTCGTGGGCGGCACTACGGTACAGCTTAAGTTCAAGGAAGATGTGCCCATTGATAAGGCCCGCGCTGCGCTCGAGAAGAGCGGGTTTCAGGGAGCGACGATCCAGCAGGTCGGCGAGGGAGGGAATAATATCCTGATCAAGCTTAGGGAGTCGGAAGGTACATCGGACAAAGTCCAGGCGATGTTCAGGTTGGAATTGCCGGCCAACCCCTTTGAAGTCGTGAGCATCCAGGAAATCGGGCCGGTGATCGGCCAGTCGCTCCAACGGCAGGCCTTCTGGGCGATCACGATTTCCATCATTGCGATTATCATCTATATCGCATTCCGGTTCCAATTTAAGTTCGGAGTCGCTGCAGCCATCGCGACGGTGCATGATGTCCTTGCCGTATTGGGCATCTTCTATATCCTGCACAAGGAGATCAACCTGCTTATCATTACGGCGCTCCTGACGCTCGCCGGCTATTCGCTGACAGACACGGTCGTGGTATTCGACCGGATCAGGGAAAATCTCAAGAGGAACAGGCGTGATCCCCTCTCAAAGGTGGTTAACGACAGCATCAACGAAGTGCTTTCAAGGACCATCATTACATCACTCACGGTGGTACTCGTCCTCATTCCGCTCGTATTGTTCGGGGGAGACGTGCTCCATGACTTTTCCATCGCGCTCCTCATGGGTGTGATCGTAGGCACTTATTCATCCGTGTTTGTCGCAAGCCCGATTCTTGTGGTGTGGCATGCGAAAGCGGGCGGCAGGCTTATCTCGAAATAGATCGATACTGCTTCCCCCATCCAGAAAGAATAAAGAAAGAGAAGGACACGGATTTCATTCTGGAATTCGTGTCCCAATTGTTTTACAGTATTGAATGACTTTACACGATAAACAGGTATCACCTCCTTCCGTGAAAATTGCAGGCATGGATGCGAAAGTACTTAAAGATACCGACCCGCTTCAACTGTCCTGTGGGATTCACGGCTGCACGTCCAATTGCTGCACCAAAAGTGCTCCAATCATCCTGAACCCCTATGAAATTGCACTCATCTGCCGGGAAAGCCGGCTGAGTTATGAGGATCTCCTCGATATTGTGGAAACGGACCGGGCAAAGGGCTTTCCACTCGTCATGTTGCCACGAGACCCCGCTTGCCACTTCTGGACGGGAAGAGGATGCCGCATCTACCAAGCACGGCCGCTGGCGTGCCGACTATTTCCGCTCGGGAGGGTGTTCGATCATGGCAGGTCCCACATTGTGCTGCCACAGCTCAATGTATGTTCAGGTCTTGTGTTCTCGTCTACAAAAACTGTAGCGGATTATCTTCGAGAGCAGGATGCTTCCACATCTATCCGAATGGCCGACCGCTGGATCGAATTCGTGAACGAGATCGAATTGCAGCCCCTTCCTGATAAGCCGGTCACCTCCATTGCATTCCATATGCTCGTGTACAGTCCTGACACGCCTCCTGCCGTGGATACTATTGATCCCATGTTGGATCTCGAAGGCCGCTACCTCTTACGTCTTGCCACGGCACGAAAACAGCTACCCAGTTTTTTAACTCGTTGATCACTGAGGTTTTGCTGCCTAGCCTCGCTGCAAGAAACCTTATGCCGGGCGTTCGAAGGAGGTGCTACACATCCCTTGGCCGCGAGCGGCGTTCAATACCAATCAGGTAAAAACGTTCGAATCGATTTGACCGAAAGCCGTAGTTCCGGCGTTTCCCTCATGTCACGGCTGACGAAAGGCACATCGAACATACGGTGATATGCCTTGCAGTAAACGTTCGGATGCAGTGCCGCCCGGTGGCACGTTAATCATAGCAACAGACAACATGAGCGGAAGGAAAGACTGTTACGTCGAATACATTCAAAACACGTGGGGTGTATTCTCTCAGCTCCGTGGCGAGCACTGACACGGAGGTCGACGAGAACGTGGAAC
>DASPQB010000155.1:0-18201 GCA_035625205.1 Nitrospirota bacterium | reverse complement strand
ACGCCGGGGAAGAGGAATTCGAACCCAATGCGCCTGTCGTATCCCATGCCGCGTCGCACACTGTCAATATCGGCACCGAGGCCGGCACAAATAATCGCCATTTCATTGATGAACGATATTTTGGTTGCGAGCATGGCATTGGATGCATACTTGGTCATTTCAGCGCTCTTGATGTCCATAGTGAGAATTCGGTCCCCTTTACGGACAAAAGGTGAGTACAGATCCAGCATGATTTCCCTTGCTTTGGCACTGTCGGCACCGATGACAACGCGGTCCGGTTTCATGAAATCTTCTACTGCAGCCCCTTCCTTCAGAAACTCTGGATTAGAGATCACATCAAATTTATGCTTCGTTTGAGAGATAATCGCCTGCTTGACCTTATCGCCTGTTCCTACCGGCACCGTGCTTTTGTTGATGACGACCTTGTAACCGTTCATATGTTTGCCGATTTCCTTGGCAGCACCAAGAACGTACTTGAGGTCCGCAGAGCCGTCCTCTCCCGGCGGTGTACCTACGGCGATAAAAATCAATTCTGCGCTCCGTACAGCCTTGACCATATCCGTCGTGAAGCTCAAACGCCCTTGTGAAGCATTGCGTTTGATAAGTTCCTCAAGCCCCGGTTCGTAAATCGGTACTATTCCTGAGTTGAGCATCTCGATTTTATTTGTATCAACATCCATACAGATCACGTTATTGCCGCTCTCGGCAAGACAGGTGCCGGTCACAAGACCAACATAGCCAGTTCCGATTACTGATACTTTCATAATCCTCCTCGCATACTATGTGTCAGACATTGTGAATGATGACTAAAGCTAGAACATTCAATCTATTGTCTGCGCTATACTTTATTCTCTCTACTGTTGTAGTTTTTATCAATCCATTGCGAATACTGGCCGCTTTTGATATTGTTTATCCAAGCTGTATTTTTCAGGTACCAGCCTATCGTGCTTCGCAAACCGTCTTCGAAACTATGTCGTTGTTTCCAGCCTAGTTCATTTTTAATTTTATCGCAATTAATGGCATACCGTCGATCATGTCCCGGTCGATCGCTCACGAACGTGATGAGATCTCTATAATTTTGTATCTTGAGATTTAGATTTTGAATCACCCTGTTGTCTTTTAAGGGAGAGAGCTTTTCCAGCATGTCACAAATCGTTTTTACCACCTCAATATTCTGCTTTTCGCATTCTCCGCCGATGTTATAGGTCTCGCCAGTTCTGCCTTTCGCCAGTATTTGCCAGATTGCCTCACAGTGATCACCGACATAGAGCCAGTCGCGCACGTTCTTGCCGTCTCCATAAATGGGGAGCGGTTTACCTTCCACAGCGTTCAATATCATTAGCGGAATCAGTTTTTCGGGAAAATGGTAGGGACCATAATTGTTCGAGCAGTTCGAGACAGTGACAGGCAAGCCGTAAGTGTGAAAATACGCCCTCACGAGGTGGTCGGATCCGGCTTTCGATGCTGAATAAGGACTCCGGGGATCATATGAGGTCGTCTCATAAAAGAAACCTGTGTCGCCAAGCGACCCATAAACCTCATCTGTGCTGATGTGATGAAATCGCACGCTATCCCGGTTCGACCAGGACTGACGCGCCGCTTCGAGCATGCTGAAAGTGCCATTGACGTTCGTCTCGATAAATTCCTTTGGCCCAAAAATAGATCGGTCGACATGACTCTCTGCGGCGAAGTGTACAACGACGCTGACGCTATATTTTCCAAAAACTTTTTTGACATTTTCGAAATCCTTGATATCGCCGCGTTCGAAAAAATAACTCTTCGCGCCGAATTTATCTTCAATATCCGTAAGGTTTGCAAGGTTTCCGGCGTAGGTCAGCTTGTCGTAATTGACGAGTGTCCCTTTGAAATCGGTTTTCTCAAAGACATGTCTGACGAAATTCGAACCGATAAAACCTGCACCGCCGGTCACTAGAATATTTGCTGAAGGGAGGTTGAGAGTTCCTGCTCCCTGATCATTCATGTTCTTCACTGGTTAATCCGCCTTTTCCTAGGAATGATTCGACCGCCTCTTCCCATGTGGGGATAGGTACATTCAGGATGCTCCCGATTCTGCTGTTGCTCATGGCTGAGAACTTTGGCCTTTTTGCGGGGAGATTGAACGAATCCATCGATACAGGCCTGATGAATTTTCTGATTCCCATGCGCCCGAGCGCCATTTTGGCCCACTCGTACCGTGAACAGTAACCGCTGTTCGTAAGGTGGTAGCGACCACTTAATCCCTGTGAAAGGGCCTTCAGCGTTACGCCGACTACCGTAAGAGTATGCGTTGGCACCGAAAACTCATCGCAGGAGATCCTTAGATATTCGCTTTTTTTTGTCCATTCGCGGAGCTTAAAGAGAAAATTCTGTTTTCCCGGACCAAAGACCCAACTTAATCTCAGGACTAAAGACCTATTGTTCGATTCCAGAACATGCTGTTCGCCTGCAAGCTTGCTCTTTCCATATTCGTTCAGAGGGTTGACTGCATCCTCCTCGGTGTATAAACCATTCTCTTTAGTCCCGTCAAAAACATAGTCCGAACCGAAATGCACGAGAACCACCTTTCGTGCGTTCGCGGCCTGGGCCAGGTTTTTCGGCCCTATTGCGTTTACTGCGAGAGCGGCAGTTTTATCCTGCTCGGCCTTGTCCACAAGATTATATGCAGCACAATTAATTATGACATCAGGCCGGTACTCATCCACAATAGCTTTCACTTTTTCAAAGGCTGTGATGTCGAGATGCACTTCATCTGGAGCGATAAAGTCGACCGATTGCTCTTCGAATGTATGGATAAATTCACGGGCAAGCTGTCCGTTTTTTCCCGTAATGAGGTATTTCATAATGACGTAGGGTATTCGAAATTATTGTCTGCGTCGAGTAATCGTGGATTTACTTTGTCTTTGCTTGACAGGACAGGTTGCGACAGCGGCCAGTCAATGGCGATATCCGGATCATTCCAGATGATCCCACGTTCATCGGAGGGTGAATATTCATCCGTGCACTTATACATCACTTCAGCTTTTTCGCTCAAGACCTGAAACCCATGGGCAAATCCGGGTGGTACGTAGAGCATGTGCCTGTTCTCGTCAGTCAATTCTACGCCCACCCATTTCGCAAAATGCGGTGAGCCCTTACGAATATCGACAGCAACGTCGAATATCCTGCCCTTCATGCACAGGACCATTTTCCCTTGCGCCCGAGGATTCTTCTGGTAATGAAGCCCACGAAGCACTCCTTGAGATGATTGTGAAAAATTGTCCTGGACAAGATATGGCGTGATCCCTGCAATTACGAAGTCCGAATGTTTGTACAATTCGAGAAAAAAACCGCGTCCATCGTCAAATATCCGTGGCCGAATAAGCACCGGTCCTGGGATTTCCAACTGGCTAAACTCAAAGGGCATTCGGTACCCCTTGTTCCGCCACCATTTGGAGATAATCACCGTAGGCGTTCTTTTTGTGATTTTCTGCCGCCTTGAGCAGTTTTTTCTTATCGATATAGCCAAGTTTGTAAGCGATCTCCTCGATACATGCCATTTTCAGGCCCTGGCGTTTCTCGATGGTCGAAATAAACTCGCCAGCTTCCAGTAGGCTTTCGTGGGTACCCGTGTCCAACCATGCATATCCTCTGCCCATGAGCTCAACGCGAAGCTGCTTCCTGATGAGATATTCCTTGTTTATGTCAGTAATCTCAAGCTCGCCACGAGGGGAGGGTTTGATACTTTTCGCAATCCGGACCACGTCGTTGTCATAAAAATAGAGGCCTGTTACAGCATATTTAGATTTTGGAACTTTGGGTTTTTCTTCGACGGATAACACAGTCCCGTCCCTATCAAATTCAACTATACCATAGCGCTCGGGGTCCTTTACGTAGTACCCGAAGACCGTTGCGCCCTTTGCCGTTGTTACATCCAGCACGGCCTTGTTCAAGAGATCCGTGAGACCGTGTCCGAAAAAGATGTTGTCGCCAAGGACGAGGCTAACTGAGTCTGTGCCGATAAAATTTTCTCCAATGAGAAACGCCTCGGCAAGACCGTTGGGATGGGGTTGTTCTTTATAGGAAAATCGCAGTCCTAGGTCACTCCCGTCGCCGAAGATGTCCTTAAAACGCGAAAGATCAATGGGTGTAGAGATGATCAAGATATCCCGGATGCCCGACAACATGAGTATGGACAGCGGATAATAAATCATCGGTTTGTCGTATATCGGTAGCAGTTGTTTGCACACGGCCCGTGTTATCGGGTAAAGCCGTGTCCCGCTGCCGCCTGCCAGTATGATACCTTTCATGGGAATATTCCTTCGTAACGTAAGAGTACAGAGTTCAAAGAGATATATTAGTTAAACCCCAGACTGCACTATTAACTATGAATTATTCTTTCTTTCAATTCTTCAGGCTTTACCGTTGCAGTGCCGACAATACCTACGACGATGCCTGCTGCATAATTCGAAATCCTGGCCGCGTCTTGCATGCTTGCGCCCGCGGCCATTGCCAGTGTTAGGGCGCTGATGACCGTATCGCCGGCGCCGGTCACATCGTAGACCTCGCGAGCTACAGTTGGAATATGGGTCACCTTCCCTCCCTGTTCAAAAAGGCTCATCCCGTGTTCTCCGCGGGTGATCAATACTGCAGCGCATTTTAGGTTTTTGAGCAGGAGCGTCCCCGCCCTAAGAAGAGACTTGTCATCCTGAATCTCGATCTTGGAGCCGATTGAGGCTTCGTTGGCATTCGGCGTCAGGATCGTGGCGCCACTATACATTCCAAAGTGGTTCACTTTAGGATCGACCGATATGATAACCCGTTTTTTCTTTGCTAGCCGGACGATGTCCTTTACGAGTTCCCTGGAGATGACACCTTTGCAATAATCGGATAGTACGATTGCATCGAGACCTGCATCTATCTGTCGCTTGACAAACTCGAATACATCCAGGTGCGTGTCTTTTCCGATCCGGTCTTTTGTTTCGCGGTCGAACCGAACGACTTGCTGACTATGTGCTATGATGCGAGTCTTAATCGTTGTCGGTCTCGTTGGTTCTATAATAAGACCGTCAGTTGATATTTTTTGGGAACGAAGCAAGCGCTGGAGCTGCCTTCCTGCGTCATCAGTGCCGATTACCCCACATACGCTTACGGAACCTCCAAGAGCATGGATGTTCTGCACAACGTTTGTTGCCCCGCCCAGAAGCAGGCTTTCCTTGGTGACGTTCACCACAGGGACCGGCGCTTCAGGCGATATGCGGGAGACTTTTCCCCAAATATAGTGATCGAGCACGATATCACCGACCACGAGAGTGCGCGTAGACGGAAAACGGTCGATGTAGCAGTTGAACCGTTTGATTTCCGCTTTTGAAATCATGGAACGTCCTTTCTTTCTTATATATCGACGATCGTTGCGACTATGGCCCCAAAGGCTATTTTGCTCTTCATAACCAAGGGATCCTTTCGGGAGTCATCGGTAAACCAGATATAAATCTCCCCTTTATTCATGAAGACGCCTTCATGCTTGGGATAGGTCTTGACATTGATGGTGTCAAGCTCACCGAGAGGTGTTTTGATGCGCTCCTTGCCGAGAACATGTAATTCCACGGCCTATGTTCTATCCCCATCATGAACATTCACGACAATAGTATTCCATAAAGTAAAGTCCTGGGGCGTGCGGACGTAATAGAGTGAGGAAAGCGCGTCTTGGATTCGGTCTGGGACGGCATATGTTTTGGAAGTACCGTTATTTACGACGACCCGTACAGTACCTTTTGCGCGATCGCAATCCATGTCATATTGCCGAGTCCTTTATCCATGGCTTTCCCGAACATGGTACGAGATGCTGTAGATTGCATCGGCGGCTATGATACTCTCGACCGTATCACGCACAGGAAAGAGGAGGTTGACAATGCCGACCGAATGCGTACTCGATACCACATCATAGATCCGCCTGCTGTCCATTGGTTTGCCATCCTTCACCTCCATGGTGGCAATGCCAGCTTCAATGACACTAGATCAGCTGGTGCTGCAGGTTAGTTTTTCTCCAACCGAGAATGCATGGATTGCAGTTTTTACATTATTTTGACCTCTTCGTTAACCGGGGTTGGCCAACACCGCACGGGAAACAACTAAGAGAACACAGAAAAGCCACATGAGCCGTTTCATGATAGCTCCGTTTATGCCCATGGACGGTCAATAGTATAGCGTGAACTGGGATATAATATTTGAAAGTCGTTCATTTGTAAAGACTTTTGTTGTATCTGGCAGAATGGTATGATATTTTCGATCACTATATTTTACCTTGCGCCGTGCTGTGAATTATATTATCATGCCTCCGGCTTGATTCAATACTATGGAACAATCAAATATGAATGAAGAGCAGACGATATCGAACATACTCATCATTAAACCCGGAGCTATCGGTGATCTTCTCGAACTCACACCGGTTATCCGAGCGCTTTCAACGAAATATCCCGGTGTACGAATTTCGCTCATGGTAGGCACATACACCACTTCAACACTGTTTCAGCATAATCCACATGTGAATGAAGTCATCGTGTTTGATAAGCGGGGTGAGCACAAAACCCTCTCATCGCTCCTGAAACTTTGGAAGGGCCTGCGCAAAAAAAAATTCGACCTTATCATACATTTCCAACGGAGCAACTTAAAAACATGGATTCTCGCGTCCGCTGCCCTCCCCTGCCGAATATTGATATATCACAAATCGAGGAAACGAGATGTCCATGTCCTTGACAACTACTTGGAGACTATTGCGCCACTTGGGATTCATGACCAAAATCGTACTCTGGAACTCTATACCGGCAAGGAAGATGATAAATTTGCCGATGACCTTTTTTCTCGTGAAGGATACTCGTCAGGTATCATTATTGCCTTTAACCCCGGCGCAAGCAATCCCATTAAGCAATGGAGCGCTGAACATTTCTCGACACTCGCTGATAATCTAGCGGAGAAGATCTCAGCAAAGATCATAATCATTGGAGGGAAGGAGGATGCAGCCCTGGCAGCATCAATCGCAGGAGCTGCCAAAAAGGCAAAGCCACTTGTGCTAGCGGGACAGACGACATTGCTTGAGCTAGGAGCTATTTTAAGGAAATGCGATCTCTTGGTCAGTGGCGACACGGGGCCTTTGCACCTCGCCACCGCTGTTGGGACCCGCGTCCTGGGCCTGTTTGGCTCTGTCGACCCTGCACGTACGGGGCCGGTAGGAATTGGCCACCGCGTAATTCAGGCTAAAAACGTCCCTTGTGTTCCGTGCAGAAGTAATACTTGTACCAATGCCGTCTATCTTGACTGCATGAAAAGCATTTCGATAGATGATGTCGCTGAGACGGTCCTAGATATGTTAAGAGAAGTTCATGACGTTACGGTATGACGTAAATCATGGAGGCAACTTCCGACCCATGATAGAGTGATATAACAAAAAGGAAGACGGTTTTAAATTCATTAGAAATTATCTCAGCAATGAGAAAGGAGTAATCATGGCCACCCCCAAAGTTGATATGGATCTCTGCATCGGTTGCGGGCTCTGCTCTGAACTCTGCCCCAAGGTGTTCGAGCTCAGGGACGACAAGGCGTGGGTCACAAACCCGAATGCCTGTGATACCTGCGATTGCCAGCAGGCAGTGGACAGCTGCCCGGTGACGGCAATATCGCTAGAATAGTTTCAACGTTAATCTACGAACAAGGGGCGGTGTACCGCCCCTTGACTTCTCAGGATGAACCAAGGCGATAAATCAAAACTTGTTAACTATCCTGCCTCATCTCGTATCTGTTCGCTATAATTTTCTTGACAAATCGGGTTGATCCTATAAAATTCAGGGGAACGTAATTTCCTTCACTGTGCGCCGCTGTGGCGGAATTGGCAGACGCAAGAGACTTAAAATCTCTCGACGGGCAACTGTCGTACCGGTTCGATTCCGGTCAGCGGCACCAAAATTCAATGACTTGCCTCTTTTTTCTCATCTATATAAATCAACCCTATTTCCGCAACGTAGTAAAAACGTAATAAACTTTTAATCTATTGGCGAGAGAATCGCTCTTGCCACGAATGGTCTTGCGATAGCAAATATTCTATAGCTTTCACACGCCTGAAGTTTATCTTAACCCAATCCTGGCAATTTCGTTGGCTCACACTTTTTAGACTTGACACTCATGTCATTGACTTGGATTGCACCCACATGCAGTCCAAAACATGCATGATTCATGATGTTCATCTCACTACAAGTTATAATGGTGAAGTCTGTATCTACGTGTCCTCTGAGTTGTGCATTTATTGCTAGCTACTTTCGGTGGTGACACCGAGAGGATGTATTCCCGCCGCGACCGTGACAAGGGGGCATGGGAGTAAGTGCACCATTTGCACCGAATACTCAACCTGGTGATCCTATACGCCCGCGGCACGAGCTGTATTGTGAAAAGCCGAACAGGTAATCTTCGGCGTGTTTCGATAGGCTGACATGCCTTACCCAATCTTGAGACCGTTAGATGGCCCTCATGGCACCCGGCGTGTTTACTCCTAACCTATATATGGAGCCGGCTTGTTCATCGAGAGGACAAAGCATCTACCTATCTGACTTGGTTCCTTATCCCACTCCGCAAATTCCGCAAAGCATTACACGAAAGTTCGTCTTTTAAATTGCATGCTTTTTGAAAATCTAAAATAGCCATTTCTCTATTGCCTGTATTCAGATAGAGCTTTCCTCGATTGTTATAGGCCATAACATTATTTTGATTCAATTCAAGGGTCTTGTTAAGATCCTGCAAAGCCCGGTCATATTGTTTAACAAGAGAATAGGCGAAGCCCCGGTTGTAATATGCCTCCTGATCATTTGGATTTATGGCAATCGCAGTATTAAAACATTCTATTGCTTTGTCGAACAAACTAAGGCTACCGTATGATACTCCCGTGGTTATATAAACGTTATAGTCGGTTGGCTTCAATGCAATAACCTTATCATAGTCTCCAATGGCCTTATCGAACTGCCCTAGTTTGTGAAAAGCAGCTCCCCGATTTTGGTAGGCCTCAATAAAAAACGGATTTATAGCAATAGCCGTATCATAGTCCGCGATCGCCTTGTCGAAATTACCCATCTTATCGAAAGCAATGCCGCGATAATTATAGCTATTATAGTCGGATGGATTCAAAGCAATAGCTTTATCGTAGTCAACGATTGCCCTTTCAAGTTGACCCGCTTTATCAAAGGCGAGGCCCCGATTTACGTAGGCTGCATAATAATCAGGATTTAAAGTGACCGCCTTGTTAAAGTCTAAAAACGCCTCACTGAGTTGGCCTGTTCTTACAAAATCCAGGCCACGATTATTATAGGCACCCACAAACAAGGGATCTAGATCAATAGCCTTGCTGTAATCCTCTATGGCCCTATCAAACTGGCCCCTCTCATGGAAATAGAGCCCTCTGTTCTTAAAAGCTACAGCAGCTTTATCTGGTTCTTTTTCTATAGCATAGGTCCATAGGGTCAAACTGTTTTTCCAAATACGTATCTGGCTCAGGGTCAGATATACTAGGGGAACAAAAAGAAAAATGACTGCGGCAATCATAACAAGTTTGGAAGTTAACACCGGTTTCTTCGCCCTCCGTATTTTAGTCGACACCCATGCTGCCACTAACCCCAGAAGAAGGAATGGGCCGAGGCTTGGCAAATACGTGAACCTATCCGCCCTGGAAAAAGAACCTATCTGAACAATACCGAGCACCGGCAGCAGGGTAAGGACATAATATCCCCATAAGGATAACCATGCTTGGTATCTTCTTGCTTGGAATATGCATAGTGCCGTAATCCCGGTTACCAAACTTAAGGCGAAAAGATACTCTATCGATAATAATTTTACGTTTTTCGGGTAAGGATAAAAAGGGATTAAATTCAGAGGCAATACCATATTCCAAAGATAAACAACCAACGCTTTGGCTGCCACAAGAACCCGTGTTGATAAAGGCAAAGCCACCAGCGGCGTTATATTCCCTGTCGTCTTCTGAGCCGAGATGCTGACTATTGAAATAAGCAAGCTGAATACAATGAAAGGAATCTTCTCTATTACCAAGAAAATAAAATTTCTTATGGATTGTAACCTTCTATATGGATACCAATCCAGGATCAATAAAGTTGCAGGAAGGGAAACAGCCATTGTCTTCGAAGAAAGCGCAAAAACAAAAAGAGTAAGGGACAGAAGGTACCACTTTCCCTTCGTGAGGGATGTGTAGATTGAAGAATTCTTGTCCTGATCACCTTTTTTACCCAGAGATGCAATAAAGCTTGTATAGGCAATGATACTCAGCAGAAAAAAAAGAGCACATAGAAGGTCTTTTCTCTCGCTTACCCATGCCACCGATTCCACATGAAGCGGATGAAGACCGAAGAGTAAACCTGTCACTCCTGCAGTTATCAGTACGCCTCGGGCGTCTAAAAAATGCGGCAGCCAGTGCTCGATCTTTCCCTTGTGCAAACTAACACTATTAAAGCGATTATTAGCAAGTTTACGTTTTATTTTCGCTCGGTCACTCCGACTTGTCTGAAACCCCTCATTGTTTCCAGAAGGGTTCACAGCAGGCTTTGTTTGAGGAAATGACAATTGTGAGAGTTCTAGAGTGCCCTTACTATTAGGGGGAATATTAGCAGCCTCAAGGAGTCTGACTGCCAGATAGACCACGAGAAAGGTGTTGATTGCGTGGAGGAGTATAGCGGTAAGATGAAATCCCATGGGGTTCATCCCCCAGAGGGCATAGTCTACTGCATAGGATATCCATGTCAGGGGATGCCAGAAACTGGAAGAGAGATCAGAGAATGCCCACTTGAAAAATGTCCAGTCCAAGGAGCGGATATGAAGATTATCTAAAATATAGAAATGGTCGTCATAGTTAACAAAGTCGATCCTGAGAGCTGGCAGATACACAACAAGGCTCAGAAGAGAAACAGCAACAGCAATATTGCATGGAACATGCTGTCTGATTGCTTTGCTTACGTCAGATGATTCACTGCTCTTTGAACTGCAAAGATCGTCAGGTTGTATCGTTTGACTTTGTTGCTTTTTTTTTCTTTTCATATAAAAACCTGCTGTTAGTCGTTATTAAGAGCCCAGGTCCGCGCCCGTTTTGACAGATAGACCATACCTCCTACTATCACACCGGAGACGATCCAGAATCCCAAAGCACCTCTTACCGCACGATCTCCACAACACGGGTGTTGCCTTCCCTCATCTACTTCTGTTTATCCAATTAACAGTACGCACAGCTTTACTTTGGCGCCTTCTTTACAGTCCCGATATTAGAAATAGACTCCGTCCAGTAGACATTTGTGGAATCAACTGCGATACCCCAAGGATTACTCTGTCCCGCGGCGAGGATCGTTACGTTCCCTCCATTTAGAGATACCGTATTTACAGTACTGCTATTAGACTCAGCCCAGTAAACACCGGTGGGATCGACGGCAATACCTGCGGGATGCCTCAGTCCTGAGGTGAGGGTTGTCACGTTTCCCCCATTTAGGTTTACCTTCTTCACATTCCCGCCAATATTCTCAGTCCAGTAGACATTGGTGGAATCGACGGCAAGAAGATAGGGATTGACGCCTGAGGCAAGGGTCGTCATAGTTCCTCCGTCTAGTGCTACCTTATTTACAGTCCCGAGACCAAAGTCAGTCCAATAGACACTGGTGGAATCGACAGCAATACCCCAAGGTTCACTAAGCCCCGAGGCGAGGGTTGTCGTTGGCCCTCCCGCAAGTGCGACTTTCATTACAGCCCTGCTACCCTCATCAGTCCAGTAGACACTCGTGGAATCGACGGCTATACCCCTGGGTTCACTAAGCCCTGAGGCGAGGGTTGTCGTTGGCCCTCCCGCAAGTGCGACTTTCATTACAGCCCCGCTGCCAGCATCAGTCCAGTAAACACTCGTGGAATCGACCACAATAAACTGAGGTTCACTGAGCCCCGAGGCGAGGGTTGTCGTTGGCCCCCCCGCAAGTGAGACTTTCATTACAGCCCTGCTACCCACATCGGTCCAGTAGACACTGGTGGAATCAACGGCAATATCATACGGCTCATTAAGTCCTGAGGCGAGGGTCAAGGAATTAACCACGGTAACAGTATATACTGCGGTTGTGCCGTCCGCTGCGGTTACCGTGTAGGTCACTGGGTTCGTGAAGTTATTCGGAGTCGTGCCGCTCACCTGGATGACTGTGCCGACCTTAACACTTGCACCGGTCGTGCTGAACGTCGCTATCATCGCGGTGACGTCTGTCCCATACGCAACCATTATCGTAATTGAATTTGTGTTTTCATTGATAATTCCCGTTGCTATGGGATTCGTGAATAAAAACTGGGTTATTGCCTTTGAATCGGAAAGCTGTGTGGTTCCGCCCCCTCCGCCACTGCTGCAGGCAGTCAGTAGGGCTGTCACGAAAAGAGCTAGGATTAAAGTACTATATGACCGCTTCATGTCTGTCTCCTCTTTTATCGTTGCGTTATCCAACGATGTTGTGCACTCATCCGATCAACTACTAATGAGTTTCCCATGTCAGAGAGTCTTAGTATGTACCTCAATGCCTAACATATTTGTCTTCCCATGTCTCTTTCGTAGCCATGTCGGTATTTATTTTCCCTGAACTGAATATAAATTATATGATCAAATCTTTAAGAATTAAAATGTCCACGATGAGGTGATCACCACCTATATAGCTATTATTAGATTTTGCTGCCTATGGTCAGTGGTCGTGATTCATCTTCAGTGGTTGACTCCGGGGTGTGGACCGTCACGAAACGGAGCTCTGAGATTTTTGCGTCAATATTTGTAGATCTGTTTCGATTTTCCTTCGAGCTGACTCGATTTCTTCATTTGATGTGCCGTTCACATAGATGGGCTCGCCGTAAATCATAAATCCTTCGGTGAACGGTACCGGAATCATGAGCTTGTCCCAGCTCTTTTCGATAACCCAGAAACGTTTTACTGCAACAGTCACGGGAACAATGGGTGCTTTCGTCACGCTGGCGAGGTACACTACACCTGCCTTTACCTCGCGCAGAGGTCCACGCGGCCCGTCAACAGCTACGGCTACATTCTTTCCTTTGCGCATGTTACTGATCAACCCAAGGAGCGCTTTTTGACCTTTGCGTTTGCTCGACCCGCGGACGATAGCGAACCCGAAGCGCTTGAGTAACCGAGCTATGATTTCCCCGTCCCTGCTTTCGCTTGCAGGGATTACGACACCGGAATCGCGGTACAAGTAAAGCAGCAGAAAAAGGTCTCCGTGAAAAAAAGCATAAATAAAATTTTTCCCTTCTGCAGCGAGCCGATCGGGAACTTCCCTGTTCACAAAACGAATCTTTATCGTCCTGCTACAGAGTGAAATGAGGAGCCATGCTATCTCTGAAAGTATCCGAGCACGGATCATTAAGATTCCTCCAACGTCTGGTCACGCGACCATCATGAGGAAAGTGGGAATTATCTCACCCCCCTTTCACACTGGTCATGGCTTAGGCAAAAAAACTTCGGCTACCGGCAGCTCCAGCGCCGCCTTCACGATAAGGTCACATTCGCTTGTCCTGCCCATTGTGTGGTGTTTTCAATAGTACCGCGGCTGATGCCCTCTCTATGATAAAATTCAATTTGCAAAAAAAGTCTTTGTTATTTTTTAATAACGGTTTCTATGGCAGCCTGAATACTCGGGTCTATATTGGTAAACTTAATTCCATCAAGATACGTTTCATTTTCAGTCCTCGGACGATTGACTCGCGTAATTTCACCGTATCCGCTGACATGTGTCCCGTCAGGCAGAAAGAACGAGAAAAAAATACCATCGCCCTTAGAAAGTTGTTCCTCTGACTTGATTAGCATTCCACTAGCGCTGATATTTTCTGTCCAAAAGGGAACAGGCCGGTCTTTGAATTTACCTTGTATGGCGACTGCGAGCGCAGCACGATAATACATTCTCGGCGCAATATTAAGGAGTTGCTGCATTTTAATGAAAAGTAAGGCCAAATCAACAGGTAAGGTAAAAACTGCATTTGCATTGCATAGCTTGCACCGTTCGCGGTGTGCCAGAGTATCTTTGCAGATTATAATAACAGAGACTTTTCGCAGCTCTTCGTTCTCTCTGATAATTTCAAAGATTTTTTCGCTATTGATTCCTGGCGTCTCTAACAATGAAACGATGAGATCTACGTTTTCCTTCCGATGGATTTTTAATAACTCGGCATTCGTGGCCGCAGTTAACACTGTAATATCCGAACGATCGAGAAAGTTACTTTGGTCGGTAAAGAGTTTCTTTACGTCTGTCGTCAGCAGTACCTTTTTCATTGGCGGACCTGCGCTGTATAGGGTTTTTTCGGAATACCTATATATATGGATCAAAGCCTGGCTGTAAAGCCTACGCTTTACATTCAACGATAGTAGCCCCTGCTCCTCTCATCGAACTTGGTGGTATTCGTATTTCTTAATTTCAATTTTATTTTACTCGCAACACTTCTTGAAGTCAATTGCAGAAATAATTGCTGGTGTACATCGCCGCATTCTAGTATTCCGCGAATTGACTACCTCCTGCAGTAGTGATACTATTTATCAAGATGTTGCGAAAAGGCTGTATCTCTTCAGACACGGATATTTGTTGTACGCGGACTATTTATGGCTATCCTCGAAGCGAACAACATTTCGAAGACTTACACAATCGGCAACCAGAGAATCATGGTTCTCATCGATGTTTCCCTTTCAGTGGCTCGAGGTGAATTTCTTGTCGTGGAAGGTGAAAGCGGCAGCGGAAAATCAACACTCCTCTCAATTCTCTCGGGACTTGACACGATCGACAAGGGCCGTGTCCTGATCGAGGGAAAGGACATCACCAACCTGCCCGAGGACGAACTCGCGCCGCTCAGAAATACTGCCTTCGGTTTCGTTTTCCAATCGTTTCACCTTGTTCCCTCCCTTACTGCCTTGGAAAACATCATGTTTCCAGCTGAACTGCGGGGAGATCGCCTCGCCCGAGAAAAGGCAGAGATTCTGCTCAGACGTGTAGGTCTTTTCGAACGGGCCTTAAGTTTCCCTCACCAGCTATCGGGCGGCGAGAAACAACGCTGCGCCATTTGCCGGGCCTTGGTTAACGAACCTCGGATCATCTTTGCGGATGAGCCAACTGGCAACCTCGACTCCACAAATGGCAAAGCTGTCCTGAATTTACTCCTTGAACTCCACCGCGAACGGATGACCACCCTTGTCCTTGTCACCCATAATCAGGAAATTGCCGGGAAAGCAGACCGCATCGTCACGCTCCGTGACGGAATAATCGATACGAGCATTGCAAATGTTTAATATTCATCTTATTCGGCGCCAGATCGCCGGATCGTTGCATCAATCAGTTATGTTGGTCCTCTGCATTATCTTGTCCATGATAACGCTGGTGTCTCTCGGCGGATTCAGGAGGAGTGTCCACGCGTCTTTTCTTCGTGATGCCCGGGCCCTTCATGCTGCCGATATTATTATCCATTCGCATGTACCATTTTCAGGGGGTCTTCTTAACGCTCTGAACGCGCTGGAACAGCAGAAATCTATAGAAAAAGCATATATCTATGAATTCTATTCGGTAGTGCAAACTGACAGAAACACAAGAAGTAATTCATTTCGTAGTGAAAAAAAAGATGTGCCGATGCGGCCACGTAGGCAATTGCATCAGGAAACTGCAGAAGTATGGAGTATGCAAACAGACCATCGCCCCGATACTTTTGAGAATCAGCAATCTCTTCTTTCCGACATCAAAGTGGTGGATCTTGGGTACCCATTTTATGGCGATCTGGAACTCGCTTCTGGTTCTCCGTTTAATAAGGTACTGACCCGGGGTAGCATCGTCGTTGAACAATCACTTCTCGACCGTCTCCAACTCAAACTGGGTGACAGCCTTAGAGTGGGCAGCGCGCGTCTAACCATCCGTGATGTCGTGCTCCAGGAACCTGATCGTCCAGTAAATTTCTTTGCCCTTGGGCCTCGGGTTTTTATTGCCTCAGCTGACCTCCCCTCCCTTGACCTTATTGGCAAGGGAAGCAGGGTGGATTATACAATCCTCATTAAAGTTCTAGAAACAGCCGAATTGGAACGGATCGCCGGCCAACTCCAGGCCGCATCAGACAAAGAACGTGAACGTGTGGAAACATACCGGACAGCCGATTCAGGGGTGAAGCGCTTCTTCAATAATTTCCTTTTTTTTCTAAACCTCATTGGCATATTTACTCTGCTCCTTGCTGGAATAGGCATCCAGAGCTCTCTTTCCGCTTTCCTGAAGGAACAGGAGAAGACTATCGCCATCATGAAAGCAGTGGGATCTAGAAACCGTTTTATCATCATTCATTATTTTCTTGTCGTTGCCGTCCTCGGCCTCGTCGGAACGCTCTTCGGACTCACGGCTAGTTTTTTCATTGAAAAGATCTTCCCGGACCTTTTTCGCGGTCTCATCCCATCCAATGTTGAATTGACCATATCAATGGGCGCTGTGACCGAAGGGTGCATAATTAGTTCATTTGTGGTGACTTTGTTCACCCTCCTCCCTCTGTACCGTCTCAAGGAAGTCAAGCCGAGATCAATTTTCGGCAAGGAAGATCATCATCCGGCGCGGAGTCCGGCAACATGGTTCACTGGCAGTGCAATCACTATCTTCTTCATTATGATGGTCCTGTGGCGAATACGCGATCTCAAATCGGGATCGTATTTTGTCATCGGAGTCGGGCTTCTCATACTTATCTCCTTTCTTTGTTCCGAAGGAATTCTCCGTTTGACGTCCAGGCTGCAATCGAAAAATCTTATTTTGCGGCAGTCATTGAAAGGACTGTTTCGTCCTGGTAACGCGACTAGTCCGATCATCGTCACCTTGACTGCATCACTAACGTTCATTTTCACAATCACACTCGTGGAGAAGAACCTTGATGTGACTTTCGTTCAATCCTACCCGCCCGACGCTCCAAACCTTTATTTCATCGATATCCAGCCAGACCAGAAGGACGCATTCGCCCGAATCCTTGATATCCCTGCCACATACTACCCGATTATTCGGGGCATTATCACAGCAGTGAACAACGACCCGATCGACCGTGATGCGGAAAGGCAGAAACGAGGTGACAACCTGGCACGAGAGTTCAATATTACCTATCGAGATGGACTGCTTTCAGACGAACGTATCGTGGCGGGAAAAACACTTTTTCATGATGACTGGTCCGACATGCAAGTTTCGGTCCTTGACACGGTGGTTAAAATGCGAGATATGAAAATCGGGGATACAATCACTTTCCGTATTCAGGGTATCCCGATTAAAGCCAGGATTTCGAGTATCAGGACCAGGACGCGTGCCTCCCTTCAACCCTACTTTTACTTCGTTTTCCCCGAGCGGGTACTCAAAAATGCTCCCCAAACGGTTTTCACCGCAGTGCGCGTGGATAAAAAACAGATTGCCTTACTTCAAAATCGTATTGTCGCTCGATTCCCGAATGTGAGTGTTATCGATGTGACCGAGACCGTTAAGGTATTCGCCCGGGTCATGGAACGGCTCACATTGATTGTGCGTTTCTTCACACTCTTTAGTGTTGCTGCCGGCATCCTCATTCTTATAAGCTCCGTTTTTGCTACGCGCCACACGCGCATCCAGGAAGCAGTTTATTTCACGATACTAGGTGCTCGAAGTCGATTTGTTTTGTCTGTCTTTGCCGTTGAAAATTTTCTCATCGGGCTTGAAAGTGGCCTCATTGCAATCGCTCTCTCTGAGGTAGGAAGTTGGATCATCTGCCGGCACGCTCTCGACGTACCTTACAATCCGTTTGTTGGCATCAGTCTTGTGATGATCATCATACCTATTGGGCTCGTAATCGCAGTCGGTCTCGGAGCCTCTCTCTCAATCGTTCGGCAGAGGCCTGCAGCGTTCCTTCGGGAGCAGACTGAGGAGTGACTGACATGAAAATATCAAGAAAACCTCAGATAGTCACGCTTATTCACACTAAAAACGTTGACATCAGGTCACAGCTTGCATATTGAAAGAGGGTCATTATGAACAGCTTGATAGTGCGATTGACGGCAGCTATTCTGCTCTTGTTTTGTCTTGGCGGATGTGAACGACACGAAGAACCACAGTCCACGGCACCTCTCCAACATCCTGTTGTTGATGGCACGATCGTTGCCGTGGGCGATAGTCTTACGGCGGGTTCAGGTGTCAACGAAGAGAA
>DASPQB010000154.1:0-17681 GCA_035625205.1 Nitrospirota bacterium | reverse complement strand
GGGATGGATCACTGAGGTGGTCATTGCACGCACGGTGATCACATTTATTTCTCAAATAAAACCTGTTGAAGCATGTAGTGCATACGAAGAGGGACCTGAAAAAGGGGTGAGGGAAGGGTCGTAATGGACGTTACAAAAATTGACCATTGGGCGGCAAGCGGCACCGGTCCTCTTCATCGTTCATCACCGGCAGCCAAGTTTATATTTCTGCTACTCGTTGTGGCTGCCGCGGTAATGTCTAAAAACCCGTACCCCTTGATCGTGGGTTATGGAACGCTAATCGTGGTGGCCGCTCTATCAGGTCTTCCGTGGTCCAGAGTCTCAGTACTTTCATGGTATGCGGCAGTGTTTGCCTTGCTATACAGCTTGAGCATCCGAGGGGGGATCTGGTCCCATCTCCTTTTTATCGTCAAGGCGATTACGCCCTCCTGTGCAATGCTGATGTTTATTGTGAGTACCCCTTATCCCAGAATATTTTCCTTGATGAGCTTGGTGCTTCCCGAGATGATTGCAGCGGGCTTGTTCATGACCTACCGGACCCTATTCATTCTTCTCGACATGATGGATAATTTTGCAGTGGCAATTCGGATCCGCGGCGGTTTTTCACCGGGGAGCTTGTATAAGAATGGCGCTAACATATCGAGGGGCATAGCAATGCTGCTTGTGCAGGCGGTGGAGCGAGCATCGCGCATTTATGCAGTAATGGCAGTGAGGGGATACAGCGGCAGCATGGCGGAAAAGAGCACCCTTCGGTTTCACCGTACAGATTGGCTTCCTCTCGCTACCGGTGCTGCAGTGCTTTTGCTCGTAATTTTCTGGAAATGATCAAATAGCGAATGGTCAGTTCACCAATAAAACTCATGATAGATAGGGATACAAATCGTCAGGAACGCGCTGATGATGTCATTGTCAGTGTCAGTTGCCTTAAACATGTCTATCCGGATACCACCGAGATCCATATCTGCGGTCTTGATTTTGTGGTAAACAAGGGAGAGCGAGTCGTTGTGCTCGGTGGTAATGGCTCCGGGAAAACGACGTTGCTTTTTCATATTCTTGGCTTGCTCAAACCGGATGAAGGCAGTGTCAAAGTATTCGGGATCAACCCGGCGGAACAGTACAATACTATTCGGGAGCGGATTGGCGTTCTTCTCCAGAATGTGGATGACCAGATTCTTTCCCCAACGGTCTGGGATGATATCTCATTTTCTCCTCGTAACTATGGTTATGGAAAAGATGAAATATCCAGAATGGTTGAACAAATCATCTCCGAGCTTGGGATACAACATCTGCGTGATAAGATCTGCCACTATCTTTCTGGTGGAGAGAAAAGAAAAGTAGCTCTTGCAGGCGCGCTCGTCATGCGACCCAAGTTGTTGATCCTGGACGAACCATTCGAGGGGCTTGACAACCGCTCTCGCACCGAACTCGTTACACTTCTCAATGCGTATAACCAGGCAGGAATGACGATCATCATGTCGACCCACGACTTGAACCTGGTGGCGTCGTTTGCAGACCGGGTATACGTGCTTGCCCGCGGACGTGGCGTCATTTCCGCAGGTACGCCATCTGCTATTTTTATGCAGGCGGATGCACTCAGGGCGACGAACATAGATCCGCCACTTCTCACAGAACTGTTTATCAGACTGAGAGAACGGGGCGTTTCTGTCGAGGTCCCGGTGCTCATTGACCAGGCAGTGGAGGATTTGATCCGCATCATCAGGAAGTGACAGACCGGCTAAAAAAGCCGAAACGACAGACGGAGGGACAGGGCATGCCGCAAAGTAGCTTGGAACAGAGAAAAGGTACGATGATTCTTCTGATTTCACTGCTGATGGTCATTGCTGTTCTCATTGGCGGGGATGTCGGCTACTTTACTGCGCGCAATGATCAACGGGCGTTTCTCTTGTCGCTCGGCCTGGTCCCGATTATCCTGCTCCTTTCATACGTTCTTTATAAAAAAACGATTTTCCCATATTTTCGTCAACTGGCGGACTCTAACCTTGAACTCCATATCAAGCAGGAGGAACTGCTGGATACCAAGGACGATTTATTTATTAAGTTTCTTGGCATCTACGACGTCAACTATGCTGCAAATTCCCCCCGACTTTTCTCAGACCGGCTTACGGATGTCGCTGATATCACAGCCCGGGTCATGGAGGCCGATGCATGCTTCATTTTTCTCTATGACAAAAAAAAGGACGAATTAGCTCTTGCGGCAACCAACGGGGTGCAGGTCGGGGCAATCGGAAGGGTTCGTATTTCGCTCGGTGATGGTATAGAAGGATGGGTCGGCAGGAAGCTTGACCCGCTCATGCTGAAGGACCTTCATGCTGACGCCCGTTTTCGGGAAATACCCGGTTTGGCACTTGGTGATTATACATCGTCATACTGCTTACCGCTCTTTGTGTATTCAAACGATTCGTTGGTCGGGCTCATGGAAGTATTCTATCGTAAAATTAAGAATTTTTCTGACGAAGAAATAAATTTTTTTACAACACTCTCAGGCTTACTTTCCACGACCGTGCAAAACGAACAAATGCAGGTCGAACTACGGAAAATGAATATCGAACTTGAGCAATGGATCAATGAAAAAACCGAGGAATTTCGGGCCTCGGAAGAACGTTACCGGACACTCGTTGAGAATGCCAGTGAATCGATTTTCCTGCTCGCCGATAACGGGGACATTGTCTTTGCAAACGAGCAGGCTGCGCGCTTCTCCGGATACGCTAAGTACGACCTCCTGCATAAAAACTTATTCGAACTTTTTATTGATCCCCCAACATCCAGAGAAATGGTTGCAGAACTGCTCCAGGGGCGACAGGCAGTAAGACATGCAGAATTACGGAAAGCCGACGGCTCCATGGTTCCTGTGGCAATCAGTGCGGTGGTACTATCGCTCATGGGGAAACGTTTTTTCCAGTCGGTTGTTCATGACATATCTTCCGAGGCCAGTCTTGAAAAACTCTTAAAAGAAAAAGATCTGGAAATAGCTACTCTTAAGGGAAAACTCGGCATTATGAAGTAACCGGCAGTATATCCTTTCGACCTTCCCCATTTTAGCCTTTACAGTCACAGAGGCATGTGGTATAAATTATGCATATAACTTATGTTAATTACTAACCAATCTTTATTTATATGAAAGTCATACAGGTAGTTAAGACTATTGCCGTACTGTTTGTTCTAGCCGCGGTAGTATATTGTGGTTACCTTCTTTTTCGGGGTACGAATATTACCGTACCGATTCTCTTCAAACCCGCTGCAGGAGAACGGTTGCTGCTAAGCATGGATGGTTTTCAGTTCTCGCAGGCCACCGGTACGAAAACAACCTGGCAGATGGTTGCCAGAAATGCCGATCTCTATGAAAATAAGCAAGCGAAGCTAAAAGAGATAGAAATCACCTTTAATAGTCCTGATAATAGTAGACAGGCAAGACTCCTTGGCGAAACCGCGACCATGGATACCGTTACCGGGGATGCATCCGTTCATGGAGATACAAAAGAAGTCAGGATCATTACGAGTGACGGATACCTCTTGAAGACGAACTCGCTTTTCTGGAAGGCTGGTGAACAACTTGTCTGGACGCCGGAACCATTCAAGTTACTAGGCCGCGAGATTTATCTCGAGGGAGTGGGCCTTTCTGCATATGCGGATATGCGATCACTTGTGGTGAAGAATCATGTCATGGCAGTGTTGCAAGAATAATTGGCTTATCATCCCGATAGTCAGTCTGCTCATAAGCACCGCTAATGCGGCACCGAAAGCGGAGATAAACACCCGCGAACCGATTGTGATCACCTCAGGACACATGGAGGCTGAGAAACTCGGCGATAAAGTTACTTTTACAGGCAATGTGACACTCAAGAAAGAGGACATGACGCTAACGTCGGACATCGTGATCGTGTATTATGACACCGGGTCGAAAGAGGTGCGACAAATCGATGCGCACGGCAACGTTGTGGTGCATAAGGATAGCCGGGTTGCGTTTTCGAACGATGCCTCCTACTACAGTCATGATGAAAAAATTGTTCTCACCGGAGATGCACGAATCATAGAAAAAGAGAACCGGCTTGGCGGGAAAAAAATAACGCTTTTTATGCGGGATGACCGCAGTTTGGTCGAGGGTGGAAAAGTTTTACTGTATGAGGAGAAGCAGGATGCGTTGCGCGGTGGCTTGAAAGATAAGTGATCTCGAAAGGGTTCCATGCACTCACTTGAAGCAAAAAAGTTAGAGAAAAGCTACCGCGGAAGAAAAATTGTGCGTGGTATCAGCCTGCAGGTGAACCAGGGCGAGGTCGTCGGTCTCCTTGGCCCGAATGGTGCCGGGAAAACGACGACTTTTTATATGGTAGTCGGTCTCGTCAGGCCAGACCAAGGAAGGGTACTTCTTAACGAGAGGGATATCACAAAGATGCCGATGTATCAACGGGCGCGCAACGGCATCGGTTATTTGCCACAGGAGCCATCGGTATTTCGCAGGCTAACAGTAGCAGAGAACCTGATGGCTATCCTTCAGACGATGGACCTGACAACCGTCGAGCAAAAGGAGCGGCGTGATCAACTCCTGCAGGAACTGGGCATCTCTCATCTTGCGAACAGTAAAGCCTACACACTATCGGGAGGAGAGCGCCGTCGCGTGGAGATAGCCCGTGCACTCACCCTGTCCCCGAAATTTATTCTGCTTGATGAACCCTTTGCTGGAATTGATCCCTTGGCAGTGCAGGATATCCAGGGAATTATTTCACTTTTAAGAGACAAGATGATCGGTATCCTCATTACCGACCACAATGTCAGGGAAACGCTTGCAATAACCGACCGGGCATATATCATCAGCGATGGGAAAATCATCGAGGCAGGAACAGCATCGGAAATCACCGCGAGCCAGCGAGTAAGACAGTTTTATTTGGGTGAAGCTTTTCGGTTATAATAAAAAGGAGAAAACGAGGTCGTAATCCGGGGAACAGGGGCTAATGGCGAGAAATAATCTGAGAAGTTCTCGGGGATTTCTTTATCTTTAGGAAGCCGCTAGGTCCTGGCTCTCTCTGCCCAGTAGGACTGGTCTCTGGATTCAGCCTTTGTAGTGATCATGGAAGCGCGACTCGAATTAAAACTTTCGCAAAAACTGATCATGACGCCTCAGCTTCAGCAGGCCATCAAACTGCTGCAGCTGTCACGATTGGAACTGGTCCAGTCGATTTCGCAAGAGCTCATCGAGAATCCGGTGTTGGAAGAGGTGTCTACGGATGCTTCGGAAGATGAAGCACCGGAGGGTGAGAACGCTTCGCCTTCTGATCAGCCATCGTCTTCAGAGCAAACGACAGAGAGCGCTGCAGAACCGGATCATGCTGCAGAGCTTAAAAGCGATCTTGAGGTCGGCCCTCAATGGGACGAGTACATGAACGAGCTGGGAGACGGCCGTGATTACGGCAGTTTCGAAGCAGATGACAAAGAACTCCCTTCCTATGATCAGACACTCACGCGCCTTCCTACCTTAAGCGATCATTTGTTATGGCAACTTCACCTGTCCACGTCGGACCCCAATCTGGTAAAAGGCGGCGAGTGGATCATCGGCAACCTCGACGACGATGGTTATCTTCGTGCCTCACTCGATGAGATTGCGCAGCAGTCCGGGATAACTCTCGCCGAAATGGAGCGGTCACTTGCCCTGATCCAGAATTTCGAACCTTCAGGGGTAGGCGCGCGCGATCTGCGTGAATGTCTGCTCATCCAAGCCAGGCAACTCGATATGCAGGGCACATTGGTCGAAAAGATCATTGACGCATATCTGCCGGACCTGGAGAAGCGGAAGTATCCCAATATAGCAAAGGCTTTGGCCATCACGCCCCAGGAAGTGATGGAGGCGGCTCAGATCATAATCCATGAACTGGAGCCGAAACCGGGACGCCCTTATCTTGCTTCTGACACGAACTATGTAGTTCCGGACGTGTACGTTGTCAAGGTGGAGGAGCGGTACGTGGTCCATCTAAATGACGAGGGGCTTCCCCGGGTGCGCATCAACTCCTACTATCGCAAGCTGCTAAGCCAAAAAGACACGATCGATAAGGTGACGAAAGATTACGTAGAAGAGCGGCTCCGGTCCGCTCAGTGGCTTATCAAGGGCATGGAACAGCGAAATAAAACGATTTACAAAGTGGCCGAGAGCATCGTCAAGTTCCAGCTTGAATTCCTCGACAAAGGCATAACGCAGTTGAAGCCGATGGTACTCAAGGACGTTGCCGAGGATATCGGTATGCACGAATCGACGATCAGCCGTGTGACAACGAACAAGTATATGCA
Organism: Nitrospirota bacterium; assembly: GCA_035625205.1. Classification (GTDB taxonomy): domain Bacteria; phylum Nitrospirota; class UBA9217; order UBA9217; family UBA9217; genus JAJYKN01. Next base: position 11,387 of record DASPQB010000154.1, on the reverse strand, counting down.
TACTCCCCAAGGTATTTTCCCGATGAAATACTTCTTTACGACGGGCTTCTCCGCAGGCACTGGGACCGAGATATCCTCGCTGACCGTCAAGGATTCCATCCAGAAGATGATCAAGGAAGAAGACCCATCGGCACCGCTGAAGGACCAGCAGATCGTCGACGCTTTAAAAGCAAGCGGCTTAGACATAGCACGGAGGACAGTGGCCAAGTACCGCGAGGAACTGAGAATACCGCCGACAAGCGTCAGAAAACGTATCGGATAATATCAGGTAAGAAGGTACAGGACGGCACTATTCAACAGGTAATCGGGAGGTCAGTATGCAGGTAAGCGTCATAGGCAGACACATCGAAGTTACAGATGCTCTTAAACAGTATGCAACAGAGAAATTCGGCAGATTGGAGAAGTATCTGCCACCAAAAGTGCAGGCAGTCATTACTCTTTCAGTCGTAAAAAAAGTGCACCACACTGCCGAGGCGGCGATAAAGTCGAATGGCTTGCTGATCCAGGCGTCTGAGGAAACCGAAGAGATGTATTCAGCGATCGACCTGCTCGTTGAGAAGATAGAAAGAAGGGTGAGACGCTATAAGGAGAAATTAGTTGATCATAAACACCATATTTCGGGAAAGACAGAAGGACGAGGGGCGGTGCCAACATCATCACACGCAGAAGACCGCATCCCCCAAATCATCAAGACGAAACGGTTCGACCTTAAACCCATGCAGCCCGAGGAAGCTGTAATGCAAATGGAGCTTTTGGACAAGGAATTTTTCATTTTTTCAAATGCAGGCAACGGGCAAGTCAACGTTATTTACAAACGGAAAGACGGGAATGTAGGCCTTATCGAACCTGCTCGATAAGGAAGGGCCTCAGCGATGGCGACTATTAAGAACCTGCTGCAGGATGACTTGATTCTTGAAGAGATGACCGCGACTGACAAGCCGGGTGTGATACGTGAGTTTGCCAGGCTGCTGGCAACACAGGGCCGCGTGAATAATGAGGAGGAACTTGTGCGCGCCTTGATTGATCGCGAAACACTTGGCAGTACTGGTATCGGAGGAGGTGTCGCCATTCCTCATGGCAAGTTAAAAAGTATCACGGATATGATCGTCGCATTCGGTCGCTCGCGCAGCGGGGTGGATTTTCAAGCGGTTGACGGCAAGCCTGTTTACCTTTTTTTTCTGCTCTTGACGCCCCATAATATGCCGAATGAGCACCTAAAAACGCTTGCTCGGATATCCCGAATACTCAAGAATCAAATTTTGCGAGAGAGCTTGCGGCGCGCTTCGCTCCGTCAGGAGTTGCAGCGCCTGATTTGCGAAGAAGACAGTAAATATCCCCAGCCGCAGGCTGTACCGCTGAAATGACAACCAAAGTCAAAGATGTGATCGACATTGCGACGGTGCTTTCCGGGCATAAAGGCCTCGAAAGGGAAATAACCTCGCCGGAAGTCGTTTCGCCTGACCTGTCAGCCCTCACTCCCTGGAGAGGGGGGGAGTCCAACGTTCTGCATATCCGGCCAAGCCAGCTTACGTACCTGCATTCGCGTCCTCCTGCTGAACGGCGCACGCTCGTTCGTTCACTGATGAGACTGAAACCCGCATGCATCGTCGTGAGCGGCGGCCCCCTTTGCACAGAACTACTCGACAAAGCAGCTTCTTCTGGAATCACTATTTTGAAAACGGGAAGTATCTCGAAGCTGGCAAGGATGCTGCTGAATAGCATGGTACGGAAAATCAGCCTTCACGGCGTCTTGGTGGAGATTTTCGGCCTTGGCACGCTCATAATCGGTGAAAGCGCTGTCGGAAAAAGCGAGGCAGCTCTCGACCTTGTGCTCCGGGGGCACAAGCTGATAGCCGATGATCTTGTCATCCTCGAACATGCTAAAGAGGGTATAAACGGCAAATCAGCCGACCTGGGGACAGATCTGCTGCAAATTCGCGGGCTCGGGATCATCAATGTGCGTGCACTCTACGGCGAGTCTGCGACAGCGGATGCTTCCAGGGTCGGTCTCGTCGTAGAACTGGAGGAATGGAAGGAGGGACATCAGTATAGTCTGGTAGGGCTGCGTGAGCGTCGCTACCGCATACTGGGTGTCAATCTTCCCTACCTGAAGCTGCCGGTGAAACCCGGCCGCAATATGGCCACCCTGATCGAGGTTGCAGCAAGAAACCAGATGCTGAAGAACCGCGGGATATTTACGGCCAGAGACGTGAGCAAACGGCTGCAGAAAAGGCTATCAGGATGAAAGGCACACGAATCATTGTTGTAACGGGACTTTCAGGATCCGGAAGGAGCGCGGCACTGAAGGCTTTTGAGGACATTGGGTTCTACTGTGTCGATAACCTTCCGCTTGCGCTCCTGTCCGCGTTCGTTGAGTTTGCACGGCAGTCGGAAGAGACCATCCGCACGGCAATCGGTATCGACATCAGGGAAAAAGGATTCCCTGAGAACTTCCCGATGCTGTATGGGCGACTCAAAAGCCAGGGCTTTGCTATTGAAATGCTGTTCCTCGATGCGTCAGACCAGACGATCGTGAGGCGTTTCAGTGAAACGCGGAGGCCCCATCCCCTGGGAAAGGGAACGACCTCGCTCCTGGAGGGAATCCGGTATGAACGGGAAGCGCTTAGCGAGGTCAAAAAGATTGCTGACCGGATCATCGATACATCCGACTACACGGTCCATGATTTGCGACAGGCGGTCGAACGGGAATACTCCGCGAGTGACAGCGACCGGCCGATGGTCGTTACGGTCGTCACGTTCGGGTATAAATTTGGTGTGCCCTATGATCTCGATTTACTCTTCGATCTGAGATTTTTGCCGAACCCGCATTTTGTAACGGCGTTGAGGCCGCTAACGGGAGAGGATGTGAGGGTCAGGGAGTACATCATGGACAACCCTGAATCCACGGAATTTCTGAAAAAACTCCTTGAATTTCTCGAATACCTTTTGCCACGGTACCGTCGCGAAGGGAAAAGCTACCTTACCATTGGTTTCGGATGCACGGGCGGCAGACACCGTTCTGTTGCCCTTTCCCTCATGATCGCAGCGCGGCTCAGAGAGAGCGGCTACGATGTAATCGTCAAGCATCGAGACATCGGCATCTAGGAGTTTGCCGGGTCTCTTGAGTTGTCTAAATCGAACCTGTTAGGGGATCACGTCAGCAGTTTTTTCGGTTTGCGTATTTCCTCAGACTTATTGAAAGGAGACAGCAGCATGATTGGACTGGTAGTGGTTTGTCATGAGGATATGGGCGCTGAACTTGTGAAAGCCGCCGAGATGATTGTTGGCAAAATCGAAGCCGTGGAAACCGTCAGTGTTAAGCAGGAAAGCGCACCCGAACTGCTCCGAGACGAGATTCAGGCCGCGATAAAAAAAGTTGATCGAAACAAAGGCGTTATGCTGTTCACGGACATGTTTGGAGGAACGCCGTCCAATATCGCCTTGGCCTTCTTAGGAGAGACCATTGAGGTGGTGACCGGCGTTAATCTTTCTATGCTCATTAAATTTGCGAATCATCGGGACGAAAAAACGTTGCACGATCTTGCAAAACTCGTACAAGACGCCGCCCAGAAAAGCATCGTTATTGCAAGCCAGATTTTAAAAGGGAAGAAGTAACCATGGTGGAAGGACTATTGTCCTGCATGGAGACGCGGCGTATGGTAGTCACCTGAGGATATCAGCGCGGGAAACCCACCATGCATAAGCCGCTGGAATACATCACAGACCGTTGCTTTCAAGCAGAGAGGACATTTTTTTTGCAAAAAGACATATCGCGATGATTGTGCTCAGCAGAATAGACGACCGATTGATCCACGGCCAGGTGGTTGAAGGGTGGGTAAATTTTCTCAAGGCTACCTGCATCCTTGTTGCGGACGATGTTGTCGCGTCAAACACGTTGCAGCGCTCTATCATGGAGCTGTCGGTTCCGCAAGGCCTTAAGGTTTTTATCGGCCGTGTTGAGGAAGTCTGCGAACAAGTGCTCGCCAAGACACTTGATGCGGAGAGGGCCATTCTCCTGTTTTCGAATCCAAGTGATGTGTTACGGGCTATTAAGGACGGACTTGAATGCCATGCCATAAACATAGGCGGAATGCATTATGTGCCCGGCAAGCGAAAACTCATCGATGTTCTTGCAGTGAATGAAGTGGACATCGAAGCCCTTAAGGAAATTGCTGCACGGGGGATCAAAATTGACGTTCAGGCGGTCCCGACACAGCGTCCGCGTCCGCTGGAAAAAATCTTTTCCGTCTGTTCAGTTGCGGAGAAGCATAAATAACTTAAAAATTGCGGTGAGTTGACTGCACCGTGCTGAAGTAGAGATTCACGGCTCGGTGCAGATTGTAAATTACCCCTCACCATGATTTGAAAAGGACTGCATGCCCGTTTTTGATTTACATATGATCGCTGCCATCGTCGTAATATCAATCGTCGGCGGGCTCCTCGGTCTTGACAGGACGGCAGTGGGACAGTTCATGGTGTCCCAGCCGCTCGTTGCGGGGCCATGCACGGGATGGATGCTGGGAGATGCGACGGCGGGGCTCATAATCGGTATCGTGCTAGAGATGATATGGCTCCTCGACATGCCCATCGGGAACTTCGTGCCTGCAGATGCAACGGTTGTAACCGTGTCGGCTTGTGCTATTGCAATCCTCGGGAAACCCGGCGGAGATACTCTGTCCGTGATCAGTTTCAGCCTTCTCTTGACGACCGTGATGGTGCCCCTAACAATGCAGGCTGACGCTTTTATCCGCAAACGGAACTCCAAGCTGATGGAGAATCTGCTGTCATCGAATGCTGAAAACATGGCTCAAGCGATTGCGCGGGCGCATCTTTCAGGAATTTCTGCTTTTTTTCTGAAGTCGTTCGTGTTGTGTCTTGTAATCATTCCGGCAGGAATCGCGGCGGTTCTGCTGTTTGAACACCTCCCCGGGACGGCACATCATGCGCTCTCTCTCTTTATAAAACTGTTGCCGCTGATCGGGGCCGCTCTGATTGCGCGCAAACTTTCGATTAAGTCGTTCGATCTGTTTCTGATCAGCGGTTTTGTGATTGCTGCGGTTTTCGGGTTCTTATTCCACGTGCCCGTACTTATCGTCTTGCTGCTTACGGTAATTGCGGGCTGGCTCGGTGCCAGGTACAGTGAGCAACGATCGTAAAGGTTTGGGTATATTTGATTTCTTCAGCGTATTCTGGAGATCGCTGCTGCTTCAGGCATCGTGGAGCTTTGATCGCATGCAATCGCTGGGATTCGCCTTTGCCATCGAACCCGTGCTCAGAAAGCTATATCGGGACCGGACCGAATATCAAGAGCGGCTGAAATGCCACATGGAGTATTTCAACACGCAGCCTTACTTTGCTACATTCATCCTCGGAGCTGTAATGCGACAAGAGGAGGACCGCGCAACAGGCAAGGACCGGGGACGGGATGTATCAGGTTTAAAAACTGCGCTTATGGCCCCGTTAGGAGCATTGGGTGACAGTTTTTTTTGGGGAGCGCTCAAGCCATTTGCCGCTATTGTTGCAGTAGCTGCAGGGATGCTGGGATCCTGGTGGGCACCGTTACTGTATCTCGTACTCTTTAACCTATGGCATGTAAGCCTTCGAATTGGCCTTTTAATTTGGGGGTACAGAAGCGGTGGCGATGCAGTGTCGCTGTTAGCCATCTACAACTTTACGAAGATGGCCAGGCTCTTCAAGATCATATCACTCACAGTCCTCGGCAGCATTCTTGGCATGATGCCATTTTGGAGGCCAGAATTCAGGCTCGAATACCCCGTTTCTGAAGTATTCATCGTTGTTTCGTGCATGGCCTTAACGTTTGGCTTGATTGGCATACTCCGGAGAGGCGGTTCTCCGATAAAACTCATGCTTGGACTGGCAATCATCTGTTTGGCACTGGCATATGCAGGAGTTATTAGATGATAAAAAAAGAACTTATGATCGAAAACAAGCTCGGGCTCCATGCAAGAGCAGCTGCTCAAATCGTCAAGACTTCCAACTTTTACACATCGAAAGTTACCATCTGCAAGGATGGGCTGGAAGTCGACGGTAAAAGCATTATGGGCATCATGATGCTTGCTGCTGCAAAAGGAAGCAGCGTTATTGTAAGTGTGCAGGGGAACGACGAAAACGAGGCAGTCGGCGGTCTCGAGAAGCTCTTCAAAGAAAAGTTTGGGGAGAAAGAATAACAGATTGGTTTAACGCTCAAAGTTGGGAATTCTAAGACGGGGCTGCCCTGAGGCAACCTCAGGCAGGAATCGCATGCACGAGAAAATATATCGAGGGATTATCGCTTCTCCCGGTATCGTGATCGGCAGGGTCTATCTGCTCGACAGACAGAAAATAGTCGTTGCGGGACGGCGAATCGAAGACGTAAGCGTCAAAGACGAGATAACACGCTTTAAAAAAGCCGTGGAGCTATCCCGCGGTCAACTGGAAGACCTCAAGAAGCGCATCAGTAAAGGGCTGGGAAAATCGCACCTCTACATCCTCGAAACCCATATTATGCTACTGGAAGATAAGATGCTGGTGGATGGGACAATCAAGCATATCAAGGAATCGTTCCTCAATGCTGAAGGAGCCCTCAAGGAAACGATCAAGGCCATCGGTCTCAAGTTCGATTCCATAGAAGACGAATATCTTCGCGAACGAAAACAAGACGTAGAGCAGGTCGGTGAACGGGTCCTCAGGAACCTCATCGGTCACAAACAGGAGAGTCTTGCCGATATCAAGGAAGAGGCTGTCATCGTAGCCCACGATCTGTCTCCAACCGACACGATCATGATGCGGAAAGATAAAATCCTTGGTTTTATAACTGATGCAGGGAGCAGAACTTCTCACACCGTCATCCTAGCCCGATCTCTCGGCATACCAGCGGCAGTGGGATTAGAGAATATCACTGCCGTAGTCAAGACGGGCGACGTGGTCATTCTGGACGGTGTTCATGGAGTCGTGATTGTTGACCCCGACGAGGAAACCTTCCTCGATTATCTCCAGAGACAGCGCCAGTACAAGTATTTCGAGCAGGAACTGGAAAAGCTCAAAACGCTCCCCGCCGAAACCCTTGACGGACAGGTCATTGAATTGCAGGGAAACATTGAACTGCCAGAAGAAGCGAATGCCACGGTAGAACACGGAGGCGCCGGAATAGGACTCTACCGCACGGAGTTCCTTTTCTTGAACCGGCAGGTCTTGCCTTCAGAAGAAGAACACTATCTTGCCTACCGCCAAGTAGCTGAACGGGCTGCCCCTCACGAAGTAGTGATACGGACACTCGACGTCGGAGGCGATAAGGTCGGCTTCCCCGGCGAATACGACCAGGAAGTGAACCCGGCGCTCGGATTGCGGGCGATTCGTTTTTGCCTTCAGAAACGCGATATGTTCAAAACCCAGCTTCGCGGTATATTGAGGGCCGCGGTGCACGGCAACGTCAAGATTTTGATCCCCATGGTATCGGGCCTCACCGAACTCCGTGAAACAAAAAAGCTGATCCAGGAGGTTAAAACCGAACTTCGTTCAGAAGGCAAGCTTTTTCAAGAAGATCTAAAAGTCGGGGTGATGATCGAGATTCCTTCTGCCGCGCTGATAGCGGATCTTCTTGCCAAGGAAGTGGATTTTTTCAGTGTGGGAACCAATGATCTGATACAGTACACACTGGCGATTGACCGACAAAATGAACACGTTGCGTACATGTATGAGCCTCTCGAACCGGCCGTACTCCGACTGCTCCGGCGCGTGTCAGAAGCAGCTCACCACGCGAATATCCCGCTCGCGATGTGCGGTGAGATGGCGGGTGACCCGTTGTATGCAGCGATCCTGCTCGGTATGGGTTTTCAGCACTTGAGCATGAACGTGGCATCAATACCCTGGGTGAAGCGGATCGTCCGATCTATCCGAATGCAGGATGCCGTAGAGCTCGCAACTCTGGTAATGCAGCAAGCGACAGCCGTGCAAGCGAGAAAAACCGTAGAAAGCTTTTTCGATGAGCGTTTTCCGGATCTGGCAGCCGAGCTGTAGGAAAATCAATCCGACGGTAAACGCAAATAGCTTCAAATACTTGGTGGAAGGGAGCAGTGAGTGCAGAATACGGAAGTTCATGCCAGGGATGCCATCGGCGCAGGCGAGAACGGTCCCAGCATATCGAAAGCGCACGGAGGCAATATTTATAAGGCTGCGAGGCAATTCGGTATCGATCTGGCCAAGATTATGGATTTCAGCTCGAATGTGAATCCCTTGGGGCCTTCATCTCATGCGATAGGAGCTGCAAAGAATGCACTCTCCCAAGTTAATCATTACCCTGATCCGGAGATGGCCGAGCTGAGACGTGCTATTGGCAGGTATTTTGGTGTAAAAGAAACACAGGTGATATGCGGAAACGGCTCAACTGCGCTTATTCACCTGATTCCGCGCGTTTTTCGTCCGGGAAAGGTATTGATCCCAATCCCGACGTTCTCGGAATATGCAGCGGCAGCAGAAAATGTTGGTGCAGAGGTCGTGACGTTTCCTCTTAAGGAGAACGATGGTTTTCGCATCGATCCCGTAGAAATGGCTTTTGCTCTCAATGGCGTGGATATGGCGTTTCTCTGTAATCCTAACAACCCCACCGGCCAGGTTATTTTGAAAAGCGAGATGCTCGAGATCATTAAGTATGCTCAACAGCGGGGAGTGAAATTGGTTCTCGACGAGGTATTTATGGACTACCTGGAGTCCGAATCGATCATCAAGGAAACAGTGCACTCATCTGGTATTATCTGCCTTCGGGCCTTTTCAAAGTTTTTCGGAATGCCGGGTTTCCGCGTGGGATATGCAGTATCCGACGAAACGACTGTCGCCACACTGCGGGCGGGCCAAGAACCATGGACCGTGTCTATTCCAGCGGAACGGGCCGCTATGGCAGCATTGGATGACTGGTCCTATATAAAGAAGACACGCTCAATACTTGCGCGGGAGCGTGACCGTCTGCTTTCCGCTCTCCGGCTTCTGCCCGGAGTAGAGACCTTTCCCTGCTCTGCGAATTTCATTCTCTTTAAAGTGACGTCGATGGATGCCTATATGCTCAGGGAGAAACTGGGCGCTCAAGGTATGCTCGTACGTGACTGCTCGAATTTCCCAGGTCTTGACGACCGCTATATACGGATCGCGATAAGGTCGCGACGAGAGAATAAGCGTCTCATTAAGTCGCTTAGAGCAATATTGATCTAAGCGCGTCATGACCGGCCAAAAAATATTTTGCAAAAAATTCATCGCTGTGCTACAGTAAACAAAACCACATGAAATTACGGCGAATTTTTATCAATTTCGCTTGTGAACCTGACGGTATCATAAAGTTGTCGTCCGGAAAATCATGGTTACTGCGATTTCAATAAGAGCGGAAATGATTTTTCCCCTGAAGGTCCTGCTTTCATGAGGGAGGAAAGGCGGAGGATTGGTTATGGAACCGATCATGTGCCCTTATTGTGGGGGAACCAACCTGTTTCAGGAAGATGATTACAGCATTGAACTCGATTTCGAATATTGGACCATACACCATTGGGAGTGCCTTGATTGCGCACAGTCATTCGACAAAATAGAAATTCTTCCCGCATCCAACTCCTTTGAGGCGATAAATAATGAGAGCACCATCCACTGACTCATCTTCAGAAGGCGTCTCTGCGGGCTTACGGGTCGTTCTCCCGCGTTCCGAGCGGCCGACCGTGGCGCAGGTCAACTTGGAGGCGTTGTCCCACAATTACGCTGAGGTCGTCCGTCGTGCAGAAGGCAGGAACATCCTTGCTGTTGTCAAGGCCGGCGCTTACGGTCACGGGGCCATTCCGATTTCCCGGAGACTCCTCCAGCTAGGCGCCGATATGCTCGGCGTTGCCCTGGTTGAAGAGGCACGGGAGCTTCGCGAGTCCGGAATTCATGCGCCCATCCTGCTCATGGGGACGGTGTTCCCGGAACAGGCTGAAGCGGTCCTCGAACTGAAGCTAACGCCGGTGCTCGCCACCATGTCATTCGCTCAGGCATTATCAGCTGTTGCAGGGACGTTGCAGATGAACGTCCCGGTCCATGTTAAGATTGATACCGGCATGGGAAGAATCGGGATTCCTCCTGAAGATGCTGCTGATTTTATCGCTGCGATCCGCAAGCTTCCCGGAATAGACGTTCAGGGCCTGATGACTCATTTTGCCGACGCTGACCTCTGCGACAAGGCGTATGCGTCGAAGCAGATTGATCGCTTTGAATCGCTTTTAGCGGAACTCTCTGCAAGGGGGATGACGATTCCCGTCCGGCATGCCGCGAACAGCGCCGCAATTCTCGATTTCCGCCGCGCGCTTTTTACCATGGTGAGACCGGGACTCATGCTCTATGGTTACAACCCCCTCGAGGGAGGAGCTAAAAAAACGGACCTAAGGCCTGTACTGTCGCTGGTCACGAGGATCGCTTTTCTGAAGAAAGTTCCGCGTGGCGTTCCGATCAGCTATGGACGGACCTTCGTGACCGAGCGCGAAAGCCTCATCGCGACGCTCCCAATCGGCTATGCAGATGGTTACAGCCGCAGACTGTCGAATGCCGGCGAGGCCATTGTGCGGGGCGTTCGCGTGCCGATTGTTGGCAGGGTATGCATGGACATGTGCATGATTGATGTGACAGATGTTTCCGGCACCAGCGAAGGGGACCCCGTTGTGCTGATAGGCAGTCAGGCCAACGAGCGGATCACTGCTGAAGATATAGCTTACAAGACGGGAACCATTGCATACGAGGTGCTCTGTGGTATCAGTAGCCGCGTCCCGAGGATTTATCTATAACGCACTGGATGCGCTGGGCAGAAGGACATCGGCTGTGTTTACCGAAGTCGGATCTGTTCTCATTTTTCTCGGACAGACGCTTCGTTGGACCATCACTCCTCCGTTTTATGTAAAAAGCGTGATCAAACAGATGGAATTGATCGGCTTCAACTCGGTCCCTGTTGTGATTACGACGGCTCTTTCCACCGGCATGGTGCTTGCGCTCCAGAGCTACACCGGGTTCAAACGATTCGGCGCAGAGACGCTTATCGGTACCGTTGTTACGCTCTCCATGACCCGGGAGCTTGGACCGGTGTTAACAGGCCTCATGGTCGCTGGCAGGGCAGGTGCGGCCATGGCCGCGGAACTCGGGACGATGCGCGTGACCGAACAGATTGACGCACTGTCCACGCTTGCCACAAACCCGATGAAGTATCTCGTCGTGCCCAGGTTCGTGGCAAGCACTCTGATGATGTTTTTTCTTACCGCGCTAGGCATGATCATCGGCATTACGGGCGGCTATTTTGTCGGCGTAAAAGTGCTTGGTACAAATCCGGTCACCTATATCAACAACAGTATCAACAATACCGAGGTGACCGATATATGGTACGGGTTGGTCAA
>DASPQB010000153.1:0-25987 GCA_035625205.1 Nitrospirota bacterium | reverse complement strand
GCGCTTGCAAAACGCAATATAAAATCGGTTTCTGAAATCACCGAGAACATGTCAACATAGACGGTACGAAATCCTCTTTTCTCAAGGTCTTCCTGAACACGACCGATGAACGATGATTTACCGCATCTCCGGGGAGATACTATAACAACATTGTTGCCATTTATCGCATGTTTCAGGAGCTCCTGTTTCTCCTCCTCGCGATTACAGAAATCGTCGGCTTTTTGAATAATTCCAGCATAAAATGGATTCCTTATGAACATTTCAGCCACTTATACCTCATTATTAAATATAAATTATTAATATAAAATTATTTATTTATAATATTGAATAAATATACAATAAATAATGTTAATTTGTCAAGTATAATATCTATTATGAGTATGTTTAATGGTAAAAAAAAGGTGCCAGTATCATCGCCATCGCCCTTTCCGGATCGTAAGTGGCCATAGGGCCATTTCTTTGCTTCGCTAAAAATCTGCTATTGCCTTGACTGCGTACCTCAAGACGGAATGTCTTGACGACAAGGATGGTATCTGTGTTGTGTACTCCTACAAAAGAGAGAATGTAGAATGGTATGTACCAAAAAAACGCGACATCAGTACTTTTCCATGTATGGTCAGTCACTAGATCTTTCTGCTAATATTCGTCACGTGGGGCAGGGTGGCAGGGTGTGTGGATGGGCGGAAGAATTTAAATAGCAGTAATCAGCGATGCGGTCAGCTTCACCAGCCTTACAGTGGTTTTAGGATTTGACTGTACTGAGAGCGAATCCTGAACAAGGGATTGCATACGGGTGCTGACCACTCCCCCTGGCCTAAAGCCAGGAGCGTTCTGCGGCTGCCTTGTAAACTTGCCTTTTCATAAAAAAGAGTACGCAAAAAGCATGAATTCATCATCGATATTGACCGTCATTTGCTCAGTATACCCTGATAAAGTAAGATAATACTTGCGACCAGCGCCGAGATACGAAATGCAACTATAAATATTCTCACAATTAAGATTTGTTCTTGATTTAGGTCTTCTTGATGGTATTCTTTATAGAGGTCGACAATAAATCGTAAAATACTCTTGCCATACTTAAAAAGAGCGACACTGACGAGTAAGGAAACAATGCCTGACAGGACTCTATCTATATCCATATCGGTCGTCTTCCTCAATTATCAAGTACAGCGATTGATTGATCTACCATATGTCGTTCCGTTCACCAATCACGGGGAAGATGAGTGAGAATTTTGAACATTCGAACCTCCCGGGCTATGGGAGGTTTCCCGGAGAGATGAAAAATCCCTCAAGCGCATTCCAGTGATGTACGCCGATTGATGCACTGTTGCAATTAATGATATTTTCTTTGATAAGCCGAAGATACTATACTTGGGCGGAAGGGGCAAGAAAAAATTAATGTCTCACTTGTCATTTATGCTACACTTCCCGAAATATTCCTAAGGTCCAATGTTTATGATCTGTTCTCTCTATCGATTTCCGGTTGAGCTATGCACATTCATTCATAATCTGCATGGGGAGTACCGGGAACGTGAATGATTCAACGAACCGGCAGACGGCCCAAGCACCATCAGAAGCAAAATGATCATGATTTGTCATTCAAGGCAGAATTCCGGTATACTCCTGATGTTCACGTAGTCTGGAGGCACGTTTGTTGTTTCCGGCTTCTTCTTGCGTTGCAAGAGAGGGCCCAGAAGGATTTCTCAATTCCTTGCTGGTCTTTCCCGGCCCTCTCGTTACGAAAGAGAAGCTAAACATTTTATATGGTGAGCGGTAATCATGGTGAAATATGCAACGCCAATCGGCAGGAAAAGGAATGATCGTGCAACAGGAAACAGATTCGCCACACAGGGATAGGAGGATCTTTACCGATCATTTTAGCTTCCTGGCATCGTAGAAGACCATGAGGAGGTTGTCATGTCAATAGAACCATGTTCCAAAGAGGTGTTGTAAGTCGATCCTGAGGCGGTAAGCCGTCAGATAGAAGACACCATCAGAGAGCAGTTGTTTACTTAGCTTAGACGGAAAGGGTTGTTCTGGGTATTTCAGGCGGTATCGATACCAGTGTGTCCGCGGCTCTTTGCGCTAAGGCGTTAGGTTCAGGCCGTGTTACCGCGTTGCTGATGCCAGAGCTGGGTTCTTCCGATGACAGCGTGAGGCTGGGAGGTCTTCTGGCGAACAGCCTCGGCATTGAGACCATTCTAGAGGATATAGGACCTCTTCTTCAAGCAGCGGGATGTTATTGGAGGCGGGATGAAGCGATACGCGACATGATTCCCGAATATACAGACAACTACAAATCGAAAATTGTCCTTGCCAATCTCCTGGAGAATGAAGGTTTCAATTTTTCCCGTCTCGTGGTTGAGTCGGACAAAGGAGTGCAGAAGACCGTCGGATTGACAGCAAAATCCTACTTCGGAATCGTCGCGGCGACCAATATGAAGCAGCGCGCCAGAAAATTCTACGAATATTGTCATGTTGACCGGCTTCCTTACGCCGTGGCCGGCACCCCCAACAGGATGGAATATGATCAGGTTTTTTTGTGAAGAATGGCGATGGTGCCGCTGATTTGAAACCGATTGCATACCTTTGCAAAAGTCAGGTCTACCAGCTGGCGGCGTACTGTCCGTTCCCGAGGAGATTCAACGGCGCCCTCCAACGACGGACACCTATTCACTGCAGCAATTTCAGGAGGAGTTTTATTTTTCTGTCCCCTATGAGAAGATGGACCTATGCCTCTCTGGAAAGAATCATCATGTGGCAGCCGGCGAGGTGGCCGAGGTCATAGGATTAACCACTGAACAAGTGGAGCGTATGTATCACGACATCGACATCAAACGAAACACGACGCGCTATCTGCATTTGAAGCTTTTACTCGCCGAAAACGTCGATGAGATTTCGTAAAACCGTATTGTAAGTAAAGTGGCCCCTTGCAGTTTCCAACTTTTTTTCTGCCTCTTGCACGTTTCCGATTTTGTAATGATACACGTCGGAAGAGATAACCAGCATTTCCCCCCCGTATCTGGCGTCCAAGCCAACATGACCTTTCCCATATAACAACTATACCAATTAAACTTAGAGGGTTTCCTCCAAGCCGTGTTAATTTTGTAGCAACGTCCGGTTTTAAAATAACCCCGGACAGAAAACTTCAATTGACAGATCCTCGTCTATGACGCTGTCCCCCATAACGTCCTTTTGCGAGGTTTGGGAAAATAGAATCCTGCAGACTGGTTCCATGTCGTATAGGATGTGACTCTGGTTCTGCTTTACAGCATTTTCGTCCGCATGTCGCGAGACAGGTTGCAGTAGTAATCCAAAGATCGTTACCAGCTCGCGCATGCCTTGTTCCTCCTCGCGTTAATGCGGTACTTGATGAGTCGTTTTATCCACACTATCATGGTAAATTTAACACTGTATCACAGTTCTTCATAAATCCTGAGATTGTAATACCCTGTTTTAGCACAGGTTAAACTACTGGCATGGAGTATGCAGCATCATTGAATGATTTTGATCATATCTCTGAGCGGTTATTAACTACTTGATACGGCTTTTAAATTTGGATGGTCGTTATGATTTTTCCCACCATGATGAAACGATATTGCGGGGCTGCGTTGTTGGTTTTTTTTTACGCTTCCACGGTGTTCGCAGCTGAATTGCCAGGGGATCGGGTGGGGGACGACGCCGTTTCTCTGCGTACAGACACGGAAAAGGCGTCATCCAGTGAATCGTTGGACGGCGTTACGATCGAGTATTTCAAAGGATATTCCGCGGATTATAAAAGCGATGTCACTGCCCCGACAATCGGGAACCAGTCCGACGGGGCCGCTGCAGATTGTTTGAATAAATATTGCATAGACAAAGAGACGGTGACGGTTCCTCTGTATACATCCAGCAAAGAGTATAGCTGGGGCCTCACATCGCTGCATGACGGGTTCAGCCTTAATCTGCAAACCGCAATGAGGAATTTTGGAGTTATCCTGCAGCATAAATTTTAAAACGGTCAATTAGTTCGATTCTGCTGTGAGTCCTGCCGGCTTTCTGATCCGCTTTGTACCGGTATATCCGTCTCAATATTCTGATACTTCCAGCTCTCTACGGACAGGTCTACAGGCCAGCGCTTTCAGCATCTCAAGATATCGATTTAATCTTCATGGCTCGATTTTTCCGTAATTCACCTTGTCGAAGCCAGGTAGTATCGTCAGCCACGTTTCAATCCGCATAAACCGTACCTCCTTGTCAAAATCTGGATTGCTTCCGGCAGGCTCAGTGAATGATTTCGCTGGAGTGCGAAAAGCATTTTCCCATGGCTTCTTGTACCGTTACGATCCGTACCGGCGAGATCATTGGCTCACATCCGGTAGTTAATCGCCAATGACGAATACACCGACGCTCGCGAGAGGGTAAAGACAGAAAAATTCCGGTAACTTGCAATGAGGGAATCGAGTTGGTATGGCATGCAATGGAGCCATGCGGGAAGATGGAACTGCGGCAAACTGACGATTCCGTGAACAATATTCTATAGAAGATGCTCTCTCCGGCGGGTTTTGAACCTAAAAGTTCTCGTAATTTTCCCCACAGCTCCACTGTGAGCGCCCCTATTTCTGTTAGCTGGATGCGATGAATGTTCTGTATCGGCCCATCATGCTATCTCGACTCTATTCCGTCCCGCTGCCTTTGCCCGGTAGAGGGCATTATCCACTTTCTTAGTCAAGAGGTCGTCATTTTCATCTATGCCTAGTTGAGCTACCCCAAAACTGCATGTCACATGCTGGCCGCCCTGGAAATTATGGTTATCAATATTATGGCGCAGTTTCTCGGCAAACTGTCGCGCGTTGTCAAGAGCGGTATTGGCCACCATGATCATAAATTCTTCTCCGCCCCATCGTGCGAAAATGTCGTGGATCCTGACATTCTGCGTGACGAGCGCGGTCACCTCACGCAGGACCTTGTCGCCTTCATGGTGGCCAAAGTTGTCATTGATTTTCTTAAAATCATCAATGTCGAACATGATTAGCGAAAGCGATGTATTGAACCGCAACGCCCGGTGAATCTCGGCGTTCAGCATTTCATTAAATTTTGAACGGTTGTATATACCCGTCAGGGGATCGGTTGCCGCCTGAGAGGTTAGCATTTCGTTAAGTTGTTTGAGTTGAGCTGCCGCCTGTTTTCGCTCCGTGATGTCCCGCATTACGCCTTCAATAAATCCAGGACCTCCTCCTTCTTCATCATCATAGAGGAGATGCGCATGGAGCGATACATGTACCCGACGATCATCTTTAGCCATGAGCACGACTTCGTAATCAACGACTTCTCCTGCTTCCTGCAATCGTTCCAGCATCTTCTCTCTGTCTTCCGGATTGAGATAGAAAGTCGCCGTGGGCTTGCCAATCAGTTCTTCCCGTAAATAACCCGTATATTTCGTTATTGAGGGGCTTATGTCAGCAATGATTCCGCTCGCATCCTCCACATAGAAAATATCCTGAACGTTTTCGAACATTTTGCGATATTTTTTTTCGTTTTTTTGCAGGGCTGCCTCCACCCGTTTGCGCTCCGCGATTTCCTGATGAAGTTGTTCATTGATTTTGTTGAGTTCTGTCGTATGCCGAATAAAATAGAATAGAATGGGCGCAACGATAAGGGAGACAACCAAGGCATCGATTGAACCTATAATCATTAGGCTTGATGATATTTCCCCGTACCAGAGCATACTCTGAACGGCATTCGCAATTGTTGTAAATAATTCCGCGAATAAAATAGTAAGCCAAATGAAATGCCATGTGTTAAACAGACGCGGGAGGTTTGTGCGATTTTTCATATTCTTAGAGTCGTCACTGTGTATATAGGGCCAGGTTGAAGACTCGCAATGGTTTACCGTTTAGGGCATTTAAATTAACATATCAATTCAGGGAACTCGCGGATGGTCCTGGTAATTTCTCGGCAATGCATACTATATCTATTCTGGTACCCAAGGTAGCCGTTTCTGCGTCTCTAAGCAATCGCTTTTTTGCTCATGGGCGATAAGCATGTTAACGAACCAGGTATTGATGAGAAACTATATCATAAAATGTTCAAGGCAAAAAGTATTATTTGATGGCCTACGGTGTCACTGTGGAGGGATTTCCCAAGGCGGCGGTAAGATGTACGGAGTGGCTGGAAGGTTTTCATCGAGAGTGTGGACGTATTCATCGGAATCAGCTGTGCCGTTCCCTTACGCAATCATTACCCGTTTCACATTATTCATCAGCGTGGCAGAATCAAATGGTTTTTTTAATATGGGATATTCATGACTTGCATCTATAATCTCGCGAGGTTCGCCACTTCCCGTGATAGTCAAAATCCTCTGTTCCGGTTTAATCTTCAGGATCTGATGTGCCAGCTCATACCCGTCGATGTTTGGCATAAGAATATCGGTAATGACAAGAGCGATTGTGTCTTTTCCACTGTTGAATATGTCCAGTGCCAAACGTGGGTTTGTTGTTGCCAATACATTATACTGTTCCCGCTCAAGGATATCCTTT
Organism: Nitrospirota bacterium; assembly: GCA_035625205.1. GTDB lineage: Bacteria > Nitrospirota > UBA9217 > UBA9217 > UBA9217 > JAJYKN01. The sequence goes on along the minus strand of DASPQB010000153.1, from coordinate 19,469 downwards.
ATAACATTCAGGTTCATTTCATCGTCATCGATTACAAGGATCGTTTTATTTTTTTGAAATTTGCGATCAATGAAAGCAAACTGGCGCAGCGAATCGGCGGATGACACGGGGAAGAAAAGGGTGAACGTCGTTCCTTTCGTCGGCTCACTATTCACGGATATGTACCCTCTGTGGTTTGTAACCACACTGTATACCATTGCGAGTCCAAGACCGGTTCCTTTGCCGCGATCTTTGGTTGTAAAGAAGGGCTCGAAAATGTTGGCTTTCACATCTTCGGGTATGCCTGCTCCGGTGTCAGATATTTTGAATACTACATAGTCCGCAGCAGGGACGAAGGGAGGGGCAACATCATAGATGTTCTGACGAGAGCATTTAAACGTATTAATCGTGATATCGCCACCACCTGGCATGGCATCTTTGGCGTTTACAACGAGATTCATGACGACCTGGGAAAGTTGAGTGACATCACCATCAACCCGGGGGATTGTCGGATCGAGTTCAAGCCGGACGGAAATATTTTTGCTCAGAACGCGTTCAACGAGCTTGAGCGTATCCACGATAATGTCGTTAATATTGATGGGGAGGATTTCAGATTTTTTCCGGCGAGCAAAATCCATGAGCTGGGAAATCATTCGTGATCCGTTTCGTACTGCCCTTTCAATCACGTTTAATGCCATCATAACAGTGGCATCGCTTTCAAAAGATCCCTTGATTTTTCGACCCAGGATTTCCGTATGCCCAAGAATGGCCGTGAGGACGTTGTTTAAGTCATGGGAAATGCCTCCAGCCAGCGTAGCCACCGACTCCATTTTTTGTGACTGCAGAAGGTGTTCTTGTATCTTCTTCTTCTCCGTTATATCACGGATAATCATCTGGACATAATTTGTATCTCCCAGCGATACACGGTTTGCACAAACTTCGAGTGAGACCGGAGACCCATCCTTGCGGTAGTGCTCGGTTTCATACAAAACGTTTTCGCCCTCGAGTACACGCTTTATCACGCCGAGGAGCCTTTCTCGATTTTTCTCAAGCTGAAGTAGTTGAATATTCGATCCCTGCAGAGAATTCGTCGCAACATCGTGTATTTTGTGTGCTTTATCGTTTGACTTTACGATGATCCCATTTCCATCAAGGACCAGGATCCCATCCATGGAATTATCAAATATGGCGCGGTAGCTGGACTCCGATTCCAAATACAAAGCCGTCCGCTCTTCTACAAGCAGTTTGAGTTGCTCCGAATTCTTTGCGAGTGTCATTCGATCCTGTATAAGATCATACTGAAGATCTAGTTGCTTTATGAGGACCTTTTGGCCCAAGGCCCTCCAACTCAGCGCAAGGGTAAAGGTAGCCAGCATGAATGCATTATGGCTTAAGAAGAGGGGAAAATCGGATATGGTGTCGAAAGCTAAAATGGGGACAAGATAAATGATATAGATGACAGCAACGCATAAAAAAGAAACTACCATCCCCATAGGGATAAAACCAAGCGAAGTTATAATGACCAGGTTGAGTCCTGCATAATAGGACGAACGATGACCACCAAACTGAAGGATCATCAGTTCGATAATTATACCACTGATTGCTGTCCCTATGAGCACTAGTGAATACTGAGCAAATGCGTGTAGCTTAAGTTTGTTTAAGAGATAAAGAATACATAGAAAGAAAGTAATGAATACTCGGTATACCATGAATTTATGGAAAAACGCCGGGGCGACAACATAATCCATGATACCCAAGAGGGGGAAAAGGGCCATTCCAATAAAAAAAGCTCTCCCCAACCATAATTGAGTCAATTTTGAAATTTGTTCTTCAATAAATTGGTCTTTTGGGTTTTCCATCGCAATGGATTATAGGGTAAAAAAAAATAGAACCCGCCCAACAATGAAATCAATGGGCGGGTTCTATTATACAAAAAAATGCTATGCTCTTGCAACTATAAAAAGGATTACCCCTGTTTTGTCTCGTGACATCTCACACTTAGACATTGGAATACCGGCTTTTTCCAGGAGTGAGAAGACGTCTTCCGGTTTGCGCTGCAGGAACCCGGTCCAGTCTACAAACCAATGATATTCCTGGGTGCGGTACCTATTGGCATCCTTGAAGGGAGCAATGAGCGTGCCACCTGGTTTAAGCATTCGGTATACCGCATTGAGAAGTCGGATAAGGGTTTCGTCGTTCAGATAATCAAAGAAACCGGCGCTGTAAATGATGTCCTGAGGACCGAACTCCTTCATATTGCGGTCATAGCTAATCATTTTGACAGCATTATACTTCTTGAAGAACGCATGCTGCGGGTCAAGAGGAGTGGAAACCAGCCGTCTCATGGAAAAATCGAGCGCTGCTTCGTCATGGTCGATGCACGTGATGTGCCCATCAACATCCATGATGTTTTGAGACAGGCCGGGGAGCTCGCGGCATGATCCACAAGCGATATTTAAAATTGAAGGCCTTACATACTGCTTAAGGGATGAGCTGAGAATATCCGTCAAGGTGACAATCCTTTCGCGGACCGCATTGCCCAAAGTGGTTCTCAAAAAATCAAGGTCCAGAAAGTAGCCGAGACCTGTTGATAATGGGGTATTGCGATAGACACCCTCGAGTGTCAGATAGTCTCCTTGATAGCCCTGAGGCCAGGTTCGGGCACGTTTCAGGAAATAGCTTTTTGAAAAATACTTATCAGTAATAGCCCTGAATGCTATACGAGCTCGAACAATCACCTCCGGTGAGTGAGCGAAAGAATCTTCGTACTCTTTACAAGCATAGCTCATATTCAGTAAGGCGTCCGTCATTTCTTGATGCAAAACGAAATTGTCAACAGTCGAGTTTGTCAACCGGGACTCGATATCGGCAAATTTGTTCATAAGCGCGTCAATGTGAGATGTTAATATGCCGGGTAGGGATAGGGGGATCTCAAGATTCTGGGCCAGGCCTGATCGAGGAATTTGCAGCGCTGAATCATTTTGGGAATTCATACTTGCCTCCTAATATTTATAGTCCATAAGATTTGATCATCAACTTCTGTTGCTTGAACGAATCTGTTCGAATCATTTGTTAATGTTATAATGATCACCCCCTCATTATGAACTCATCGATCTTCTTAGCACAATAAATATTTGTCTGAAAATTTGTTAAGGAAAAAAGCAAATTTTGTTTTTTATTCAGGCTCGTAAAAACATGCTTTAGAATCGGCCACTTCGTTATGGTACTACATTAATATAAACAGGAAATATTTGTCAAGGAATTTGTTTAAAAAAAATATTTTGGAAATGTGTGAGAGATCACTTTCTTGTTAAGATGCTTGCTCTCTCGCGTTAAAGCGTTTCAATCATAATCTTTGTGTTGAACAGTTTTTTTTGTTTATATTTTGGGCAGGTGTCCCAACGCAGTGACAAACATGCTTGGAGGATTCAGCGGAGTCAGCTATCATGGTACTGAATTTACACAGAAAACTGCGCGCTACCTCCCCGCAAGGTAAGTGTACGACCTAAGGTTAATATGCAAATATTCTCTTTCCCTGATAAAGGTCTCGACAAGATTGACCGCTAGGGTTTCATGTACCTCACACGATGAGTAAATCATTCGCTCATAAAGTGAGACCTTCATGAAAGGTCGTGAAAGGCGATCCGGAGTTTATGAAATTTGGAGAGTCGGTTACAGGGGAGTGGATTTCGTGAATCGCAGTGACGTTCTTTTCGTTTAGAGATTCAGGGATATTATGTGAAATTGCTTTATGCGACGACGTTCTCATGCTACAATTTCTTTATATATACATCGAACAATATACACCGCTGTCGCATATAAGCTGCCGTTTTAGTGGACTCCTGTGCTTTGGAGAAACGCCTCATATAGGATGCAAATTTATAAAAGCAAATATAATTGTTTATTAAAAGCAGAGGTGAGTATGAACAAGGAGAAGTCCGCACGGCGGTACTTACGAGCACGCTGCTGCCTCTTCGCACTATTCATTGTTTTCCTGTCCGGCTGCACGGGTACGCTGAAAGCACACGATCTATCTGCTTCCATTCAGTCTTTTCCCTCGACCAGCCTGACGGGAACCGATTTGACCGCAAAATGCCTTGAGTGCCATGATTACTCGGGTAATCATCATCCTATCGGTATTGTCCCTTCACATCCTGCCAACTACCCATTCCCGCTTTATAACGGGAAAATCATGTGTTTGACCTGCCATATTGAGGACCACTTAGGGAGCGCAAAACTCTTGAGGGAAGGTCCGTATGCCGACCGACGGGAGCTCTGCTTTAAATGCCATACTGAGGAACAATACGCGAAGATCAATCCCCACATCATGCTGAATGGCCGTGGGAAGGTACTCAGCGTAGCGGGGAGGCCGGTTTGCCTCTTCTGCCATCCGATAGAGCCGGATCCGGCCACGAACCGGACCGAAGATGTTGTATTCATAGCGGATGTCGCCTTTCTTTGCTGGCGCTGTCATCCTCCCATGGCAAATCACATGTTCTTCGAAGAGCATTTCCTGGCAACACCAACAATGGAGATGAGAAGGTTCATGGAAAAGCAGGAACAGCAATTACACGTGAACATTCCCCTGGTGCCCAGAGACCGCATTACCTGCTCGACGTGTCACAATCCCCATCAGAAGGGCGTAATTCTCTACGGTCCTTCCGCCAGCGGGGCTGACGCGCCGTACAGGCTCCGGCTGTCGGCAGATAGAATCTGTATTGCCTGCCATAATATCATGTAAAATATTCACATTGTATCGGATCGTACGTCGACAGGCGCGTCACACGAAACAATGGTTTTATTTATTTTTACCGGAGGGCAGCACGATTTTTTGATACGATGTATTACATCGACTGCGAGGCTATCGCGAAGATCGCTCCCGAGCAAGCCTGAGGATTTCTGCTAAACTACCTTTATGATTGTTATTGAGCCTTTTAAGGGGAAATCGGTCATCGACCAGCGGGTCGAGATCGTCGAACGCAAGGGGACGGGACACCCAGACTATCTTTGCGATTCCATGATGGAAGCCATATCGATAGCTCTTTCCCAGGAATACCTCAAGGAATTCGGGACGATCCTTCACCACAATATCGATAAAGGGCTGCTCGCTGCAGGCCGAACAGAGAAGCGGTTCGGCGGGGGAAAAGTGCTGAAACCCATGGAACTCACCATCGGTGACCGGGCCACATTCACTGCCGACGGGAAGAAGATTCCCGTAGCAGAGATAGCCGTGGACGCAGCGAAGAACTGGCTCAAAAAAAATATGCGGTATATAGATCCGGAGAAGCACCTGAAATATCGTGTTGTGCTTGCGCCAGGGTCAAATGAACTCACCGACATCTTTTCTCGTCTCGGCGCCGTCAAGAGCGCGAACGACACTTCTGCTGCAGTAGGATATTATCCGCTGAGCCCTACTGAACTGATTGTTCTCGAACTGGAGCGTTATTTGAATTCCAGACCTTTCAAGAAAAGGCACCCGGAGACCGGGGAAGACATCAAGGTGATGGGCCTGCGAACGGAAGACAACCTCGACCTCACCGTGGCCATGCCGCTTGTCTGTAAATACGTCAAATCCGAGCAGGAGTATTTCGAACAGAAAAATGTCCTCCATCGGGAAATACAGGAGTTTGTCGAACGGTCTCGGGATTTTAAACATATTAGCATTCACTTCAACACGCTCGATACGACCGGCAGGGGGTTGGGCGGAGTGTACCTGAGCATCCTCGGCACGTCTGCGGAGGACGCAGATTCGGGGCAGGTGGGCCGCGGCAACCGAGTGAATGGCCTCATCTCCATGAACAGACCGATGGGGACCGAGGCCGCTGCGGGCAAGAACCCGGTTAGCCACGTGGGCAAGATATATAGCGTACTCGCCCACAAGATTGCAAAAGACCTCTATGAGAATATCGAAGGCGTGAGGGAGGTTTACGTGCTGCTGCTCAGCAGGATTGGAACGCCGATCGACAGACCGCAAGTGGCCACGGCACAGGTTTTGCTCGAAGGTGGGAGAAGGGTTCGTGAGATCATCAGACCGGCAGAGAAAATCTTCGATTTCGAGTTTTCAAACATAGCCCGGTTTTGCCTTGAATTGAGCAAGGGGAAATACCCGATATGCTAGCTCGCCCCCTTCCCGAGGAGCGACAAAGGTCATGTACGAGCATTTCGCCGTATGCGCTGTGTCTTCCTCCGCGTTTCTATTCCCGCCCTCACAAGGGCCGCCTCAAAGTCCGGAAAGCCCTTTATCCGCATGCCTGCCTTTTTCCATACGTCTCGCAGAAGCTCAAGGATCTTTCTCTTGTCGGTCATGTCCTTGGGGATAAGGCCCATTTTTTTTGCTGCCAAGACCGCCATATCTGAAGGCAGAGGGTCTGCCTTTTTCCAGACACCGCGCATCTCCCGAAGGAAGATGTTCACGGTCACCTCGCCTATACCCTTGGCGAGCGACTTAAGTCTCTGTTCAAGGTCGCGCGGATCGGCTGCAGAATCATGGAGAATCGTCAAGTCGGCCTGGTAGTTCTCTGTCAGCGCCTTGCACATGTCCAGCAACTTTGTCGCGGTCTTGAAGTCGTACCGCACATAGCCGCCTTCGTCCAGGGTTGCAACGAGGCCGTCCCACCCGGTATCAAGAATGGCTTTTGGGGAGACGACGTTTCGGGAAGCAAACACTCGGAAGGTCTTTTTCACAATGGTTTCGGTTATCCTCGCGCCGAAGAGGACGGACGCAAGGAACCACTTGAAGATCTCACGGGGGTTCCCTTCAGAAAGATCGATGCCGAGTTCAGTAGAAAACCTTCCTTGATGCCGCTTGATGAGCGCCTGTACAGAATTCGTCGATGTCATGTAGCGCGACGCCATATTAGGTTATCCTCGTCGTAAGAGATCAGGTGACTATTCCCGTCGCTTCCCTTCACCTTGAAGTATCGCATTTCACCCTGTCCCTGAACCCTACCTCAATTGTGCATACAAAACGTTAGAACATGGCTACACGAAGCTAATGCAATGTCTTGCACGTAAATGCAGTTTGGGATATGTCACTTAATTATTAATTATATAGTAAAACAAAATAACTATTTGAAATTGTCATCTAAATATGGAATATCGGTGAGACGGTGCTAAAATAAACTTATACGAATTGGGCAGCGACACAAGGCGGTACCTATGAAGCTCTCATATCTGATCCTGTTAAGTTCTTTTTGTCGGTTTTCTGTGAACCAGCCTTCGCGCCTGACGCGATCATTGACGAAGGGGCAAGAACTGTCTCACGCCTTGCCGAACGGGTGCAGTGGCTCCACATCATGCCTGTGGGAAGGAAGTAGCGCATGGGATTTTTCCATGTAGGGCGGCACGGAAACAACAAAGAACAGAACGAGGTACGGAACCATGGATGTCAGGACCGACCCGCCGCCGAAGTCATCAACGAAATCAACCATGAATACCATCCTTATTACCCCCCTCGATATGATTGACTCGGACATTCTGAGCCATATCGCTCGCGTTCTTCAGGAAACCTATCGGCGCGAGACGATTTCGGCCACGTCGTTGCCAATACCACATATGACCTATAATGCACTGAAGGGCCAATTTAACGCAACCAAGATCTTGAAGGTACTTGAAGCGTTGAAACCTCAAACGTTCGAGTTCCTCTTCGGAGTGACTGACCAAGACCTCTATGTCCCGGAATTCAACTTCGTGTTCGGGGAGGCGGACGTATTGGCACGGCTTGCAGTCATGGCACTCCCGCGGCTGCGGCAGGAGTATTATGATCTCGAGCCGGACAGGGGACTTTTTTTCTGAGGGCAGCTAAAGAGGCGATCCATGAAGTGGGTCATATCTGCGGGCTCGGCCATTGTCCCGATCCAAAGTGTATCATGTTTTTTTCAAACAATCTGAAAGACACGGACAGGAAAGAAACAAAGTTCTGCTCAGCGTGCAGGGACAAGTGCGGTGTCTCAGCCGTAACGAGGGCAGAAAAGCGCAGGAGGGGGGTACAGAGGTGAAGGATGAACAGGCGTGAATTCCTGATAACTGTCGGCGCAGGAGCAGTCATGGTCATGATGAGGGGAGAAGGAGAGGGGAGCGTTATGGACAATCCGGCGTTCGCATCGCAGAGGCGCAAAAAGACACGGGTGTCTCTCATCAAGTCCCTCGACCGGGAAGCGGGTATCAAGAGGGCGATCAAATTGTTGGGTATAAATCCGGTGATGGGGATGGACGTTCTGCTCAAGCCGAACTTCAATACCGCAGACCCGTTCCCCGGATCAACCCACAATGACACATTGACCCATCTGATCCTCCAGTTGCAGACGATGGGAGCGAAGAGCATCACTCTCGGAGAACGCAGCGGGCCACCCGACACCGCCGACGTCATGAAGGAAAAGGGAATCTACGAACTCTGCGACAAGCTAGGCGTCAACATAATCGATTTTGAACATCTTCCCGCGACGGGCTGGGTGCATTTCAAGCCTGAACAGAGCCACTGGCTGAACGGGTTTGATATTGCCAAGCCGCTAATTGATTCATCATGCATTGTTACGACCTGCTGTCTCAAGACCCACGGTTACGGCGGAGTTTTCACGATGTCGCTCAAGCTCTCCGTGGGCGTCACCCACAAGAGGAATATGAGGGAGCTCCATACTTCGTTCCTGAGCATGCGCAAGATGATCGCTGAGATCAATCAGGCATATTCGCCCTCCCTCATCCTTCTGGACGGCATCGAGGCCTTCGTTGATAAAGGCCCATCGCACGGTCCCGTGAAGCAGGCAGGCGCCATCCTTGCCGGTACGGATCGGATCGCGATCGACGCCGTTGGGTTATCGATCTTAAAAAAACTTGGCAGCAACAAGGCCATCATGGATAAGAAGATCTTCGAACAGGAACAGATTAGCAGGGCCGTGGAACTCGGGCTGGGTGTATCATGTCCCGAGGATATCGAGATTGTGTCGGATGACGCGCCCGGCAGGGAGTACGCGGAAGAATTGATGCAGATATTGCTAAAAGGGTGACGTTCCATTTTATAAAAGCATCGGTGCACCTGCAGACGGTTAATACGAGGTGCTTTTCAGCGATACGGCATGTCAAACAATTCGAAAAACTTCATGACCTTCGCGTCTGGGTACAGTGGATGCGTTCTGGTTGGTCGGGATCAGGACATGAAAGAAGTGATGGATCGTTGATTCGATCTGAAAAACAAGATTACCCGGAGAGTTCATCGCATTCGTCGAGGATAAGATTCCTCAACGACCGTGCGGCATGGCATTAACGAGGGCTCGAATCGGCAAATCAGAGTTGTTTTGACATATGGGAAACAGAGCGCGGGAAGCTCCGCGTGTGTTCGCAGTCGGAGTTTGTCAGGAGGACGTCTTAAACAACTGCGCATAAGGAGATAAAGGTAATGTCATTATTAGAAAAACACTCAGGCCTTTACACGGATCACTATGAGCTTACCATGGCCCAGGGATACTTTTTGAACAACATGAAAGACGTTCCTGCCTGCTTCGATTATTTCTACAGAGAGAACCCCTTTCAGAACGGGTATGCGATCTTCGCAGGGCTCTGGGATCTGCTTGAAATCCTCGAGGGTTTCCGGTATGACGACGAAGACTGCAACTTTCTAAAGTCTATCGGTTTCGCACCAGAGTTTGTTGATTTTCTCAAAAAATTCGAGTTCAGAGCAGATATCTACGCTCCCGAGGAAGGAGAGGTCGTTTTCCCCTTCGAACCTCTTGTCCGGGTGGAAGGTAATATTATTGAGTCCCAGATCATAGAGACCGTGGTTTTGAACATATTGAATTTCGAAACACTTATTGCCACGAAAGCTGCGCGGATAAGGCGCGCTGCCGGTGACAAATCCGTAATCGACTTCGGACTGCGCCGGGCGCATGGGCTCGGAGGCATTCTTGCAAGCAAGGCCGCGGTACTTGGCGGCGCGAACAGCACATCTAACGTCTATAGCGCGTTCCTGTTCAACCTCACCTCCACCGGCACCCAGGCGCATTCTTGGATCCAGGCATATGACGACGAGATATCCGCATTCAGAGATTTTGCAAAGGCCTTTCCGAAGAGATGTGTCTTGCTCGTTGATACTTATAATACGCTCAAGTCTGGCATGCCGAACGCAATAACTGTCGCCCGAGAGATGGAGGCGCGCGGAGATAAATTATTCGGCGTGCGAATTGACAGCGGCGACCTCGCTTATCTCAGTAAAAATGCCAGAAGGATGCTCAATGAAGCAGGACTGCACTATGTCAAAATTGTTGCATCAAACAAACTGGATGAACATGTCATAAAAAGCCTGCTGGAGCAGGGATCTCCTATTGATGTTTTCGGTGTCGGTACAAGGCTTGTTACAGGTCAAACTGACGGCGCACTTGACGGTGTTTATAAGCTGTCCATGAGCAATAATAAACCAAGGTTGAAGATATCGGAGAATCCCGAGAAAATCATCCTCCCCGGCCGCAAAAATGTATTCAGGTATACAGATGAAAACGGGCAGTTTTATGCGGATTGTATTGCACTGGACGACGAAGACGTGATTGACATCATGTACCATCCGCATCACGTCGGGAAAAGCTGTGCAGTAAGCCCGTACAAAAAGGAGAGACTGTTGCGAAAGGTCATGGACAAAGGGAAGATACTCATGGAGAGGAAGAAAATTGATGAAATGGCCGCCTTTGTTCAAGCGCGGCTATGGCAGCTGCCTGAGGAACATAAGCGTTTTGAGAACCCCCACATCTACAAGGTCGGGATAAGCAAAAGTGTGATGGACCTGCGCGCGATGCTTGTTGATGGCATCAGAAGGAAATATACGAGCTGAACAATCCGGGGTAATTTATAGAGGATACTCTTCACTCGTTTCGATAAGAATTTACTCTTTCACGATTTCAGGCGAAGGGAAGATCGAATGACATTGCTGTGACCGATACGTGAGCCGGCATCAGGTAACTGGGCAGACCCAATGCGGCATCGGACGAGTTGCGCTAACCTGTAGAACGCCACGTGCGGGAGAACGAGAAAAAATGTTATGAAGGACGCATACGTGCTTGGTTGCGGCCGCTTGAGCTCGAAACGGGAATCAATGACACCCGCGGAAGAATTTAGTTGGCGGTCATGACGTTGGTGTTCATATCGGAAGAATTTAGCGCCGTTTGGAACACGTCAGGTCCTGGACACAAATGCCGTCAATGACTAACTTTTTTTGACGCCAGATGCTACCTGCTGCAAATAGTATTTATCATAACCACAGGCGGCGCTCATTGTGCTGAGGGCAAACGATGCCCTGTAAAAGGAGTGAAGAATGCCAAAACGTTCGATTTTAGTTGCTGACGATATTGAAAATCAAACCGATTCCGGCAAAAGACGTTCGCAAGCAATATGGAAGGCTGCTTCTTTTTTGGCCCAATGGCTCAAGACCGGAATCGATTTACTTTACGTAGAAGATCTAAAAGCATATCCAGTGGGCAAGCTCGGATTATTCCGTTTTCCGGCATGGCACTTTTCTCATCAGGAAAGACTCGAGGAAGTGGGCAAGCAATGTAACGTACCGGTTTCCTGTTCCGTTAAAAGTGGCTCACCGGCTGACCAGATCCTGAAGGTCTTACGTTCTCATTCATCCACGGAGCTTGTGGTTGTGGGTACACAAGGCCGTAGAGGGGTAAAGCGTTTGCTCATAGGCAGTGTTGCGGAAGAAGTGATTCGTCGCTCCAAGCGACCCGTGACGGTGATCGGACCAATAGCCCAGGAGATGGGCATAGAAATCTCCAATCAGAAGAAACATTCTATCCTCGTGCCGACCGATCTCGGGAAAAACAGCCGGGCAGCGGAGCAATATTCACTCTCTCTCGCAAAACGCATCGGAGCGCGAGTAACGTTGTTTCACTGCTTGTGGGACAGGATTAATGCAGTCATAATTAACGCGGCATGCTCCGGGATGCCTGTTTTCAATATTGATGAAATTATCAACGAGTCACGGGCTGTCAGCCTTGATTCCATAAAACGAAAAACCAGTTTCTTTCAGAACCACGGCGTGCCGTGTGATTATAAAATCGAAGAGAAGGCGGTAACTGCCTCGTTTGCGATTTATCGGGAGTGTGTAAGCGGCTATTCGATCGTGGTTATGGGAACTCACGGGAGGAATGTGTTGCTCAATGCCTTTTTCGGAAGCACGGCTCGGGAAACGATCCTGAACGCAACGATTCCAGTTATCGTTGTACATTCTGGAAGCTAAGAATTGTTGAACTACAGAAGGGCGTTCAGATGATGCGCTAAATAGCAGATTTTAAAATGCCCTTCCTCGCGGTTCAGTGTTGAATCAGCCGTACTGAGTACACGCAATACAAATACGATATCTCGAGCGCTGTGACAGCCATGTGAAGGGAGAGAGTATGGGGAGAACATTATCGCATCACCGGAAAAGGTTAGAAGAAGACTCAAATACATTGATAAATGACTTCACAAGGGTGGAAAAATTATCGCTGCGCCAAACAACGGCAAGTTTTACCGTGAGAGGCGATCCCGTCAAGGGTATATACTGCACACCTGGTCGTCTGATATTTCTTATAAACTCGGGAAGGAGACAGACTCCCAATCCGGCATCTACGAGACCCAAAACGGTTTGTACCTGACCTGCCTCCTGTGTTATTTTGGGGCTGAATCCCGCGGCATGACACATGCTGATAAATGCGTCGCGAACAACCGGCTCTGATGATCGTGTATTCGCTATGAATGGCTCCTGAGCTAGCTCCCTGATATGCAGCGATTTGCGGTTCGCGAGAGGATGTTTTTTGGGCAGTACAACCATTAAAGGCACTTGCGTGAGCAGTCGAGATGAAAGCAGGGTATCTTGAACATCGAGATAGAGGAATCCAACGTCAATTTGCTCGGCATGAAGCGACTTTATCTGTTCTGCAGTATTAAGTTCTTGCAATACGAGTTCTACATCCGGGAATCGTTCATGGAATAATCGTAACCCTGCAGGCAAAAATGTATGGACCACAGATCCCACAAACCCGACGACGAGACGTCCGGACTGTCCGCGGTAAATCCTTCTGGCAGTTTCAGCAGCTTGTTCAACATGTGAAAGGATCTGCTGGGCTTCTTTAAGAAAATAAACACCAGCGTCGGTCATTCGTATAGTTCGCCTGGTTCTATCAAAAAGCTTGACCCCAAGCTCATCTTCCAGATTCATGATTTGTTGACTCAACGGCGGCTGAGCGATATGGAGCCTTTTGGCAGCCCTTCCATAATGCAATTCCTCAGCCACTGCTACAAAATATTTGAGATGTCTCAGCTCCATATTTAAAAAATATCGTTATTATATTAACAATATATTAGACGTATGTCAACTCGCCGGGTAAAATATTGGGCAGAGATACCAAGGGATTATACAAAATCGTAGTGATGAGTAGATGCGAAAGGACGGCAGGAATAATGACCAGCAAATTATCCTTTCGAGTCATTAAAAAAATTTCGCAGCATGGAAGGAGGCAATATGCATAGGGCAGTGGATAAATGGACGGTCGACGCAGCTAAATATTTCAAAGAGGAAGTTCTCGACATTATGCCCGACATCCCCCGCGAGGAGCTCTCTGAAATGGTAAGTGAGTATATCTATTATCAGCAAGCGGAGATCGGCATGGACGTCGCGCATGAAGTAGTTGAGGAAACCTGCATTAGGAAATAGCGTTGACGCACGAGCCTCCCCCGGTCTTAACGAGGACTCCTGAACTCCATCGGAAAAGGCTTAGAGTTTCTAACTTCTAAGCCTTTATGTTTTTGTATTACAACGTGGTATCGTGTCTTTGAAAATCGATAACCGGACACTACTGATATTTATGATATATTTATGATGATAAATATGACATTTTGGCCAAGAAGGAGGAAGAGGCATGAAGAGAGTCAAATTGCTGTCCTTCCTTGCAGTCACGGTTTTTTTAACAGCCTCCCTCGGGATAGCTGCGAATCCAGAATTTGGACACCGAAATGAGATGTCTCATCTTGGCGTATTCAAGGCAAAACTTACTGGTAAAGAGGAAATTCCTGCTACCGAGACAAAAGCAACTGGTGAGGCTGCTTTTAAATTAAGCGAAGATGGGGCAAAGATTTTCTACAACCTGAAGCTGCAGGACATCGAAAATGTCAATGCTGCGCATATCCATATCGGAAAGAGGGGTGGGGAAGGATCCGTGGTAGTTGGTTTGTTTGCGGGACCGACAAAAGAGGGCAAGTTTAGCGGAGTTCTTGCCCGAGGCGCCATCACGGAACTGAAGCTGGTCGGCCCTTTAGCAGGGAAGACGATTTCGGACCTCGTAGCACTGCTCAAGAGCGGTGAGGCATATGTCAACGTTCATACTGATAGGTACCCGACTGGAGAAATACGCGGTCAGATCAAGTAAGGCAGCTCCCTTACTGGATGACACTCCTCCACCTGTATCCCGGGCAATGCTGATTAAACCAGAATCAAAAAGCACGCTGTCTGACCACGCTACGCTCAGTGTACGAGCACTAGGTTATAGTTCATAATCGTTGCCCGCTGTTTGGCGACGAACGGTTTGCCTATTCGTTCACCAGGCTGTCAGAAATTCCGAGAAAAGGGCTTGTGCTATGGGATGCTTATTGCCAAGCACAGGGGTGAGGTACGGCCATAAGAGAAAGGGTTTCAACCCCACCAAGGAAGAGTTGACATGAAACGATTTGTGCTTCTTATCGTGATAACGATTATCGGTATTGACTCATTCGTATATGCGTGGGATTCGTCCGCAACATATCGCCATGCAAACGAATCATGACTTTGTGACTTTTCCCAGGGCTCATGAATATGGCCATATATACCTTCGCCACATTCAAGCATCGTACATTACTTCCAATCGTTATAACCAGTCATGGATTCAACGAACAAAAGGAAATGACGCAAACTGCTTTACCTCACGAGAGCTTATTAATTCCGAACCGCAGGCGGTCTACGCCGAGATTTCATTGTATAGTGCTCAGGGGAACGGAAGAGCGGACGCAGTACATCCAGCCAGGCTTCAACGAACTGCCAACATTCAGATATTCGCCGGTATAACGCCACCGCCACAGAAATATTGTTGCGATAGTTTCGGTAAAAGAAAGTGTCAAATCACAGTCAATACCGGTCCAGATGGTTCTCCTTGTGGGTGTATAGGCACAGCTGGAGTTGGGACCACGTGCAATTAATAACGATCTCACAAGAGCGGGGAAATTCGCGCTTTGGTCTCTGCCGCTATCTTACCTGTAATCGTTGACTATATATTATCAACAAGGCTTATAGAATATACTACCCTCGCACTGACGCAGCATGCTCGTAAGTGATCAAGTAAGTTCAGATCGAGCAGATGTGAAAAAGTGCGATTGCAACAAGTATTGCGCAAACCTTCCTGATGCCGTTGTTTTATTCATGTAAACACATACCGTACCACAACCTGAGGCGACGCTCCTCTCCTCGATACTTTTACAAGTACAAGCTCGTTTTATCATCCTGGCTATGTTTTGCAACAAGAACAAAAAGCATTCATATATTTATTATACGTCCTGGAACTGGATGGGTGGGGAGACCGTATATGAACCCCGCTTGATTGATACTTCAAGGTTTATTTGGATACGGGAGTGCGCTTTGTGCCAGGTCCCTGGCTGCATCAGGATGAATTTCTTCCCCGGGGTAAAAGCCTCACCTGGTTGACGCCTTTGCATAAACCAGGATGGACCGTCCCGTGATGGGGACCGCGTCCATCCTGGCATGCCATGGCACAAATTAAGCTTTAATCTTTGCAAGTCTGAAAAAATCTACGAGAAAGAGCATTACGCCTGCAGCAAATCCCCATGCCGAAACCCAAAACACAGCATACCATAATGTCATGTACCCTTGTGTCGTAAGAAAATCCATTCCCAGAACTCTCTGGAAGTAAGCCTGAACGATACCTGCAACAGTAAGGGACAAGGCCATAAGGCCCATGAAGGAGCACATGAACCAGAAGGATTTGATGCCGAGCGACTGTTTAAAATCCGACAGGCCTTTCAACTGCGGCATGGCGAAATAGAACATCGTGAGGTTCAGCATAGCATAGGCGCCGAAGAACGCGAAATGGCCATGCGATGCCGTGACTTGCGTGCCGTGGGTCCACTGGTTAATCTGCGGTAACGTATGGGCAAAGCCCCACACACCTGCGCCGAAAAAGTGAATGACGGCGCATCCGACTGCCCAGTACAGGGCGACGCGATTCGTAATTTCAGTCTTCCGCTCCCGCACCACGCGAAGAGTATCGATAACCATGAAAAGGATCGGGAGTGGTTCCAGGGCGCTGAAGATGCCGCCCCACCAGAGCCAGTAGCCTGGCGTTCCAATCCAGTAGTAATGATGCCCCGTACCAACAATGCCGGTAAATAAAACAAGGCCGACCTCAACATAGAGCCATTTTTCGACGAGCTGCCGATCAACGCCCGTCAGTTTCATGAGCATGAAGGCCATGATCGCGCCGGTGATAAGCTCCCAAGCTCCTTCCACCCAAAGGTGGATCACCCACCACCACCAGAAATACTGGTCCGAGAGGTTCTTCATGAAGAATACGCCGAAGAGGAACATCCCCGCAAGCATGACCAGTCCGCCCAAAAGCACGCCCTGAATCACGGTCCATTTCTTAGTCTTCATCATGGTCATGAAAATGTTATAGAGGAAGATCAGCGCCACGAGGACGATGCCGAACTTCAATACCGTGGGTTGCTCAAGAAACGGCATGCCCCATGTCCAGCCGAGAAGATAACCTACGATCGCGGTTACGCCGATAAGCGCAAACAGCACAAGCTGGAAATTCGCAAGTTTTGTGCTGTAGAGCTCGGTCTGCGCCTCTTCCGGAATGATGTAGTACGTGCCGCCCATAAAACCGAAAAGAAGCCAGACCACGAGCAAGTTGATATGGATTGCCCGCGAAGTGTTAAAGGGGATGATGTTGATAAGCGGGTCATAATTCCATACGTACTTGGCACCTGTGATCAGGCCGAATACGATCTGGAGCCCGAACAGGACCGCTGCAATCATAAAATAATTTATGGCAATTTTCTGCGATTCGTATTTCATCTCATCCCTCCTTAGCGCAGTCCTGCGAGATAGCCCGCAAGATTATCAATATCTTTCGGATCAAGCTTCCCAAAACCCGGCATGATGGATTTTGCATTATGTGATTTCGGATTCCTGATCTGCTGCTCGATCCAAGCCTTGTCCCTCTTGCTGCCGACTTTGCTCAGATCCGGTCCTACCGTACCGCCCACGCCGTCCAGCAAGTGGCATGCGGAACATCCCTGCGCCTTGTAGACCGCTTCGCCAGGGCTGCCCGAGGTTACCGCCGTAGCCAGGAGAGGCTTCGGAGGCCAGTTGTTCGTATCGATGCCGTTTACCCACGTGAGGAAGGCCACCACATCCGCGACCTCCTGGTCCTGAAGGTGAAGGTTCGGCATCTTCCTGGCATTTGGCCAAACTTTCTCGGGATCTTTCAGAAATCTGGAGACCCATTCGGAATCGCGGTTGCTCATAACCTTCGTGACATCAGGCGCATAATAGCCGCCGATGCCCAGAATGGTGTGGCAGTCGTTGCAATTGTATTTCTGCCACACCCACTTGCCCGCGACAACGTGGGCATCCAGCTTTTCTGCCTGTGTTCTCCTCGGCATTTGTACCAAAGAGTCGTAGGTGAGGAATAAGAATATGACGGCTGAGATCACCGTACCCCAGATAAAAACTGCTTTTGCCTGCGACAGAGTCATAACTCCTCCTTTCGACTAAAAAAATTATATTCCCCTGCAGTAAGGAGCCTCTATTCGCTCCTTGTTATAGACTGGACGGATATCTATCGTATTTCAGCCGCTGAAGGGACGAAATTGGTCCATGTCTACTAACCTACGCGTGCTGTCAGCGTTGAGTTCGAACACCTGAGGACAAGTCTCGTACAATGAACGACATCGATGTTGTGCTGTCATTATATTTTATTCTTCGAAAAAGAATTATGATTCATATCATAACGGCAAGGGAATGGAAGGGAGAGTCATCTGAACTAGTGAGGCGTAGAGCTATGCAGCAATAATAGTTGTCTGCGCGGCTTCAATGGTTGTAGCTGAAGCAAGGCATCTCAGTCACGATTCTTCAAAGAAGCTCTTTCGCGCCAACTCCGGCATTTCAGAAGCGAGTGGCGTTCTGATGTTAATGCTGATGGCATGCGGCTTGCCGTTTGCATTTTTGCTGTATAGACATATAGAATAGCCAAATATAATATAAGGAAGCCCCCCGCATTTAAAACGCGGAGACGAGGTTTCTAACCCCTCTCGTCCACTAAATTTCTCTTCTCAGTTTAGTAAGCTACAACATCGACGATTCGCGAATAATTTTTGTTCAACCTCAAACTATTCAGTGTATAGCACTTCTCTCATTCAATCGTTTTGTTACGGTAAGATTGGAACTGTATAAAAAAATTGTTCTCATCCCGCCACAATTATCTGGAAAAAGTATTTGCCGCGAGATAATTAATGCAATGTATACAAATAGTTAAATGATATTTGAATTCTTTGACAGCAGATTAGTTGCAAAGTATCATACCTACTTGACAATCGCGAAAGTTGTGGTAGGATTATAGCAAGATTGATAAAGTTAAAAAAGAAAAGAGGCGATATATATGAAAAAGATTCTAATTCTCTTAGGCGTTCTGGTAATTGCTCTTACCGTGGGAACTGCCTATGCTGGCAGCAAAGATATGATCGCTGCTGGTGAATATAACGGTGTAACGGCGTTTGAGAAGGTGCCTGTGGCATCGCATGATGCTGGACCGGGTCTGACGTTGGAAAACGGTATTACAGCATTTGACATCCGTCCGGTAGAATGGACCGAAGGTGCAGCCGCAGGTGGCTTACGTTCAATGGAACCGAGCAAGGAACTGCGGAATGGCATCACGGTGTTCTGACACAAGCTGTAGCGGAGCCCACGTAATCGTATATCGCTTGAAACCAGGCGGAACGGTTTTTTAAGAGGCTCAAGTATGAAGTTGATGCATCAACTGACAATGAAAGCAGACTGAAGTCCAGTCTGCTTTCTTGTTTCTAGCTTTCCGGGTATTCATATCTCTTGAGCGATTTCCAGAAGTCATGTTTTTTTATGCACAGCCTCATAGACATGAATTCAGAGTGTTATCTGCATCTCGGTGTATAGCCAGGCATGTTGATATTTCAGAAGGTGGATTGCGATCAAGTATGACATGAACAATTATAGACCTCAATTCGAATAATGACCCAAGAATAATGATTCTAAGAGGTACATACCATCTATTCTACTTTACGCCGCGGAATGCTGAACATTTCGGAGATTTTATTGTCCCGATATCTGGACGCGTAATTCAGAGAATATATGATCCCCGAGGACATGAAGAGAAGGGCGATGTTCACCTGTATGTCGAACTGTTCAACCGCGTTGAGGTGATGTTTTTCAAAGATCATTTGAT
>DASPQB010000152.1:0-10648 GCA_035625205.1 Nitrospirota bacterium | reverse complement strand
TAGCTTTGGCGAATGTATAGATTTTTAAAGATTAACAATGAAGTTATCACGGAATGTTGAGCTTGTCAATGGAAAACAGGATCGTGAAAATTATCTTTTTGAAGATTATCACTGGAAATCTGGTATAAAGAGCTGAATATTCGCCTTGTGGACTACAGGAAGTTATCCTCGGAAAGCGGCTGCGGGCTTCACCTACTTATCCTCAACATAAGCCAACCCTCAACCTTGATGATTACGGAAAGAAAGGAAGTATAACGATTTAAATCAGCGGTGGCTGTAAGCCATCATAATGAATTCCATTTTCATGGTTTCGTCTTCTTTCGTCGTTGTGAATTCACCTTTCATCAAGTTTTATCATCAACGGTCCCTTTACTGCATTCATCACGTATGACGCCGGCAAGCCGTTTTCCAACAGGGTGGCCATCGCCCTCAAATACTTCCGAATGTGGAGAAAAAACTTCTTGTATCCAGCACAAAGATAATGAAGCCCTGGTTCATCGTAGTACGTTCTTGCAAAACGATGCTTGGGACACCCACCCCGGCAGGCTGCGAGGACCTCACATTCCCTGCACCAGCGGGGCAAGGCTGTCTCTTTTGTTATGCCAAAGCCTGACCGTACTGATTTTTCGACCATCTGGAAGAGATTGTCAGCGGAGATGTTTCCGAGTTTGTATTGCGGATAGACGCAGTGATCACAGGCATAGACATCCCCGTTGTGTTCGACCACGACCGACCGTCCGCATTGTTCTGCATGGATACAGACTGGCGAAGGGTTACCAATCCAGGCGTTGAGCGCCCATTCAAAATTCATGACAAAGACCTTGCCCACATCATGATGGACCCATTCCTCGTAAATGGCGATGAGAAAGTCACCGTACTCCTCTGGGACGACGGTCCAGGGGGTAACCTCAGTCTGCTGGGTCTGTTTATCCAGTGTTGCGGGACCCGCAAGACGCAGACCAAGTTGGCTGCAGCGTGCATCGGGTCTGCGCTCAACAATCGGTGTAAACTGGATAAATTCGACGCCTTGGTCCCTCAAAAAGCGGTATACATCGAGCGGCTGTGTCGCCGTATCACGGGCCACGCAGGCCAGCACATTATATTCAATTTTATGTTTTTGCAGAAGCTCCAGTCCCTGCATCACACGGTCGAATGTCCCGCTTCCTTGGGGATCGCGGCGATAACGGTCATGGATCGCTTTCGGCCCGTCAATGCTGATCCCGACCATGAAATTGTGCTTCTTCAGAAAGTCGCACCACTCATCGGTGAGCAGCGTTCCGTTAGTTTGCAGAGAATTCGTTATCATTTTTTGATGTGAGAAAGGCCCCTGCATTGCGATCACTTTTTTGAAAAAATCGATTCCTAAAAGAGTCGGTTCTCCTCCTTGCCAGACGAACTCAACAACTGGTGTCGGCTGCGCTGTGGCGTAATTAACGATGAAGGCACGAAGGATATCATCAGACATGCGGTATTTTCGCTTTCTCCCGAATAAAGCCTGCTTCTCAAGATAAAAGCAGTATTCGCAGTTGAGATTGCACATAGGCCCTACGGGCTTTGCCACGATGTGAATACCCTCTGAGATATTCGTCGCATCTTTCTGTCCGTTTTTTCTGCTAACATTCATGAATGACGATGTTCCTTTTATCAGTTGTTTAGAAAATATTCCGATTATTCCCCTCTTCTTGGCGGGAGAGGGTGAGCGAGAGGGACATATCGCGTTTACCCCCCTGAATCCTCCCCCATCAAAAGGAGAGGAGATTGAACCAACTACTTTTATGCCTCGTGACTGGTACCGAAGTGAATTTCGGCAGATCCGCTCTACGTGACTCCTATTCCACCTTGAACCATTCCTCTCGCTCCATGTCTTGCAGTTTTTGCTGGTCGGAGGTGCTGAGCTTGGTTTCGCCGAGGTTCACGACTACCTTTTCAATCTTGCCGGTGAACTTGAACGGTACGTCGTAATCCTCGCTCACAGGTGTTCCTGTGTCTTCGCCGATGTCGAAGGTTTCATCGAGCGAGAAGCGAATGGGCAGGGTGGCGCCGATGCGGCCTTGGGCAACCTGCTTTTCGTCCACACTGAGCGTGCCGGTGCCGCCTTTGCCGATGCCGCCACCGTCATACTTGAAGTCGAATATAATAGTATGCTTGCCGGAGAACAGAGCTTCTTTAGCGGCAATGTTGTAGTGTGTGACGTTCGCCAGATTGTAATGGAAAATCGGTTTGCCGGCCCTGAACATCAGCGCGTAGCCGCCAGATAGTCCCCCGTGGGTCACCACGATGCCTTGTTCGCCGCCCTTCGGGAGGACCACATTGGCGGTGATGCGGAACGACTTGTTCTTCACATCCGGCGCTGCACCCTCGGGGATGCGCGTCAGGCCCCCGTAGTAGGTGAACTCGGTGCGTCCGCGTGTGAGGCTGGGGCGGATGGCTGGGTCAAGCCGCTGAATCTTGCTGTCGTCCAGGGGCAGCACGTTGTATTTACCGGCCTCGGCATAGAACAGTAGTTGCAGCTCACGGAGCTTGTCGGGGTTCTGGTCAGCTAGGTTGATGGCCTCGCTGAAGTCTTCCTCGACATGGTAAAGCTCCCACTTGTAACCGCTGATTACATCTACCTGAGAGGCTTGAGGGAACATTGAAACATCCTCCCAGGGTGCCAGCTTAGGGGTCGTGCAAGCCACCCAGCCGTCGTGATAGATGCCGCGGTTCCCGAACATCTCGAAATACTGCGTCCGCCGCGCTGACGGGGCCTTGGGATTGTCGAAGGTGTAGGCCATGCTTACGCCCTCCATGGGCTTCTGGGCGACGCCATTGACGACGGAGGGTTGTTGCAAGCCGGTTACATCCAGAATCGTCGGCGTGATATCAATCGTGTGATGCCATTGCGACCGGATACCGCCCTGGTCCTTAATGCGAGCAGGCCAGGAGATGACCATCCCATTGCGCGTACCGCCGTAGTGTGAGGCGATCTGCTTGGTCCACTGGAAGGGTGTATCCATCGCATGGGCCCAGCCGATCGGATAGTGATTGTGTGTCTTCCACGTGCCTAGATCGTCCTTGCGCGCAAGGATCTGCTTGTAGTCTTCTGTGATCCCGTTGAGCGTGGCAACCTCGTTGAGGGAACCCTGCATCGTTCCCTCGGCGCTGGCGCCGTTGTCACCAACGATATAGATGACCAGAGTGTTCTCGAGTTGCCCCAGTTGCTCAATCGCGTCCAAGACCCGGCCGACGTTGTAGTCCGTCTGGGAGAGAAAGCCAGCGTAGATCTCCATCATGTAAGCAAAGAGCTGCTTCTGCTCCGCGTTTAGGGAATCCCAAGCCGGTATCCCGGAGTGGTGCTTCGTCAATTGGGTATTGTCCGGAACCAGACCCAGGTTTTTTTGCCGAGCGAGCGTCTCTTCGCGTACCTTGTCCCAGCCCTGGTTAAACTTGCCCTTGTATTTCGCGATCCATTCCTTCTTCGGATGATGCGGAGTATGCGTGGCCCCGGGCGCGTAGTAGAGGAAGAACGGTCGGTCGGGCGCGACAGCCTTCTGATTGCGCACCCACTGGATAGCCTGATCCGCGATGCCGTAATCGAAGTTGTAATCCGGATTGCCCAGGTACGGTTCGATGGGCCGGGTGCCGTCAAAAACGGCTGGACGCCACTGGTTGGTCTCCGCGCCAAGAAAGCCATAGAAATGCTCAAACCCCAGAGCGATTGGCCAGAGGTCGAATGGGCCGGCCTGGCTGCTCTGCCAGTCGGGCACATTGTGGTTCTTGCCGAACCAGGCGGTGTTCCAGCCTTTCTGTTTGAGGATTTCTGCAACGGTTGCGGTATCCTTGCCCATCAAACTGTCGTAGCCGGGAAAGCCCGTGGCCTGTTCCATGATCACTCCGGTGTGCACCGAGTGGTGATTGCGGCCAGTAAGCAGTGCCGCACG
This sequence comes from Nitrospirota bacterium, assembly GCA_035625205.1. Lineage (GTDB taxonomy): Bacteria > Nitrospirota > UBA9217 > UBA9217 > UBA9217 > JAJYKN01. The sequence continues at coordinate 6,728 of DASPQB010000152.1, read as the reverse complement.
TGTAGGCGAGGAGAGCGCGGCAGTGTGGAACTGCGTGTAGCGCAGCCCGTTTTTCGCGAGGCGATCAAGCGTCGGCGTACTAATGGGCCCGCCGAAGGTGGTAGACGCTCCGAAGCCGACGTCATCCAGCAGCACCAGGACGACATTAGGCGCTCCCTTCGGCGCCCGCACCGGCTGTGGAAAATCGGGCTTCGAGTCTTTCGTGCTCAGCCCGATCTCCCCCTTGAATGGGGCGACTGGCGCGGGAAGTACCTCCTGCGCGGACGTGCCGCCGCTGAATAACGTTCCTGCCGCCAGCACCGAGCCAACCGCTGCCCAAGCGCCTGCGCTACGCACTCTTGCTTGTTGATGTCTTGTACATTGTTTCTGTATCATAATATCGTCTCCTTTCGTCCTGTTTAAGTTTATTGTAGGAACTTCTCTGGTGGTTTAAATCGCTCTTTCCAGCGCTTAACTTCAAGGCTACCAGTGGTACTGCTATACAATAGCGGTCCCCCATGATTTTCTAAGAGGTCCACTTTCCTAAAAGATCAGGCAATCTGCGCTCCCACCCGCTGGTAACTTCCAAAGGTAATTTCATGTTGTTTTGGAGTTTAACGCTCGGCGTTGAGCATCGGGCAACCGACACTGATCTCGGAATCGTCTTACTCCGACGCTTGATCCGCTGGCTAGCAGCCGCGCCGTGGACGCTGAGGATTCGCGAGGGGCCTGTTGACTCGGCTCCTTCTCCTGAACGAGACCTAGCTGCTGGATAGCCCGAGCTGGACCCCGTCTAGCCTTGCGCGATCCCCCGCACCGCCATCATCAGGAAAAAGGCGACCACGATCTCGCTCACGATCCACGAGTCCGTGTTCATCCACTCGCGTACGCGGGGAAGCAGAGTCTCAGCCCGTCTACCGAGGAGGAGATTCAAGATGAGCGGTATCCCTGCCAGCAGGAGTGTCGCGGCTATGAAGCCGACAACGTGCCAATACGGACTTTCGCTTCGAGCCAGGTGCAGGCCCACCGTCACCGTGCTGACGATGTCAGTCGGCATCAGAAGGAAGAGTAGAAAAGCGATCCTGAATGCGAATGCGGCGTCTGCGTTCTGGAGTCTGCCCATCCACTTCGGGGGCTGGGTATCCTTGCGCTTCAGGTAGACCCTCACAGCCAAGAGCAGCAGCAGCGCGACGATCACCCAGTTGACCACCAACTTGGCCAAACCGCGCCCGGCAGACGCAGTACCTTGCGCGAAGTACGTGTATCCGAGGTAGGCGACGCCGGTGCCCATGACGCTCGCCACCGTCACGCCGAGGAGAAACATGAGACAGTTCCGAAGCCAGTTCTTGCTGGTGGCAATGAAGACGGCGCTCACGATCTGGGGACCGGCAACCATCACAAACGCCATCGGAAGCACTGTCATGAACCCGCCCATGCGGCCCTCCCCCAGCGAATCGCCCGCATCTGCGTAAATACTCCCACAGGCCCGTTCGGTTGGCCACGCGTCCAGCAGTAACGATGCCGTAGGCCTCTATCGAGGACTCGCGGCGGCTGCACGACGGGCATTGCGAACAAGTTCCAGTACATCCTCGGTTTCCTAAAAATTTCGCCAGTCAAAAGACCTACTTTGAACCTCCACCTGGAAGTCAAGAGAATGAGATGCATAAAAAATTGATGATTAACAACGAGACCACCCGTTATTTCACTGCCTGACGGATGCGGAATGCCAGAATAATAAGTAGAATCCCCCCGGCGATAGCGAAAACGCCAATGACGATCGGCAGTACAGAAGCGGCCACTAGAGGTCGCCCAAGTAAGATGATCCCAAATAAGAGATTGATAATCCCCAGGATAACAGCTCTTGCCCCATCACCTTTAAAGCCCTGAACCAAGTTGATGATCCCCATGATAATCCCCTGGATGGCGAGGACGATGACAAGAGTGGTTGGAATGAGAATGGCGCTGAATAGCGGATGATTCATGACAAAGATACCGGCCAGGATACCTATGATCCCATCCAACAGCAGCCATCCCCAATGAATACCTGAAGCTCCAACAAATATGCCAATGATGGAGAAAATCCCATGGACGAACCAATAAGCACCCACAAACAAAACCAGGGTTGCCAATGCTAAGCCTGGCGCTGTTACAAGGAACAGACCAAAAAGAAGCACCAGGATGCCCCGCAGCAAAACAAGCCACCAAATCTTCGATATTCCCTCTCGAATTGTATTACTCATGTTTTTCCCTCCTCATGAAATGGTATTGTTCGCTCAGTCCACCTTTGAGATGGAATCGCATGTCTTTCCTCCTTAGGCCCGACCGAGATGCCTAAAAATTATTATGCTGCAATTTGTAATTTGTAATAATCGTATTCAGTCAACTGGTTTTTGTCAATCAAATTCCCTAATGTACTGTCTTTACTTTTTTGGATGTCGCGTTTTCGCTGAGGCTTCGTGCACCCCTATCAGCAGGGACCACGTATTGACGCTAGCGGATGTCAACAGGAGGATCATTGGGGCTACCAGCCAGTACAGACTGTCGGCATTGGCGCGAACCATCACCAAAAAAGATACAATAATCAAGACCAAAAAGGCTATCAACGTGATAGCAGCTCGCGCGAATCTCTCCCTTCCGGGGATCCCTTGAATAACGTTAGAGAGCAGACTGCGCAGAGTAAATACAGTCCTTATCAGACCTGCAATACCAATACACAGGAGAGGTACGCCGAGTGTGATAGGTCCTTGTCTGGGGATCAGAAAAATAAGCGCAAAGACGATAACGTATAGGAAGTTGTTCAAGGTCTGGTTTGCGAGCTTTTTCAAGCCGATGTTCTCGGGGTCCGCGAGCATACCTACATTCAGTGCCATCGAGACGAAAAGCAAACCGACGAGGGTTGCCGCGGAGGCAGCAATCGTCGCATAAAAGACCTGCCATTCCCGAACAAGTTGTGCAAAACTGTCCATCGTTGGTTCCTTCCTTAGCTCCTTTTGGTTTTTCCTTCATCAACCTGATAATCGAACAATGTTTAAGGAGAAGTAAATGGGGGGTGCACTGTATTTTGTTTAGACTAACGCTGTATTTAAGGATAGTGCTCCACCCGCCGAAGGGTTTCGATTTGAAAGACAAAACTAAGTCAGAGGACGGCAACCACCTATCGATTACTGATTGCAATCGAGCATCCTTTGCCAAATTGGTCCCTCGTGGATTTCAGGAAGAAATCACCAACTCAAAGGAAAATTCGCCACCTCAGCCGAATTTTGCGGAGTACACCTACTAATGTTTGAATGAGCGTCATCCTTCATGCCGAAGATTACGGTTCGAAAGCGCGCATAACATGAAATTCACCGGGAGCGTTAGCGATCCGGTGGAACGTCTCGTTGGGCTGCTCTTTGTTCATTTTTCTCCCCGTATCATCGCCATGGTTCCCAGAATGAAAGGTGCTTTTAATAAGCGTGGAATAAAGGGCAACTCTCTGGTTTCGATAAACTCCACTTTGGCTATTCCCCAACTCTTGATAGTGGTAATCAATGCGTCTGGATGGCCGTACATCTTCTTGATTAGAAATTCGTCTTGAAAGGCAAACCTGCCACCTTTCTTGAGAACCCTTAGTCCCTCTCGAATAACGTCACGCTTGTCTTTGACACCGCCGACCTCATGGAAAACAAAATTGCTCACCGCGGCGTCGAAGCACCCGTCAGCGAATGGCAATGACGCGGCGCTTGCTCTCTGGAACGCAACGCGGTCATTGACTCCTTCAATCGCTGCGTTGCGTTCACAGACGCTCATGGAGTAATCCCACCTCTTTCCCCAATAGTCTATTCCGAGGACCTGTGCCTTACGGTATTTCTGAGCAAGCTTGATAGTAAGGGCACCGTTCCCGCACCCTATGTCCAAGGCTCTACCTTCTCCACTCCAATCCAAGTGTTCTATTACGAAGCTCCAAATGGATTCCTGGACATTTCCTGCTTTAGGAGAAAGCTTGAATCGAACATAGAATAGAAAGGCAGCGATCAGCATGAAGAACGTAGCCGGAATCAGCAGGAAAGACCACTTGAGACTCGATGCCAGGAACAGGAGCGCTATTGTGAGAGGAACATAAATCATTAACTTAGGAGTCCAATTGCCGTAGTCTGGTTTCTCGCTGATCTGTCCGTCCATATGTTCCAGTCCTTTATGTTCGCGTGTTGCAGCCTAACGACGTGGTTAAGCTGCGCGGCGATGCTGTGCAACGCGAAGCGAACCACAGGGTTTGAAGCCTTCTGAATGTAAGACGAGGTTTGCCCGCCGCCTCAGCTTCACCACATGTCGTGTGCCCATGCTTTTTCCCCGTTGCATCGAAAAAGCCGAGCAGCGTTTTTCCACATGAGCTTCTCCTCGTCTTCAGGATTCAGGCCCAGTCCCCTGATCATTTCCACATGCTCTTTCGGATGAATTGGAACTGCGGCATAGTCGCTGCCGAAGAGAACCCGATCGGATCCAAGTAGATCGATCACATGTTTGACGCCTTTGGGTGAGAATCCCATCGTGTCCATGTAGAGATTGGTCTGAAAATACTCGCTTGGCCGTCTTTGGCAAACGGCGCTCTGTTCTTTCGGAAGACCCTTGTACCCGAGTCTGAATCCAAAATCCAATCGGCCGTCAATCATGGGCAGGAGCCCACCCATGTGGGGCAAGACAATCTTTAGCCGGGGATGCCGATCGAATACTCCTGAGTAGATCATTCGGGCGACGGTCATGGTCGTGTCAAATGGTCGGCCTACCATTTCTTCCAGTTTGTAGGCTCTCATGTGTTTGTATCCGATAGGAACCTGCGGTGGATGGAGGAAAACGGGACTTCTCGATTCTCAACAAACTGCCAGAAGGTATCCAAACGCGGTGAGTCGAGAAAACGACCCTTCCAGCTCGTGCTAATGTTGACTCCTTTGGCACCGAGGTGGTCGAGGCATCGTTCGCATTCCTGGATGGCATACTTGGAGAATGGGTTAAGTATTGCTATGAAAGCCAGTTTGTCAGGAAATCTGTTGACCATTGTCGCCGTGGCGTCGTTGAGCATTCGTGTGAGTGTCTTCTCTGCCGCAACTGGTAGCGCGCTCACCATGGTTTCAAGCGCCATCGAGAAACTCAAGATGCCCATGACGATCCCCGCCTCATCCTGTCCCCTGACCTGAGCGTCTATGTCCGTGAGTTCTGGATAGATGATGGAGGAGACCCCTCTGCACGTGGAAACGGCGTAGTCAGGTGTTTCACGCCAGCCGATCCGCTTCTCGAGGATCACTCTGGCCACTCCCTTTGCAGTGGTGGAAGGCTTAGGAAGACAGTGGCGGTGAACATCGATGATACGGCATTCATTCGCTCTCATGACATTCCTCCGGGCGAGTCCCATCGGTATTACACACGCAGGCACTTTGTTCCATTTCGGTCCATGGACACATAACATTATTTTTTATGTTCCCGTAATCTTTTTCCTGAAGACAAGACCTTTCAGCTCTTCAAAAGGCCCTCTTGAACTCTGAAGCCGTCGTCCATTTGCGGTAGTAATATACACTGTTTTCGAAGATTAGGGAAGCGAAGAGTACAGGAAGGGCTCGTCGGAAAGAGAGTTGGGGGCTTCACAAATCTTCGGTTTGGGATGACTCTGAGGGTCGATGATTATTGGAAATGTGCATGAGTGTTAGAAGAAGGATTTCGGTTCAGGCTCACTACCCTCACTTCAGACCAGCTTTGTGCAAAGCGTCAATCAAGCTTTTTGTTACTTCTTGATCCTTGTATGGGAGTGTCTTTGCAAAGTAATCTAGGGAGAACTCTGGATTTATCCTAAGAACTTCTGCAGCTTCAGCGCGGGCCTCCTTCTCACGCCCCATCCTGCTGTATGTAGCGGCCAAGAAAACATGGGCAAATAAATTATCAGGAGATCGTTGAAGGGCCTTCTTGTAGGCCGAAACTGCCTCTTCATACCGCCCGGTGATCCTGACGGCATTCCCGAGGTTAAAAAAATACCAGGCCGGACCAAAAGGGTTGAGTCGGATTGCTTTTTGGAACAATGGAATGGCTTCTTCCGGCCTCTTCGCAAAGGTCAGACTAGTGGCATACCAGGCATAAACATCTGCCCCGTTAGGATCAAGAGACACAGCCCGTTTTCCCTCAGCAAGTGCCTTCTCGTGCTCCTCCTTTATGGAATAGAGGAAGCTCAGCAAACCATGGGGGCTGGCATAGGAATCATCCAGTGCAATGGCCTTTTGTGCCAGTTCAATAGCTTTCTCAATAGACTCCTGAGGGGATTTGCCAGAACCATACCAGTAATCCATCATGTAGGTAGTAGCCAGGAGGTTATAAGCTGATGAAGACTCTGGACACATAACAAGAGCTTCTTCTCCCACCCGCCGGGCCAACTTGTTGCCCTCGATATCAAAGCGATTGAAGTAATTTTGGGCTTCCAACAGCTTCAAATAGCAATTGAGATTTCGTATTCCATTGTCGCGATGCAGGGCTTGCTCCCCCTCCATAATTTTCACTTGCATAGCCCTAAGTATGTTACCTGTCACCTCATCCTGTAGGACAAAGATATCTTTCAGTTCACGATCATAGCGTTCGGCCCAAATGTGATGCCCCGAAAGGGCATCGATCAACTGGGCAGTGATTCGAACGCGGTCAGCTGATCTCTGAATACTTCCCTCCAGTACGTACTGAACCCCCAGTTCTTTGCTTATCTGTTTGACGTTCACCGATTTTCCCTTGTAGGTGAACGT